>NZ_CP101283.1:3857573-4186512 GCF_024298925.1 Phenylobacterium sp. LH3H17 | reverse complement strand
GATGGAAGGACGTCTTAAGACTTGCCACCCTAGTCGGGGCGGTTAGGGGGTCAACGGTGATTCTTCGCGACTCATATCGATATTTTCGTTGACTCAAATCCAGCCCTCGCAGGGCAAGGGAATCCCAATTTTGACGTTCCGTTGACTGAGAAGATTCGCCGCAGTCGCAGCAAGAATGGGTGCGGCGCACAAAGAAACGCCCGCGGGTTTCTCAACCCGCGGGTGCGTCAAAAAGACCATCTAGATCAGAAAGATGCCGGCCAAGCTTCCTGGCCGGCGCCGCAACCTCAGGCGGCGGCCAGCTTCTTGAGCTGGGCGGCCAGGCGGGAGACTTTCCGCGAGCCGGTATTCTTGTGGACGACGCCCTTGGAGACGGCGCGCATCAGCTCGGATTCGGCCTCGACGAAGGCGGCCTTGGCGAGGGTCGCGTCACCGGCGGTGACCGCCTCATCGAACTTGCGCAGATAGGTGCGCACGCGCGAACGGCGCGCCTTGTTCACTTCGGTGCGGCGTTCGATCTTGCGGACCGCCTTCTTGGCGCCGGGCGTGTTGGCCATGTGTCAGCTCTCAAAACGGATCGCGCCCGGGTGTCTAGCCCGGGCGGGCAAATTGGAGGCGCGGATATACGGGACGGCGGGCCTGGGGTCAATCCGCACGGACCGTTTAATCGGCCAGGGTGAAGCGGGTCCAGGCGGGATGGATGCAGATCAGGTCGGCCATGCGCTGATAGCCGCCCGCGCCGGGGTGGGCGCCGTCCCAGGCCAGGGCCTCGGCCTGGAACAGGCCGTCGGCCATCAGCGGCCGCAGGACGTCGATAAAAGGGATTCTAAGCCGCGCGGCGAGGGCTTTCAGGGCGTCGTTCAGGCCCTCCAGCCGGGCGCAGACGCCAGGGTCGACGACGGGGGGCGGGCCGACGAGCATGACGGGGCAAAGCTCGGCCGCGCCGGTCAAGACGGCCTGGGCGTTCTTCAGGCTTTCGGCCTGGGATAGCCGCGGCCGGCTGCCGTCGAGGTGACAGTCGTTGACGCCGAAGGAGAAGACGATCCGCATGGGTTCGTCCGCCGTGATCCGGGGCAGGGCCTCGGCCCGCCAACGGGCGGCGATGTCGCCGGACGTCTCACGGCGCACGCCGAGGTTATAGAGGGTCACCGCGCGGCGGCCGGCCAGGGCCCGGCCGACCCAACCGAGATGGTCGGGATCGCCGGCTCCGGCGACCATCGAGTCCCCGAAGGCGATCAGCCGCATGAAGCTACTGGCCCTTGAACGCTGGCTTCCGCTTCTCGACGAAGGCGGCCATGCCCTCCTTCTGGTCGTCGAAGGCGAACAGGGAATGGAACATCCGCCGTTCCAGCGAGACCCCGGCCGACAAGGTGGTCTCGTAGGCCGCCTCGACCAGCTCCTTGTTCATCATCACCGCCAAGGGCGACTGGGACGCGATCTTGCTCGCCGCCGCCATGGCCTCCCCGATCAGCTTGTCGGCCTCGACGACGCGCGAGACCAGGCCGGCGCGCTCGGCCTCGGCGGCGTCCATCATCCGGGCGGTGAGGATCATGTCCATGGCCTTGGACTTGCCCACGAAGCGGGTCAGCCGCTGGGTGCCGCCGATGCCCGGCGCGACGCCGAGGTTGATCTCGGGCTGTCCGAACTTGGCGGTGTCGGCGGCGATGATGAAGTCGCACAGCATGGCCAGCTCGCAGCCGCCGCCGAGCGCATAGCCCGCCACGGCCGCGATGATCGGCTTGCGAAACTGCTCGATGCGCCGGGCGCTGGCTCCGAAGAAGTCCTGCTTGAACATCTGGGCGTAGGACTTGTCGGACATCTCCTTGATGTCGGCGCCGGCGGCGAAGGCGCGCTCCGAGCCAGTCAGCACCAGGCAGCGGACGCTGTCGTCGGCTTCGGCCGCGTCCAGGGCGGCGCAGAGTTCGGCGAGCAATTGGCTGTTGAGCGCGTTCAGCGCCTCGGGCCGGTTCAACTTGATCAGGGTGACGGCGTCATGCGCCTCGACGATCAGGGTCTCGTAGCTCATGCCAGCCTCGCGCGGTTGTCCCTGGACTGGCCTCTAAGGCCCCTCGACCGAATAGCCAAGCGCTCGCAGGCGGGCGGGCAGGCCGTCCTCGCCCACCAGGTGTCCGACGCCCACCACGACCACGGTCCGGCCCTGACCGGCAAGGCGCGTGCGGAGCGCCGCCAGCCAGCGGGCGTTACGATCGGTGACCAGCCGCGCATAGAGGGCGGGGGCGACCTCGCGGAGGGGCTCCAGGGCCTGCTCGTCGATACCCGCCAGGTCGCCGGCCATCCAGTCGGCCACCAGGGCCTCATAGGCGTCGGGATTGGCGTCCAGCTCGATCAGGCTGCGCTCCAGGGAGGCGGCCTGATCGATGAGCGGCGCGGAATCGAAGATGGCGATCTGTTCGTCGGGGGTCTCGAAGGCCTTGCGCTGGGCCGAGGCCGGGGCGCTGGCCGACAGGGTCTTCTCCACCCCGCCGGAGGTATCGGCCCCGGCCTTGCGGAACTGGGCCCCGGCCAGCAGCACCTCGGCGAACCAAGGCTCCAGTCGATCCATCACCGCCAGGCTGACCCCCAGGCTTTCCGACGCCCTCGCCAGGCGCTGGGCGCCCTGCGGCGAGAGCAGGCTGGTGAGGGTCTTGCCCTCCGGCATCAGGCCGTGCCGGGCTGCGAGCTGGGCGGTGCGCGCCTCCGACATGGCGTCGATCGGCAGCTCGAACCAGAGGTCGTCGGCCCTGGCCAGGGCGGCGTCCAGTTCGGGCGGCCGCCAGTCGAGGTCCGGCCGCAGCACGTGGACCGACCCGAACAGCATCACCTCTGAATCGGCGTCGCGCACGATCCAGTACGGCGGCTTGGCCTGCGCGGGCCCACAGGCGGCGAGGGCGAGGCCGAAGAGCCCGGCGAGGAGAGCCTTTGAGAGCATGCGTCGATTCACTCTTGGCAGTCGGGGCAGAAGAAGGTGGAGCGGCCGGCCTGGACCTGGCGGGCAACGACGCCACCACAGCCCTCGTTGAGGCAGGCCTGGCCCTCGCGGTCATAGGCGCGGAAACGGTGCTGGAAATAGCCCAGGGCCCCGTCGGCGGCGGCGTAGTCGCGCAGGGTGGAGCCGCCCGCGGCGATGGCCTCGTTCAACACCTCGCGGATGATCTCGACCAGAGGGCCGAGCCTGGCCGGCGTGATCCCGCCGGCCGGCTTGAAGGGCGAGATCCGCGCCCGGTTGAGCGCCTCGCAGACATAGATATTGCCCAGGCCGGCGACGATCCTCTGGTCCAGCAGCAGGGTCTTGGGACCCTGCTTGCGGCCGGCGAAGGCTTTCTCCAGCAGGTTCGCATCGAAGGCGGGCGACAGAGGTTCGGGGCCGAGGCCCGCGAACCAGGGATGCTGGTCGCGGGTGGCGGTGTCGAGCAGGGCCATGTAGCCGAAACGTCTGGGGTCGTAATAGGTGACCCGGCCGCCATCTTCGGTGTCCAGCACCACATGCGCGTGCTTGGGATCCGGGTCGGCGGCGTAGTGGAACTCTCCGGGCCGGACGGCGCCCTGCGGTCTGGCGATCTCGAATCGGCCGCTCATGCCCAGGTGCATCACCAGGGTCTCACCCCGGTCCAGTTCGGCGATCAGATACTTGGCGCGGCGGTCCAGGCGCTGGATGGTCGCGCCGGTGAGCCGCTGGACGAAGCCTTCGGGGAACGGGAACCGCAGGTCGGCGCGGCGGGCCTCCACGCGGGCCAGGCGGCGGCCTTCCAGCACCGGCTGCAGGCCGCGGCGGACGGTCTCGACCTCGGGAAGTTCGGGCATGGAACGTGGAGTGGCATGGCGTTGCGCGCGCGACAAGGCTAAGACGCCTGCATGACCGGACCCGCCGCCACCTTCGGATTCCGCGACGTCGACCCCGCCGAGAAACCGCGCCTGGTGCGTGGGGTCTTCGACCGCGTCGCCAGCCGCTACGACCTGATGAACGACCTGATGAGCGGGGGCGTCCACCGGCTGTGGAAGGACGCCGTCGCCGCCCGCCTGAATCCGCAGCCGGGCGAGACCATAATCGACTGCGCAGGCGGCACGGGCGACATGGCCCGACGCTTCGCGAAGATGGCCCGGCGTGCGCAGGAACGACGCGGCGGTCCCGACGCCTCGGTGATCGTGGTCGACTACAACGCCGAGATGATCGCCGCCGGCCGTGAGCGGGGCGGGGAGCCGGAGATCGTCTGGGCCGTGGGCGACGCCCAGCGCCTGCCGCTGCCCGACGCCTGCGCCAACGCCTATGTGATCTCCTTCGGCATCCGCAACGTCACCGATATCTCCGCGGCCCTCGCCGAGGCCCGGCGGGTTCTGAAGCCCGGCGGCCGGTTCCTGTGCCTGGAGTTCTCGCAGCCGGCTACCGAGGCCCTGCGCCGCGCCTATGACGCCTATTCCTTCAAGGTGATACCGCAGATCGGCCAATGGGTGGCCAAGGACCGCGAGAGCTACCAGTACCTGGTGGAAAGCATCCGCCGGTTCCCGGACCAGAAGACCTTCGTCGGCCTGATCGAGAAGGCCGGGTTCAGCCGCGCCGGCTACACGAACTTCACCGGCGGGGTGGCCGCCATGCACCACGGCTGGGCGATCTAGCCGGTGGGCGGGCTGGCGGCGTTCGGGCGGCTCGCGGCCGCGGGATGGATGTTGGCGCGCAACGACGCCCTGCTTCCGCGCGAGCTGGACGCTCTCTATCCCCCCGCCGTGAAGACCCTGGGTACGGCGCTCCGGCTGCTGGCCGGACGCCAGGCCCGAGAGGGACGGCCCGGCGAGCGGTTGGCGCGGTCGCTGGAGCTGCTGGGGCCGGTGGCGATCAAGCTCGGCCAGCTACTTTCCACCCGCGCCGACATTTTCGGGATCGAGTTCGCCCAGGACCTGGCGCGGCTGAAGGACGCCCTCGCGCCCTTTCCCACCGAACTGGCCCGGCGCGAGGTGGAGCTGACCCTGGGACGGCCGGTGGCGAGCCTGTTCTCGACCTTCGGCGAGCCGGTGGCCGCGGCCTCGCTGGCCCAGGCGCATGAGGCGACCCTCACCGATGGTCGACGCGTGGCCGTCAAGGTGCTGCGGCCCGGCATCGGCCGGCGGGTGGCGGAAGACGCCGAAGTGCTGCGGCTGGCCGCCCGGCTGGTGGAGCGCTGGTCGGTCCCCGCGCGGCGCCTGGAGCCGAAGGCCCTGGCCGACACGGTGATCCGCGCCACCGAGCTGGAGCTGGACCTGCGGCTGGAGGCGGCCGGCGGCGACGAACTGGCCCAGGTCATGGCCAAGGACGGCTACATGTCCGCACCCAAGGTGGTCTGGGAGGGCGTGGGCAAGCGGGTCCTGACCCAGGAGTGGGCGCCCGGCGCGCCGCTGTCCGATCCCGCCGCCCTGGAGCTGGATGGCCTCGACCGTCCGGCCCTGGCCGACAAGCTGATCCGGGCGTTCCTGGCCCAGGCCCTTGACCATGGCGTGTTCCACGCCGACCTGCACGAGGGTAACCTGTTCGTCGCCGCGCCCTGCGAGTTGACGGCGGTGGACTTCGGGATCATCGGACGGCTCGACGCCGCCGAGCGCCGCTACCTGGCCGAGATCCTCTGGGGCTTCCTGCAGCGCGACTACGACAAGGTCGCCCAGACCCATTTCGACGCCGGCTACGTGCCCCGCGGCCACTCGGTGGCGGCCTTCGCCCAGGCGCTGCGGGCGGTGGGCGAGCCGGTGTTCGGCCGCAATGTCAGCGACGTCTCCATGAGCCGGGTCCTGACCCAGCTGTTCGAGATCACCGCTCTGTTCGACATGCGCCTGCAGCCGCAGCTCGTGCTGCTGCAGAAGACCATGATGACCGTGGAGGGCGTGGCCCGTCGGATCGATCCGCAGCACGACATCTGGGCCGCCGCCGATCCGGTGGTGCGCCGCTGGATGCTTCGCGAATTGTCCCCCGCAGCCCGGACCAAGCGTTATGCGGAAGAGGCGGTCAGCGCCCTGCGCAACCTCGCGCGCCTGATCGAGGCTCCGCCCCAGGTCCCGGCTGTGGCCGTGGTCGAGGAGCACGGCGGAACGCCGTTCCTCTGGTTCGCGGTGGGGGCGGCGGCGTCGGGGCTGGTGTTCTTGCTGGCGGCCTGGCTGCTCTAGTCCTCGATCTGCATCCGAGCGAACCACTCTTCCGCCGACAGCTCCTCCACCCCGTCCGGGCCGAACAGGGCCATGCGGTTGTTGCGAAAGACGGTGGTCTTGCCGAGGGTCGGCATGTCGGCGACCTCGACGCGGGCACGCTCGCCGACGGTCAGATAGACCAGGTCGACCTCGCCGGTGTTGAGCAGGTGGTGGACCACCCCATCGGTGGGGAAGCCCACGAAATCGCCGGGCCCGATCGCCTGGGCGACGCCGTCCAGCACCACCTCGCCCGACCCCGAGATCACCAGCACCATCTCCTCCTCCACCGAATGGGCGTGGGGGATGAAGCTCTCCTTGCCTGGCGGGATGCGGATGAGATTGGCGCCCAGTCGGGTGAGCCCGCTCAGGTCGCCGACCCGGATCATGCTCATCTCCGAGGCTGGATTGAACGGATGGCGGCCCCGGAAGGCGCGGCTCCAGTCCAGATCGGCGTACCTGATGAGATGCCTGGCCATCAGCTGTCGTCGCGCTCCCGACGCTCGGAGCGGGCCGTCAGGCGCCTCGCCTCGCGGGTCTTCTGCTCGTCCCAGTAGGCGGCGCCTTCTTCGGGCTTGAACATGGTGCGCGGCGCGCCGGCCTTGGTGATCACGGCGAAGACATTGCCCTTGGGATCGTAGAGCAGGACGTCGCCGTTGGACCGGGTCAGGCGCTGAGTCCCTGCCGGCGGGTCCTCGACGAAGGCGTGGGCCTTGCGCACGAAGTCGTCCAGGTCCTTGGCCCCGAAGGCCTCGCCGTTGCGCTCGAAACTGCGCTGGGCGTTCTCCTCGGCGCTGCCTTTGCGGCTTGCCGACCAGATCGGCTTGCCGTCGATCTCGCGCACCGGCTCGTCGCGGGTCTCCGTCCTTGCGGTCTCCGAGCCCGACCCCGACGACGATGCGGTCGAAGCCGGAGCGTCCTCCTTCTTGGCCACCGCCGAAGGCCGTTCGCAGGCGGCCAGCAACACCAGGGCCAGGCCCGCGCTCAACGCAATCTTGTAACCTGCCATTCCAGTCCCTCCAGACACACGGCCAAGGGCGATGTTATACTTCGCGTACCCAGGCCGGGGTGTGGTAGATGAATAGCCATGCCGAGTCGGCTCGGCTGCTGGACATCCTGATCCCGAATGGCGGCGACTTGGTCACGGTCTCGGAAGCCTATTTTGACGAGAGCTACGAGGACCGGAAGCCTCGCGTCCTATGCGTGGCCGGCTACGTTTTCCGAAAGTCGAAAGCGGTGGAGTTCGGCAAAGAGTGGTCCCAATACCTGAGCCGGCGGGGCCTGCCGTACTTTCACGCCAACGAATGCGCGCACACGGCCGGCATTTTTAAGGGCCGCACCGACGCCGACGAGGTGTCGCGGCACCTGATCGCGCTAACGAAGGAAAAGAGCGACTTCGGCGTGGCCGTCGCGGTCGATCAGGAAGCCTATGGAGAGGTGTTCCCAGACCGCGCCAGCACCCTAATGCCAACGCCATACGCCTTCGCCCTGATGTCCTGCTTCTACCACATCGCCCACTGGCGCAGCGTTTTCACCCGCACCTCGCCGACCGCCTTCTTTTTCGAGCAAGGCCACAAACACGCGGACGATGCTCACCGCTACCTGCGGTTCCTGCTGAAGTCGGACGACTTCGGCCCGCGCATCGGCTACCGCGCACACTCGTTTGTGCCGAAGGAGACGCCGCAGGTGCAGCCGGGGGATCTATTAGCTTGGCTCTGGCGTCTACAGGCGAGCCGCAACATGACGGGCGACCCTCGCCCGGTCCGGGCCGACCTGAAGGCCCTGATGCGGCCCCGAGACAAGCTCGGCTTCTTCGGGCGCCCGCATCTCGAACATTTTAAGGCGAACGTCCGGGCCGATTGGGAACACACGGATCAGGCCACTCGCGAAGTGGCCCGCGCCATGGGCTTGCCCGAAGACGTTGTGGAGGAATTGGCGCAGTTCCGGCCCGACTACCGGACCAGCAAAGTCTAGCCCTGTCGCTTAGGCGGCTGAATTGACTCAACTTCCGCGAAGAAACTGGTTAATTTCCCGGTTGGCGAGTCGTCGGACGCGATCATCACAATCCGCAGGTCATGCCTGTAGCGAGGGGCAACGGCCCCGGATTGGAGGTGATGTGCAAATGGCTACCCGTCAGATCGGGAAGGACGCCAAGACTGGGAAGATCATTCCCATCTCGGAAGCTAACCGCCGCAAGGCGACTGCTTATGTCCAGACCGTGAAGGTTCCTGCCAAGCGCAAGCGCGCGAGGTAGGAGGGGGGCGTCGTTTCCTAGCGGGGGCGACGCCCTTTCCTTAGCGCGTTCGATTCGCTGAGGGAATCCCCTATTTTTCCGGCGGCTTCCGCGCTGGCAAGGCGTTGTCAACGAGCCGTTCAAACGCGGCTTCGCTTTCGGTGAGGTTTAGTTCGCCAGCCGCTTCGAGATCGGTTGCGGCTTCGATGAACCTTCGGCTTTGCGCCTCGTCCTCGTCCTTCGGTTTCTTGTCCGCCATCGGCTTCCTTCGCCTTAGATCGCCCCACGAGCTGTTTGATAGGTGAGGCGCTTACCGGTCACACCGGCCAGCATCATATCAGCCCGCTGCACATCGTTCACGCCCAGCGCGATGCGGTAGCTATAGCGGAAATCGAACTCGGCCAGATAGCGATGCAGGTGGCGCTTGGCGGCGTGCTGGTAGACGCCGCGCATCCCGCGCTTGAAGATCGAGAAGTAGCCTTCGATGGTGTTGGTGTGGATCGCCTTGTCCTGGCGGTTCACATACTCGCCCTTGGAGTGATTGACGGTGTTGTGGCTGGCGAAGGTCTTGCCGACCACGGTGTACATGCGGCTCTCGTCGGTGAGCAGGTTGGCCTCGCGGTGGAGGTTGGCTTCAACCACGAGGGTGATGTCCGACAGGCTGTAGTTGTCGATGACAACCGAGCGGGCGCGGCCGGTCTCACGCTCCACGAGGGAGACGACCTTCTGCATTTGCTTGATCCCGCGCGGCTTGCCCTTCTTGGGAGCCGGAGCGCCGGGATCGGTCCCGATGAAGGTTTCGTCCACTTCGACGGTCGCGCCGCCCATGCCGAACGGGTTGGCGTCGTCGCTCTCCATCGCCTTCCGGATGCGGTGAGCCATGAACCAGGCAGTCTTGAGGGTGACGCCCAGGGTGCGATGCAGTTGGTTGGCGCTCACGCCCTTCTTCGAGGATGCCATCAGGAACATGGCTTGCAGCCACAGACGCAGGGGAACGTGGCTGGCCTCGAAGATGGTCCCGACCTTCACGGTGAAGGGCTTGCGGCACTGGTAGCACTTGTAAGCCCCGATCCGGGTGGACTTGCCGCCCATGAGGCCAATGCGCTCCACGCCGCCGCAATGGGGGCAAATCGGACCTTGCGGCCAGACGCGCGCCTCGACGTAAGCGTAGGCGGCGGCTTCGTTGTGGAAGTGGGGCTGCGAAAGAACCGACATCGGGCTAACTCCTTGTGGAATCAACCTAATCGTTCTTTTTGGGTACGGCAAGTATAATATCGCCGGCCAAGCTGTGGAACAAATTAAGAACAGAAACGCATGTTTGTCCAGCGCCCGCGTTTGGCCTATGACCGGGGACCTGTTGCTTGGGGCGTCAAACCTTGTCGGACCAACGGATTCTGCTGATCGTCGGGGGCGGGATCGCCGCCTATAAGGCCCTGGAACTGACCCGCCTGCTACGCAAGGCCGGCATTGGGGTGCGGCCGATCCTCACCCGGGCGGGCGCCGAATTCGTCACCCCGCTGTCCCTGGCCGCCCTGGCCGAAGACAAGGTCTACTCGCAGCTCTTCTCGCTCACCGACGAGGCCGAGATGGGCCATATCGAGCTGTCGCGCTCGGCGGACCTGGTGGTGGTGGCGCCGGCCACCGCCGACCTGATGGCCAAGGCGGCCCACGGCCTGGCCGGGGACCTGGCCTCGACCACCCTGCTGGCCACCGACAAGCCCGTCCTGATGGCGCCGGCCATGAACGTGCGGATGTGGGGGCACGCCGCCACCCGCCGCAACCTCGCGACCCTGAAGGCCGACGGCGTGCTGTTCGTCGGTCCGGACGAGGGGGCCATGGCTTGCGGCGAGTTCGGCTTCGGGCGGATGGCGGAGCCCGCCGCGATCTTCGAGGCGATCCTGCAGGCGCTTGCCGGCCCCGCGGCCCGGCCCCTGGCCGGCAAGCGCGCTATCGTCACCGCCGGCCCCACCGCCGAACCGCTGGATCCCGTGCGCCTGCTGACCAACCGCTCCAGCGGCAAGCAGGGTTTCGCCATCGCCAAGGCCCTGGCCGATCTCGGCGCCGAGGTGACTCTCGTGGCCGGCCCGGTGGCGGTGCCGACTCCAGTAGGCGTCAAGCGCGTGGACGTGGAGACCGCCCGCCAGATGCTGGCGGCCTGCGAGGCGGCCCTGCCGGCCGACATCGCCGTCTGCGTCGCCGCGGTGGCCGACTGGCGTCCCGCCGATACGGCTGGGACCAAGCTGAAGAAGTACGGCGGCGGCCCGCCTTCCATCGCCCTGGTGGAGAACCCCGACATCCTGGCCACCCTCTCGACCTCCGCCCGCCGGCCGAAGCTGGTGGTGGGGTTCGCCGCCGAGACCAACGACGTGGAAAACTACGCCAAGGCAAAGCTGGCGCGCAAAGGCTGCGACTGGATCGTGGCCAATGATGTGAGCCTCGAGGGCGTCATGGGCGGGGATGACAACACGGTGTCTATCGTCACGGCGGGGGGAATCGAGCGATGGGAGCGGACCGCGAAGTCGCAGGTGGCGCAGAAGCTCGCCGCCCGAATGGCCCAGGAGCTCTCGTGACGCCGACCGTCCCCGTCAAACGCCTGCCGCACAATCTCGACCTGCCGCTGCCCGGTTATGAGACCGCCGACGCCGCGGGCATGGACCTGCGCGCCGCCGTGCCGGAGGATGCCCCCGTGGTGCTGGCCCCCGGCGCGCGGTTTCCGGTGCCGACGGGCCTCGCCTTCGCGATCCCCTCCGGCTTCGAGGGCCAGGTGCGGCCGCGTTCGGGCCTGGCGCTGAAGTCCGGAATCACCTGCCTGAACTCGCCGGGGACGGTGGACGCCGACTATCGCGGCGAGGTGAAGGTGATCCTGATCAATCACGGCGGCGAGGCCTTCACGATCCGCCGCGGCGATCGCATCGCCCAGATGATCATCGCCCCGGTGATCCAGGCGGTCCTGGCCGAGGTCGCCGACCTGGACGACACCGTCCGCGGCGCGGGCGGCTTCGGCTCGACTGGGGGGCGGTAGGCATGGAACTTATTCTCGTCCGACACGGCCTGCCGGTGCGCAGCGACGGCCATGCCGATCCGGAGCTCTCCGAGGAGGGCCACGACCAGGCCCGGCGCGTCGCGCTCTGGCTGGCCGACGACGGAGTCGACGCGGCCTGGTCCAGCCCCATGCGGCGCGCGGTCCAGACCGCCGAACCCTTCGTGGCCCGCGGCGGCCATGCGTTGCAGTTGCACGAGGGCGTGGCCGAGTTCGACCGCGAGTCGGGCGCCTACGTGCCCATGGAAGTGTTGAAGCGTGAGGACTACGCCGCCTGGAAAGCCCTGGCCGAAGGCGGCCACGGCGTGGACGTGCCCGCCTTCCAGGACCAGGTCGTCGGGGCGCTGGAGGAGGTCATCGCCGCCCATCCCGGGGGGCGCGTGGCGGTCTTCTGCCATGGCGGGGTGATCAATGTCTGGACGGCTCATGTGCTGAAGATGGAGCCGCGGCTGTTCTTCGAGCCCGGCTACACCAGCGTCCACCGTTTCATGTGCGCCCGCGGCGGCCAGCGGAACGTGGTCAGCCTGAACGAGCGCGCCCACCTGCGCGAGGCGCCGGCCGCGATCTAGGACGGCGGCGGGATGTAGCCGCGCAGGGTCTCGTCGATGGCCTGGGCGACCGCCAGGGTCCGGGAGTCACCGCCGCGCGGCCCGATGATCTGCATCCCTACGGGCAGGCCTGAAGCCGCGAGGCCCGCGGGGACCACCGTGACCGGCAGGCGGCAGGCGGTCGCCAGGGCGACCCAGTTCATCATCGCCGTGTAGGGGACCTGGGTCCCGTCCGTCAGCTGCAGCCGGCGGGCCGTGAACGGCCGGTGGTCGTGCGGGAATGCGACCCGCGGTGTCACGGGCGCCAGGATCACGTCGAACCGCAGGAACAGCTCGCCCATGACGTGGCTCATCCGGGCGCGGACCTCGTCGGCGGCGATCCACTCCGCATGGCTGGCGGCATAGGCGCGCGACAGGCCGCCCCAGGACTTGAGATCGATGCCGACAGAGCCGGCCAGGTCGGCCAAGGCCCGCGCCCGCCGCGCCCGCCGCTGCAGGGCGGGCGGCAGGTCACCGCCGATGATCGACCCCAGCAGGGTTTGGAAAGCGGCCATGAGCTGGTCGGCCGGCACGGGGCTGGAGATCGGCTGGATCTCGGCGCCGGCGGCGGCGAGTTCGCCAGCCAGGGTTTCAAGCACCAGGCGGACCTCTGGATCCAGCGGAAACAGCGGCTCGTCCAGCCACAGGCCGACGCGCAGGGACGGAAGGTCGGCGGGCCTGGCCTTGGCGGCGATGGGGCCGTTCTCGATCACCGAGAGCAGCAGACGCAGGTCACGAGCCGATCGAGCCATCGGCCCGACCACATTGAGGTCGCGCTCGATATGGGCGCCGGGCGCGGGGGGCACGTGGCCGCGCTGCGAGACCATTCCCCAGGTGGGCTTGTGGGAGAACACGCCGCAGAAGCTTGCCGGGACCCGCAGGGAACCGGCGATATCCGAGCCGATCTCCAGCGACGTGACCCCTGCCGCCAGGGCGCCGGCGGACCCGCCCGACGAGCCGCCGGTGGTGCGGGCGACGTCCCAGGGATTGTTCGAGGTCCCATAGACGGCGTTGAAGCTCTGCCAGTCGCCGGCCATCACCGGAACATTGGTCTTGCCCCAGATCACAGCCCCGGCCCGGCGGGCGTGGGTCACCGCGACGGCGTCCTCGGCCTTGCGATGGCGGAAGGCGTCGAGGCCGGAGGAGGCCGGCAGGCCCGCCACGTCCAGGGTGTCCTTGATGGTCATCGGCAGGCCGGCGAGCGGACCCAGGGTCTCGCCGCGCAGGCGCAGGTCGTCGACGGCACGGGCTGCGTCCAGCGCGCGGTCGAGGTCGGCGGCGATCACCACGTTCAGGCGGGCGTGGGTGGCCTCGTGCCGGGCCAGGGCCAGCTTCAGCAGCTCGACGGCCGAGACGTCCTTGGCCATGAGCGCGGCGAGCTGGCCCGTGGCGTCGCGCCTCAGCAGATCGGCCATCAAGCACGCCCTCTCAGTTGAGACCCAGCACGTCCTGCATGTCGTACTTGCCGGGCGGCCGGTTCGCGACCCAGCGGGCGGCCTCCACCGCGCCCCGGGCGAACAGGCCACGGTCGCGGGCCGAGTGGCTCAGGGTCAGGATCTCGTCGTCGGCGGCGAACGTCACCGAGTGCTCGCCGATGATGTCGCCGCCGCGCATGACCGAGAAGCCGATGTCGCCCGGAATCCGGGGACCGGTATTGCCCTCACGCGCCCGCGCGGCGGCCAGCGCCAGATCCACGCCGCGACCCTTGGCTGCAGCCTGGCCCAGCATCAGGGCGGTGCCGGAGGGCGCGTCGACCTTGCGCCGGTGGTGGGCCTCGAAGATCTCGATGTCGTAGGCGTCGGGGCCGAGCGCCCGGGCGGCCTGGGCCACCAGGCCCAGCAGCATGTTGACCCCCAGGGAGAAATTTCCGGCCTGGACGATGGCGACCGTCTCGGCGGCCTTGCCGATGGCGGCGAGGTCCTGCTCGGAAAGTCCGGTGGAGCCGATCACCAGGGTGGGCCCGCCCCGCGCGGCGCAGGCCTGGGCCAGGGCCACCGAGGCGGCGGGGGTGGTGAAATCGATGACCACGTCGGCGCCGTCCAGCGCCGCGGCCTGGTCGACCAGACCCTCGCCGCTCGCTCCCGGACGGTCGAACCGTGCCGACAGCACGACGTCCTGGCGGCCGGCGACCACGGCGGCCACCGCCTGGCCCATGCGGCCGAGCGCGCCGGCGACGGCGATCTTGATCGGGGCGGTCAGGGGAAACTCTCCGGCGGACGCGAACGTGGGGAGCGCTACTCTCCCGTCCTTGGGCGCTGGGTCAAGCTTGCCTGGCCCTCGCCGCCCATCTCCTTCCGGAAAGCGCCAGGCGCCGCACGGAGCGCCACGCGGCGCTCCGGGCGGCGCTTTGGACCCTAGGCCGCCTGGTAGAGGGTGAACTCCTCCTTCAGCGCGCGGGCCACGGCGGGGCGGGCGCCGACCCGGTCGCGATAGGCGGCGACGGCCGGCCACTTCGCCAGGTCGATGCCCACGAACTGGGCCCAGTTGAGCACCGCCATCAGATAGGCGTCGGCCACGCTGAACTTGTCGATCAGGTACTCGCGGCCTTCCAGGTGGCTGTTCAGATAGTCGAACCGCTCGTCCGCACCCTCGCGGGCGAAGGCCTTGGCCCCGTCATTGGACTTGGCCGCGAGCAGGGGGTTGAACACCAGCTTGTGCAGCTCGGTCCCCACGAAACTCAGCCACTGCTGCAGGCGGTAGCGTTCCGGCGCCCCGGCCGCGGGGGCCAGGCCGGCCTCGGGGAAGGCGTCGGCCAGGTACTGCAGGACCGCGGCGTTCTCGGTGATCACCTCGCCGTCATCGGTGCGCACGGCGGGCACCAGGCCCTTGGCGTTGATGGTCCGGTAGTCGAGGCCGCCATTGACCGTCTTTGTCTTGGGGTCGACCTGGTTCAGGCTGACCCGGTCCTCGGCGTCGGCCTCATAGACGGCGATGCGGGTGGAGAGCGAACAGGCGAGCGGGGAGAAATAGACGTCCATGGGAAACCTCCGTCGTTGATTTTCTTACCGTTCCGCACAAAATAGATCGGCGTCAAGGATTCTTTGCGAAATGGTACAAAAAGAACCATCGGGATCGGCCAAGCCGCGGGGCCGGCCGCGCGGCTACGACCCGGCCACGGTCCTAGGTCAGGCGCGCGACGCCTTCTGGCGCAACGGATTCTCGGCGACCTCGCTCGACGACCTGTCGGCGGCCACCGGTCTCAACCGCCCCAGCCTCTACGGGGCCTTCGGGGACAAGAGGGCGCTCTACCTGGCCACCCTGCAGCGCTCGCGCCTCGAAATGCTGGCGAGCCTGGAGTTGGGTCTGTCGACGCCGGGCTCCCTGCGCGAGGTGCTGCTGGCCGTCTTTGCCGGCGCCTCGGCCATCTACCGCTCGGGCGCAGAGGCCCAGCGCGGCTGCTTCCTGATCGGCACGGCGGTGACCGAGAGCGTCGCCGATCCTGAGGTGCGCCACCTACTGGACCAGGTGTTCGGCGAACTCGACGGGGCCTTCGCCGCCCGCCTAGCCGCCGGCCTCGACGAACTGCCCCCGGGCGCCGACCCCAAGGCCCTGGGCAGGATAGCCACGGCGATCCTGCACACCCTGGCGGTCCGAGCGCGCACCGGCGCCGACGAGGCCTCCCTGCGGGCGATCTATGAGGCCGGCGTCGACCTGATCTGCGGTCGGCCTTAAAATGACGGCGAAGCTTTCCGTGGGAAGGTTGTGGCGCGGGGCCGGGCTCTATAGGTTGGCGGCCTCCAAATCCAAGCCTGCCCGAAGGAACCGCCGCGCCTATGAGCGACGCCGAAAAACGCACCTTCACCGACGAAGAAGCGCTGCACTTCCACAAGTATCCGACGCCCGGGAAGATCGCGATCGCCGCGACCAAGCCGATGGCGACGCAGCGCGACCTCAGCCTGGCCTATTCGCCGGGCGTGGCTGTGCCGGTGCTGGCGATCGCCGAGGATCCGGAGCTGGCGTACGACTACACCTCCAAGGGCAACCTGGTGGCGGTGATCTCCAACGGCACGGCGATCCTGGGCCTGGGCAATCTGGGCGCCCTGGCGTCGAAGCCGGTGATGGAAGGCAAGGGGGTGCTGTTCAAGCGCTTCGCCGACGTCGACGCCATCGACATCGAGGTCTCGGCCACTGATCCCGACGAGATCATCACGGTGGTCAAGAACATCGGCGTCACTTTCGGCGGCATAAATCTCGAGGACATCAAGAGCCCCGAATGCTTCCGCATCGAGACCGAGCTGCAGGAGCTGCTCGACATCCCGGTGTTCCACGACGACCAGCACGGCACCGCGATCATCTCCGCCGCCGGCCTGATCAACGCCTGCCACATCACCGGCCGCGACCTGAAGGACGTGAAGGTGGTGCTGAACGGCCCGGGGGCGGCGGGCATCGCCACCCTCGAGCTGATCAAGGCCATGGGCGTGACGCCCGGCAACGTGATCGCGGTGGACTCCAAGGGCGTGCTCTGGCGCGGCCGCACCAACGACATGAACCAGTGGAAAAGCGCCCACTGCGTCGACACCGACAAGCGCACCCTGGCCGAGGCGCTGGAAGGCGCCGACGTGTTCATCGGCCTGTCGGTGAAGGGCGCGCTTACCGCAGATCTCGTGTCGAAGATGGCGGCCAAGCCGATCATCTTCGCCATGGCCAATCCCGATCCGGAGATCACCCCGGAGGAGGTCTATTCGGTCCGCCCCGACGCCATCGTCGCCACCGGCCGGTCCGACTACGCCAACCAGGTCAACAACGTCCTGGGCTTCCCCTACATCTTCCGCGGCGCCCTGGACGTGCGAGCGCGGCGGGTGAACATGGAAATGAAGATCGCCTGCGCCAATGCTCTCGCGATGCTGGCCCGCGAGGACGTGCCCGACGAAGTGGCCGCGGCCTATCACGGCATGCAGTTGAAGTTCGGGCCGCAGTACATCATCCCGACCCCATTCGATCCCCGGCTGATCTGGTACATCCCGCCCTTCGTCGCCCAGGCGGCGATGGACACCGGCGTGGCCCGCAAGCCGATCCCGGACATGGACGCCTATCGCGCCTCCCTGGCCCAGCGGCTCGATCCCACCGCGGCCTTCCTCCAGAAGCTGCAGGGCGCGGTGCTGAAGGCCCCGAAGAAGCGCGTGGTGTTCGCCGAGGGCGAGGAACCGAGTGTGATCCGCGCCGCTTACGCCTTCCAGGCCGCGGGCCTCGGCCACGCCATCCTGGTGGGCCGCGAGGAGCTGGTGCGCGAGAATATGATCACCGCCGGGCTCGACCCGGCCGACACCAAGATCGAGGTGATCAACGCCCGCCTCTCGGATCGCAATCCCGACTTCGTGGAGTTCCTCTACAAGCGCCTCCAGCGCCAGGGCTACCTGAAGCGCGACGTCCAGAGGCTGATCAACCAGGACCGAAACTCCTTCGCCGCCTCCATGGTGGCGCTCGGCGAGGCCGACGGCATGGTCACCGGGGTCACCCGCTCCTACGACCAAGTGCTGGAAGAGGTGCTGCGGGTCATCGATCCGGCGCCGGACGGCCGGATCATGGGCATGAGCGTGGTGCTGTCCAAGGGCCACACCCTGTTCATCGCCGACACGAATGTCACCGAGATGCCCGAGGCCGAGGAACTGGTGGAAATCGCCTGCGAGGCGGCCCGGGCGGTGGAGACACTGGGCTACACGCCGCGCGTGGCCTTCATGTCCTATTCGACCTTCGGCAATCCCATGGGCCTGCGCTCCGAGAAGGTGCGCGAGGCCGTGGCCATGCTGGACGAGATGGACATCGCGTTCGAGTACGAGGGTGAGATGCCGCCCAAGGTGGCGCTAAATCCCGAGAAGCGCGCCAACTATCCCTTCATGCGGCTGTCGGGCCCGGCCAATGTGCTGATCATGCCGGCCATCCATTCGGCCGCCATCTCGACCCAGCTCGTGGAAGCCCTGGGAGGCGGCACGGTGATCGGACCGATCCTGCTGGGCCTTTCCAAGTCGGTGCAGATCGCCCCGCTGTCGGCCAGCGTCTCGCGGATCCTACAGGCCGCGACGCTCGCAGCCTATGAGCAGGACCTCGTCGAGGCCCAGAGCTGATGTCCGTGCGGATGCACAAGACCTAACGGCTGTCCGCTCCGAGGGGTGCGGACGATCCGTCGTCCCACCCCTCACGCACAGGAGCGCGACCCATGACCGGTCTCAGCATCGGCATCGATTTCGGCACGACCAATACGGTCGTCGCGCTCGCGGGGGCCGACGGGCCGGCCCACTTGGTGCGGTTCCCCGCGCCGCAACAGGAAGTCTTCGCCTTCCGTTCCGCCCTGTCCTTCCACGCCCCGCCCGAGCATCCGTCCGACCGCACCGTCGAGGCCGGGCCCTGGGCGATCGAGGCCTATGTGGAGGACCCGCTGGAGACGCGGTTGATCCAGTCCTTCAAGAGCTTCGCGGCCTCGGAGAGCTTCACCGAGACCCAGATCATCGGGCGGCGCTACCAGTTCGAGGACCTGCTCTCGGCCTTCCTGCTGAAGCTGCGAGACCATGCCGGCTCCGATCTGGCCGACCTGCCCAGGCGGGTGATCGTCGGCCGGCCGGTAATCTTCGCGGGCGGCGCTCCCAAGGAGGAGCTGGCGCTTCAGCGCTACGAGACCGCCTTCCAGCGCCTGGGCTTCGAAGAGATCCTCTACGCCTACGAGCCGGTGGGCGCGGCCTTCTTTTTCGCCCGGGAACTGGCCGAGGACGCCACGGTCCTGGTGGGCGATTTCGGCGGCGGCACCAGCGACTTCTCGATCATCCGCTTCTCCCGGGCGAACGGCGAGATCGTTTCCACCCCCATGGGGCGTTCCGGCGTGGGCGTCGCGGGCGACGCCTTCGACTATCGGATCATTGACAACGTGGTGTCGCCGGAACTGGGCAAGGGCTCGTCCTACACCTCGTTCGGCAAGGTCCTGCCGATCCCCAACCGCTACTATTCCACCTTCGCCCGATGGGACCAGCTCGCCCTGATGCGGGCCAGCCGGGAGATGCGCGAGATCCGCAAGCTGGTGCGCGAGGCCGTCGAGCCCGAGAAGATCGCCCGCCTGGTCGAGACCCTCGACGAGAACTACGGCTATGTCCTCTACCGGGCGGTCTCGCGCCTGAAGGAGGCGCTGTCGTCGCAGGAGCGGGCCGAGTTCGCCTTCGAGGCCGGGACCATCGCCATCCGCCGCCCGGTGGACCGCGCAGAGTTCGAGGGCTGGATCGCACCCGAACTCGCCTTGATCGAGACCGCCGTCGACGAGGCCCTGGCCGACGCCGGACTCACCGCCGAAGGGGTCGACCGGGTGTTCCTCACCGGCGGCTCTTCCCTGGTGCCCGCGGTGCGCGACATCTTCCACCGCCGCTTCCCCACTGAGAAGATCGAGACCGGCAGCGAGCTGGAATCCATCGCCTCGGGGCTGGCCCTGATGGGCCGCGAACGCGACCTCACCAAGTGGGCTCGCCGCGCGTAGGGCCTAGTTCGCCTTCTTGAGATCCACCCGATCGAAGTCGATGTCCGCCGCCGGGACCACCTCCAGGTTCGGCTTGCGCGTCTTCAGCCCTTCCAGGAAGGCCTTGGCGTCGCCGGCGACGATGACGCTCGCCGCCGCGGGGTCGAGATTGGTCTTGGCGAAGGCCTGGACCTCGGCCGGCGTCACCGCCTCCACCTTGCCGGTATAGGCGCCGATTTCGGCCAGCGGCAGATCATACAGGGCGAGGTTGCCCAGGATGTCGGCCAGGCCGCCGGTGGTGGCCAGCTCACGGCCGAAGCCGCCCACCAGCACCGACTTGCGGGCCTTCAGCTCCTCGGCCCCGGCCGGGGTGTCGGCCAGGCGCTTCAGCTCGGCGACGATCAGGTCCAGCACCTCGGGCGCGGACTCGTTCTTGGTCTGGGCCGCGGCGCGGAACAGGCCGGTGGTCCGCTGGGCCGAGAGCCGGGAGTTGGCGCCATAGGAGAGGCCGCGCTTGATGCGGATCTCCTGGTTCAGCCGAGCGGAATAGCCGCCGCCCAGCACCGAGTTGGCGACGATGCCGGGATAGTAGTCGGGCGCGGCTCGGGAGATGGCGGCCTTGGTCACGGTGACCGCGGCCTGACCCGTGCCGGGCAGGTCGATGGCCACGGCGCGCGGCGACGCCTTCGGCGTGACGCCGACCCGGGCCGGGGGCGGACCGGCCGGCGCCTTCCAGTCGCCGAACGCCGTCTCGGCCAGAGCGAAGCCCTGGGCCGGCGTGATGTCGCCGGTCAGGACCAGGATCGCGTTGTCGGGCCGGAAGCTGGCGGCGTGCAGCTTGGCGAGGTCCGCGGTCGTGAGCTTGGTCAGCGAGGCCGGGGTCCCCGTGGCCACATGGCCGAAGGCGGTGCCGGAGAACACCACCTGCGAGGCCGCGAAGCCCGCCAACTGGCCCGGCTGCTGGTAGGCCACCGAAAGGCCGTCCAGAGCCTGGGTGCGCTGGCGCTCCAGCTCCTCGTCCTTGAAGGCCGGGTTGCGCGCCACATCGGCCATGATGGCGAGCGCCGCCGGCAGCTTCTCGGGCATGACATTGAGGGTTACGGAGGCGCTCTCCTGCGCGCCGCCGGCCTCCAGGGACGCGCCGAGGGCCTCGGTCTGGCTGGCGATCTGCTGCGCGCCGCGGGTCGTGGTGCCCTCGGTCAGCATGCCGGCGGTCATGCCCATGGCGCCGGCCAGGCCTTCCGGATCGGCCCAGGCGCCGGTCCGGACGGTGAGGTCGGCCGTGACCAGCGGCAGGTCCGAGGACTTGGCGACGATGACCCGCAGGCCGTTGGCCAGGGTCTTTTCGGCGGGCTGGGGCAGGACCGGGCTGACCGGCGTGCCCAGGGGCGGCGGAGCAGCGCGCTGGCCCTCGGGGGCCAGGGTGACGATCTCGCCGGCGTACTTCACCGAGGCCACCACCGGCGGCTTGGGCGTCGCGTCGGCCTCGCCGGCCGGGCGGTTGGTTTCGGCCTGGTAGCGGATGGTCATCCGGCCGGTGTCGGTCAGGTACTTCCGCGCCACCCGCTGCACATCGGCGGCGGTGACCGCCTGGAGGTGCGCCAGCTCGCGGTTGGCCAGGGCGGCGTCGCCGGCGGTGCGCAGGGCGTAGCCCAGGGCGAAGGCGCGGCCGTCGATGGTCTCGCGGGCCCGCAGCTTGCCGGTGACCAGCTCGTTCTTGGCTTCGGCGAGTTCGGCCGTCGTGGGCGGGGCGTCGCGCAGCCTGGCGACCTGCGCCAGCAGGGCCTTCTCGCCCTCCGCGACGGTCTTGCCGTTCGAGAGGATGGCGCCGACCATCACCATGCCGGGCTGTTCGGGCAGGGAGGCGTCGGAGAAAACGTCGGCCGCCACCTGCTGCTCATAGACCAGGCTGTCATAGAGTCGCGAGGACTTGCCCGACGACAGGATGGCGTCGAGCACGGTGAGCGCTGCGGCGTCCGGACTGGAGGCGGCCGGGGCGTGCCAGGTCATGGCGACGGCCGGCAGCGGCACATTGGGGCCATAGCCCTCGAACACGCCGGACTGGGTGCGCGGCGGCTCCACGGCGGTCACCCGCTTGATGCGGGCGGCGGGGCGCTTGAGCGGTCCGAAATACTTGTCGACCCAGGCGTTGAGCTCGCCCTCGTCGAAATTGCCGATGACGATCAGGGCGGCGTTGTCGGGCCGATAATAGGCCGCGTGGAAGGCCCGGACGTCGTCGATGGTGGCGGCGTCCAGCTCCTCGATGGAGCCGATGCCGGGACGCTTATAGGGGTGGGTCGTGTAGCTGGCCTGGGGCAGGTAGAGGTACATCAGCCGGCCGTAGGGCTGGGACAGCACTGACTGGCGCAGCTCCTCCTTCACCACGTCGCGCTCCGACTTGAACACCGCCTCGTCGACCACGAGGGCGCCCAGCCGCTGGGCCTCCACCCAGAGCAGCCGCTCCAGGTGGTTGGCGGGAACCACCTCATAGTAATTGGTGAAGTCGTCGTAGGTGGAGGCGTTGTTGAACCCGCCCACATCCTCGGTCATCCGGTCGATGGTCTCGGCCGGCATGTCGCGCGTGGCCTTGAACATCATGTGCTCGAACAGGTGGGCGAAGCCCGAGCGGCCGACCGGATCGTCCTTCGACCCCACCCCGTACCAGACCTGGACCGTCACATTGGGCGTGGTCTTGTCGACCGAGGAATAGACCTTCAGCCCGTTGGCCAGGGTCCGTTCCTTGTAGGCGATGGGCGGGACCGTATCGGCGGCGACGGCGGGCGCCGCCAGCGCCAGGGTCATGGTCAGGGCGAAGGCGCGGACGGCGGTGCGGAACATGGAGGCTTCCAGAATAGGCAGGGGCCGCGACCCTATCACCGGCGCGGCCCCTGGAAAGCTTACGGGATTGTCATGAAGCTCAGGCGGCGAGCTTCACCAGCATCTTGCCGGAGTTCTTGCCTTCCATCAGTCCGATCAAGGCGGAAGGCGCGTTGGCGATGCCGTCCAGGATGGTCTCCTGGTACTTGACCTTGCCGTCCTTCAGCCAGCCGGCCATGTCGCGCTGGAAGTCGCCATAGAGGTGCATGAAGTCGGTGCCGACGAAGCCGCGCAGCATGACCCGCGAATAGATGATGTTCGACAGGTTCGAGACGTTGGAGTGGCCGGAATTGTAGCCGGAGATGAAGCCGCAGACCGGGATGCGGCCGAGCGTGTTCATGCGGCGCAGGGCGGCCTCCAGGTGGTCGCCGCCGACATTGTCGAAATAGACGTCGATCCCCTTGGGCGTGGCGTCTTCCAGCGCCTGGCGGATCGGGGTCTCCTTGTAGTTGATGACCGCGTCCAGGCCCACCTCGTCCCTCAGCCAGGCGGCCTTGTCCGCCGCGCCGGTGGAGCCCACCACATAGCAGCCCTTGATCTTGGCGATCTGGGCGGCGACCGAGCCCACGGCGCCGGCGGCGGTGGAGACGAAGACCTGCTCGCCGTCCTTGAGCTGGCCGATGTGCAGCAGGCCGCCATAGGCGGTGAAGCCGGTCATGCCGAGCGCATGCATGTGGACCGTCAGCGGCAGGTCCGGATCGGCGACAAGCTTGGTCAAGCCCTTGCCGTCGGAGACGAAGAACTCGCGGAAGCCCAGACGGTTGGAGACCAGGTCGCCGACCGCGAAATCGGGGTGCTTGGACTGCACCACCTTGCCGAGCGCGCCGCCCATCATGGCGACGTTGAGGTCCTGGCCGGCGGTTAGCCGCGGACGCATGGCCGGGTCGACCGACATGTAGAGGTTCTCGACCAGCACCTGGCCGTCGGCGGCGTCCGGCACGGACGTCTCGACCAGGGCGAAGTCGTCCTGGGCGGGCAGGCCCTTCGGACGGGCGACAAGGTGGATTTCGCGGCTCTTGGGCATAATGGCCTTCCTCGGGATTCTTATGGCGCGGCCCTGAAATGCGGATGGGCCAGGGCGGAGTTGTCGCAAGGTCACCCAGGTTTCGCCAGCGAATTTAAACGCGCGTTCGAATTATTCGGTGCCGGGCAGGACGTCGCCCCAGTCAAGGCGGCGGGCGATCGCGTAGGCCCGCTTTTCGCGGCGGGGGACGAAGCGCGGCTCGGCGGTTCCCTCCGGCGTGCAAAGCTTGAAGGTGATGCCGGGCTTTGCGGCGTGGGGCGGCGCGAGGATGCGGGCCTCGCGGCGGACGCCCCCGGCGCGGGCGGCGACCAGGTAGCTGAACTTCTCGTCCTCGAAGGGAACCTCGCCGCCCTTGGCCAGGCGGTGGTCGCGGGATCGCGGCAGGCGCTGGACGAAGTGGCACCAGTCGGGCGCGACCAGCGGGCAGGCGGCGTGGTGCGGGCAGGGCGCGAGGATGGTCGCGCCGGCGGCGATCAGACCGTCGCGGGCGGCCAGGATGCGGGCGTGGCCGGCTGGGGTTCCCGGCTCGATCAGCACAAGCATGCCCAGGGTCGCCGCCCACAGCGCCGCGACGGTCTCAGCCTGGCGGGCCGGGGCGATCTCGGCGAGGGCATAGCTGGCGATCGCCAGGTCGACGGCGGGCCAGTCGCGCGGCGCGGTCAGGTCGCCGCGCAGGCGCTGGGCGTCGCGCAGGGCGGCGGGACCCTCGGCGGCCAGGGTCGTGGCCATCTCCAGGAAGGATTGGTTCGAGTCCAGCAGGGTCGCCGCCTCGAGGGCAGGCCAGGTCTCCAGCGCCGCCCAGCCTGCGCCGCCAGGTCCCGCTCCGGCGTCGAGCAGAGTCCTGGGCTGGAAATCCGGCGCGATCCGCGCGGCCTCCGCCAGCACATGGGCCCCGGCGGCATAGGTGGCCGGCAGGCGGGTCAGGACATAGGCCGTGGCCTCGGCTGTGGAGCCCACCACCCCGGCCGAGGACTGGCCGGCCCGATACTGGGCGGAAATCCTGGCGGATTGCTCAGCCAGGCCCTTGCGCGACACGCCCTCCAGCAAGCGGTCGGCGGCCTGGCGCAGGGCGGGCGGCAGGTCGGGGCTCACGCCTCGCGGTTCTTCACCAGGTCGTCGACCACCGAGGGATCGGCCAGGGTGGAGGTGTCGCCCAGGTTGGTGAGGTCGTTCTCGGCGATCTTACGCAGGATGCGGCGCATGATCTTGCCCGAGCGGGTCTTGGGCAGGCCCGGGGCGAACTGCACGACGTCGGGGGCGGCGAAGGGCCCGATCTCCCGGCGGACCCAGCCCTTGAGCTCAGCCTGCAGGATGTCGGTGGGGGTCACGTCGGCCTTGAGTGTCACGAAGCAGTAGATGCCCTGGCCCTTGATGTCGTGCGGGAAGCCGACCACCGCGGCCTCGGCCACGTTCTCGTTGCTGACCAAGGCGCTCTCGATCTCGGCGGTGCCCAGGCGGTGGCCGGAGACGTTGATCACGTCGTCCACCCGGCCGGTGATCCAGTAGTAGCCGTCCTCGTCCCGCCGGCAGCCGTCGCCGGTGAAGTACTTGCCGGCATAGGTGGAGAAGTAGGTGTCGAAGAAACGCTGGTGGTCGCCATAGACCGTGCGCATCTGGCCCGGCCAGCTGTCGGTGACGACCAGGTTGCCGCTGACCGCGCCGTGCAGGACCTTGCCTTCGGCGTCGACCAGTTCGAACTTCACCCCCGGCAACGGCTTGGCGCAGGAGCCCGGCTTGGCGGCGTGGGCGCCCGGCAGCGGGGTGGCCAGGCAGGCGCCCGTCTCCGTCTGCCAATAGGTGTCGACGATGGGGCAGCGGCCCTCGCCCACCACCCGGTGGTACCAGAGCCAGGCCTCGGGATTGATCGGCTCTCCCACCGTGCCCAGCAGGCGCAGGGACTTGCGGCTGGTCCTGGCGACCGGCTCGTCGCCGTCGCGCATCAGGGCGCGGATGGCGGTGGGCGCGGTGTAGAAGATCTCCACCTGGTGCTTGTCGATCACCTCCCAGAAGCGGGAGTTGGTCGGGTAGTTCGGCACGCCTTCGAACATCACGGTGGTCGCCGCATTGGCCAGCGGGCCATAGACCACATAGCTGTGACCGGTGACCCAGCCCACATCGGCCGTGCACCAGAACACCTCGCCGGGGCGGTAGTCGAAGACCAGCTCGTGGGTGTGGGCCGCCCAGGCCAGATAGCCGCCGGTGGTGTGCAGCACGCCCTTCGGCTTACCCGTCGAGCCGGAGGTATAGAGGATGAACAGCGGATCCTCGGCGTTCATCGGCTCGGGCTCGCAGACGTCGGAGACGGTCTGCTTGAGGTCGGAGAAGAAGGCGTCGCGGCCCTCGACCATCGGCACGTCGGCGCGGGTGCGGCGCACGACGATCACGTCGGTGACGCCTGGGCACTGGGTCAGGGCCTCGTCGACGTTCTGCTTCAGCGGGACCACCTTGCCGCCGCGCATGCCCTCGTCGGCGGTGATGACGATCCTGGAGTCGCAGTCCTGTATGCGGCCGGCGATGCTGTCGGCCGAGAAGCCGCCGAAGATCACCGAATGCACCGCCCCGATGCGGGCGCAGGCCAGCATGGACACCGCCACCTGGGGGATCATCGGCAGGTAGATGGTGACGCGGTCGCCCTTCTTGACGCCCTTGGCCTTGAGCACGTTGGCCATGCGGCAGACTTCGGCGTGCAGCTCCTTGTAGGTCAGGCTGGTCCAGGGATGGCCCTCGTCGCTCTCCCAGATGATCGCGGTCTGGTCGCCGCGGGTCGCCAGGTGGCGGTCCAGGCAGTTCACCGAGGCGTTCAACACACCGTCGGCGTACCAGCGGATGTGGAAGGGGTGCTTGTGGAAGGACGTGTCCTTGATCTGGGTGGGCGGCGTGATCCAGTCGAGGCGGCTGGCGACCTTGCGCCAATAGGCCTCCGGATCGGTTTCCACCTGCGCGACGGCGGCCTCATACCCGGCGGCGTCCATATGCGCGCGCTTGGCCCAGGCGCTCGGAACCGGAAAAACCTCGCCTTCGCTCACTGCGCGCACTCCTTCTCACAGACTTGCGGGGAGTTATGCGGAGAGGGAGCCCGGGCGCAACAGGCCAGGGGTGAAAACCTCTCCGGTTTCCCTCGGTCAGGCTTGGCGTGCGACACGAGCGCGACGCCACCGTAACTTGTGCGGCGCTCGCGGATCGGCGCAGTGTGAGGGTTCGCTTCCGGTTGGAAAGTGCTCCGCATGCGTCTCGTCCTTGTCCTTTGCGCCGCCCTGGCCGCGACCCCCGCCCTGGCCGCCGCGCCGCCCACCGACGAGGCGCGGTGGTGGGGCCACGTGGAGACCCTGGCCGGACCGGAATTCGAAGGCCGGCTGACCGGCAGTCAGGGTCATGCGAGGGCGGCCGCCTACGCCGCCGGCCAGTTCAAGGCCTATGGGCTGCAGCCGGCGGGAACCGACCTCTACCTGCAGCCGGTCACCTTCGCGGTGCAGAAGATCGACGCCGCCCGGTCGAGCGTCGTTCTGACGGCCGGGTCGCAGATCGCGCCGCTGCAGGTCGGCCCTGACATCATCCTGGGCTCACGCGTCCCGCAAAGGCCCAAGGTGGAAGCGCCCCTGGTGTTCATCGGCTACGGCCTGCACCTGCCCGAGATCGGCGTCGACGACTTCGCCAAGCAGGATCTGAAGGGCAAGATCGCCGTCTATATCAATGGCGGGCCGGGCGACATCTCCGCGGCGCTCAAGTCTCACTCCCGCGGCGCCCAGACCTGGCGCGCGGCCGAGGCCGCCGGCGCCGTGGGCCTGATCTCGCTCACCAGCCCCAAGACCGCCGAGGCGCCCTGGACGCGCAATATCGAGAACTCGGTGCAGCCAGGCATGTACCCGGCCGACCCGTCCCTGCAGGACGCGGCGGCGCCGAAGTTCTCGGCCTCGTTCAACCCGGCCACCGCCGAGAAGCTGTTCGCCCGCTCCGGCCACAGCTTCGCCGAGGTCCTGGCCCTGGCCGACGCGGCCAAGCCGATGGACGGCTTCGACCTGAAGGTCGGCCTCAAGGCCGATGTCGCGGCCACCGTCTCGGCGGTCACCTCGCAGAACGTCGTCGCCAAGCTGCCGGGCTCCGACCCCACGCTCGCCGCCGAGCATGTGGTGATCACCGCCCATCTTGACCATCTGGGGCTGAACGAGACCGGCAAGGGCGCGCCCTACTATCCCGGCGCCATGGACAACGCCTCGGGCGTGGCCAGCGTGCTGGAGGTCGCCCGGCAGATGGCGGCCGCCGAGATCAAGCCGAAGCGCTCGGTGCTGTTCGTCCTGGTGACCGCCGAGGAGAAGGGCCTGCTGGGCTCGAAATACTTCGCCGAACGCCCCAGCGTGCCGAGGGGTTCAGTGGTCGCGAGCCTCAACATGGACATGGCCCTGCCGCTCTGGCCCTTGACCTCGGTGATCGTCCTGGGGGCGGACGATAGCACCCTGGGCGACGCCGCCCGCGCGGCGGCCAGGGACCAGGGGCTCGAGGTGGTGGCCGACCCCTATCCGGACCGCAACTCGTTCATCCGCTCCGACCAGTACAGCTTCATACGCGTCGGCGTGCCGGCGCTCGCCTTCAAGTTCGGGTTCAAGCCGGGGACGCCGCAGGCGGAGATCGAAAAGGCCTGGCGGTCCAGCCGCTATCACGGCCTGGCCGACGACCTCAGCCAGCCTGTGGAGCGGGCCGAGGCGGTGAAGTTCAACGCCTACATGGCCGCCGTCGTCCTGCAGGCGGCCAACGCCCCCAAGCGGCCGGCCTGGAAGGACACCAGCTTCTTCAAGCGGTTCGCCGACTAAGGCGCTCCGGCGCGCAAGCTGCTAAGACCGATCCTTCGACGCGAACCCAGGATTTCCGATGCTGCTCCACCTCTCCACCTGGCAAGAGATCGAGACCTATCTCGAACACTCCAAGAGCGTGGTGATCCCGATCGGCTCCAACGAGCAGCACGGGCCGACGGGGCTCCTGGGCACCGACTGGCTGTGCCCGGAGATCATCGCCCACGAGGCCCAGAAGACCTCCGACCTGCTGATCGGGCCGACCTTCAGCATCGGCATGGCCCAGCACCATCTGGGCTTTCCGGGGACCATATCGCTGCGGCCCTCGACGTTCATCGCCGCCATCGGCGACTGGGTGCGCTCGCTGCACGCCCACGGCTTCGAGAAGATCTATTTCCTGAACGGCCACGGCGGCAACGTCGCCACCATCGAGGCGGCCTTCTCGGAGCTCTACGCCGAGGCGAGCTTCGCCCGGGTCGAGCGCGGCTTCTCCTGCAAGCTGAAGAACTGGTGGGAATTGCGCGGCGTCCTGGCGCTCGCCAACCGCCAGTTCCCCACCGGTCACGGCAGCCACGCCACCCCCTCGGAGATCGCCGTCACCCAGTGGGCCTATCCCGACCACATCAAGACCGCGAACTACGCGCCGCAGATCGCGCCCACCGGTCCGATCCGCGAGGCCAAGGACTTCCGCGCCCGCTATCCCGACGGCCGCATGGGCTCCGACCCTGGCCAGGCCACCCCGGAAAAGGGCGGCGAGTTGGTGGCGATGGCGGCCCAGGGCCTGATCGCCGACGTGGCGGAGTTCGTCGCCGAGCCGTTCCCGGCGCGGGGATAGGAGGTCGGAGTCAAAGTCCCCCTCAGTCGGCTTCGCCGACAGCTCCCCCAGAGGGGTAGCATCTGTCGTTTTGCGCTGACCTAGATCCTCCCCCAGCGCGAAGCGCGGTTTGGGGGAGGTGTCGCGTCGCCCTCTCCGGCGACGTGACGGAGGGGGCCTGGCCCTACACGGCGTAAGCGATGGCCCTACCGCGGGATGTCGCGGATCTTGGTCAGGGCCACCTGCCGGTAGACGGCGGTGATCTCGAAATACTGGCGGAAGACGGCGTGGAAATGGTCCACGGCCTGCTTCACGCCGGGGCCGCCGATCTCGCTCTCGTCGTGCCAGTAGTCGTCCAGCACCATCATGCCGCCGATATCGAGCAGGGCCGCGCAATAGGCCAGGTCGACGCCCACCGCCCACGCGGTATGGGAGCCGTCGATATAGATGAGGTCCAGCTTCTCGCCGGCCTCAAGCATCTTGGGCAGTTCGTAGGTGGAGAAGCCCTTTCGGGCGGTGAGCTTGTCGAACTTCAGCTTGGCCACGTTGCGCTGGAAGCGCGGCTCGACGGCCAGGTACTTCTCTTCCGGATTGAGCTCTTCGTCGAACCAGGGGTCGATGACCGTGACGTCCAGCCGGGCGGGCAACAGCCAGTCCATGAAGGCCAGGTTCTTGCCCTCATAGGCGCCGATCTCGAGATAGCGGATCTGGCCCTTGTCCTTGGCGAACTCGCGCAGCAGGGGCGAGACGAAGCGGAAATTGTTGTCGGCCCAGGCCTCGGTGAACTCGAAGCCCTTGGTGTCGCAGTGGGCGGCGAAGGCCGCGGCCTCCTCGTCGGCGCGCGGGGTGGCCAGCATGGTCCTGGCGAATTGCGGCGCGAACCGTCCGTTGAACGTCGCGAGCGCGCGAAGGGCGTCGGCCATGAGAGCCTCTCCTTGAAGTCGCGCCACGGTTTAGCTGGTAGGCGTTAAGGAAGCTTCTCAGGCGGTGACGATGCGAGCCCCGATGACCGCCACGGGCCAGGGACTGAGACGCTCGTCGGCGCAGGGCCCGGCGACGCAGACTCCGTCCAGGGGCCGGAACAGGGCGGCGTGGCCGCCACAGAGGATCAGGTCGCCCTCGCGGGTCAGGTAGCGGTCGTCCCAGGCGGCCAGCGGCCAGCCGGCGTGGGGGCAGGAGTCCACATAGCCCCGCACCTGGTCGCCGACCCGCACCACGAAGCCGGCGAACATCAGCCGCTCATGGCGGAAGCGAAAGCCCTTCGATCCAGGATCGGACAGGTCGGTCAGGGCGCAGAGGTCCTGGCCGGCCGCGGGCCGGGCGAGATTGTCCGGGCCGTCGCGGGTCACCCCAGGGTTCCCAGGGTGGGCTTGAAGGCGGTGACGTGCACATGGTCGAACAGGCCCGCCTGCCGGTAGGGGTCGCCGGTGCTGAAGGCCTGGGCGGCGGCGAGATCGTCGGCCTCGATGAAGATGATCGAGCCGGCCATGTCGCCCTTGTCGTCCAGCATCGGGCCGCCGAGGCGGAGCTGGTCGCGGAAGCCGCCCACATAGGCCAGATGGGCCTCGCGGGTCGCCATGCGCAGGGGCAGGGAGTTCGGCTTGTCGACGCAGAACAGGGCGAAGAGCGGCATGGCGGTTCCTATCGTTCTGTCTTGAGGGGGCGCGAGAGCAGGCCCGCGATGGCGTCGTCGACATCGGCCTCGCCGGCCAGGATGGCGGCGACCGCCTCGCAGATCGGGGTCTCGACGCCGAGCTTGGCGGCCAGGGCGCGGACGGCGGGCGCCGAGGCGACGCCCTCGGCCACCGAGACCTTGCCGGCCAGGGCCTGGTCCAGGGTCTGGCCGGCGCCAAGCGCCAGACCGACGCTCATGTTGCGCGATTGGGGGCTGGAGCAGGTGAGCACCAGGTCGCCCAGGCCGCAGAGGCCGGCCACGGTCTCGGCCCGTCCGCCCAGGGCCACGGCCATGCGGGTCATCTCGGCGAAGCCGCGGGTGATCAGGGCCGCGTGGGCGCTGCGGCCCAGGCCCCGGCCCTCGACGATGCCGCAGGCGATGGCCAGGACGTTCTTCAGCGAGCCGCCGATCTCCGCGCCCACCATGTCGGTGGCCAGGTAGGGGCGAAAGGTGGGCGTGGCGATGGCCTCGGCGAGGGCGCGGCCCAGCGTCTCGTCTGGACAGGCCAGGGTGACGGCGGTGGGCAGGCCGCGGGCCACCTCGCCCGCGAAGCTCGGCCCCGACAGCACGGCGGGCGCGGCGCCCGGCAGGGTCTCGGCCAGCACCTCGGTCATCAGTTTCAGGGAGGCCTGCTCGACGCCCTTGGCGCAGAGCAGCATGGGTATCCCGTCCCGGGCGTGGGGCGCGAAGGCCGCGAGGCTGCCGCGCAAGTGCTGCGCGGGGGTGACGTTGAGGATCAGGTCGGCCTGGGCCAGGTCGGCCAGGTTTGCGGTGGCGCGCACCGCCGGATCGAGCGCCACGCCGGGCAGGAAGATGGGGTTCTCGTGGATGCCGTTGATCCCGGCCACCACCTCGGGCTCGCGCGCCCAGAGCGTGACCGAGAGACCGGCCCGCACGCAGACCAGGGCCAGGGCCGTGCCCCAGGCTCCGCCGCCGATGACGCCCGCGCTTTTCATGCCTTGGCGCCCTTTCGGCCGTGAACGTGGATGGGATTGGCCAGCGCCGCGGCGGCGTCCAGCGGCCAGCGCGGCCTGGCCGGCGCGTCCAGCGGGTCGCTGATCCCGAGCGCCAAGCGCTCGGCGCCGGCCAGAGCGATCATGGCGGCGTTGTCGGTGCAATAGGCCAGTGGCGGGGCGTCGAAGGAGAAGCCCTGAGCCTCGGCGGTCTCCTTGAGCTTGGCGCGCACCGCGCCATTGGCCGCGACCCCGCCGGCGACCACGAACCGCAGCGAGCGTCCCTCATGTCGGCGAGCATAGGCGACCATGGCGCGGTCGGTGCGCTCGGCCAGCTGGCGGGCGATGGCGGCCTGGACCGCGGCGGCGAGGTTCTTGCGGGCGGGTTCGTCGGTCACGGTCTCCGCCAAACGCGCGGCGGCGGTCTTCAGGCCCGAGAAGGAGAAGTCGAAGCCATCGCGGCCCAGCAACGCGCGGGGCAGGGTGAAGGCCGAGGCGTCGCCGCCCACCGCCAGTTCTTCGAGCGCCGGGCCGCCGGGATAGGGCAGGCCAAGGGTCTTGGCGATCTTGTCGAAGGCCTCGCCCGCCGCGTCGTCGATGGTGGTGCCCAGCCGGCGGCAGGCGCCCACCCCGGCGACCTCCAGCAGTTGGCAATGGCCGCCCGAGACCAGCAGCAGCAGGAAGGGATAGGGAATGTCGGCGGCCAACCGCGCGGAGACCGCATGGCCCTCCAGGTGATTGACCGCCACCAGCGGCAGGCCTCGCGCCAGGGCCACGGCCTTGCCGAAGGACAGCCCCACCATCACCCCGCCGACCAGGCCCGGCCCGGCGGTGGCGGCGACGCCCGAGAGCTCGCCGTAGCTGAGGCCGGCGGTCTTGAGCGCCTCGGCGGTGATCGCGTCGATGGTCTCCACATGGGCGCGGGCGGCGATCTCCGGCACCACGCCGCCATAGGGCGCGTGGTCGGCGATCTGCGTTCCGACGATGGAGGACAGCACCGTCACGTGGCCGTCGGCGTCCAGGCGCACGACCGCCGCGGCGGTCTCATCGCAGCTGGTCTCCAGGCCAAGGACGGTCAGCGATGCGGTCATTCAGTTGCGGCCTGCGGTCCCGTCCTGTAGCGGACGGGCTCTTCCTTTCGTTCGCCGAGGTAGACCGCGCATCGTGCCCATGCAACCGCCCGTCCGCATCGGGGCCCGCGGGTCCAAGCTCTCCCTGGCCCAGGCCGGGATCATGCAGCGTCGGATCGCCGCCGCCCTGGGCGCCGATCCCAGCGACGCCGACGCAGTCGAGCGGGTCGCCCCGCTGATCGTCATCACCACCTCCGGAGATCGTATCCAGGACCGCCGGCTGCTGGAGGTGGGCGGCAAGGGCCTGTTCACCAAGGAGATCGAAGAGGCCCTGCTCGACGGCCGCATCGACTGCGCGATTCATTCGCTGAAGGACATGCCCGCGGCCCTGCCGGACGGGCTGTGCATCGCCGCCATCCCCGAGCGGGAGGATCCCCGCGACGCCTTCCTCAGCCCCAAGGCCCAGCGCATGGAAGACCTGCCCCAGGGCGCGATCCTGGGCACGGCCTCCCTGCGACGCCAGGCCCAGGCCCTGCACAGGCGGCCCGACCTCGACGTCCAGATGCTGCGCGGCAATGTCGACACCCGGTTGGCCAAGCTGGCGGCCGGGGACGCCGACGCGATCCTCCTGGCCTTGTCTGGCCTGAAGCGCCTGGGGCTGGGCCATCTGCCGCAGAGCCTGCTCGACCCCGTGGAATGCCCGCCGGCCCCAGGTCAGGGCGCCCTGGCCATCGAAACCCGGCTCGCCGACATCGGCGCGCCCTGGCTGGAGGCGATCCGCCATGCGCCCAGCGCCGTGGCCGTGGCGGCCGAGCGTGGCGCGATGGCCGCGCTGGAGGGTTCGTGCAAGACCGCCATCGGCGCTTTCGCCCGCCTGCAGACCGGCGGCCTGCACCTGATCGTCGAGGCCCTGTCGCAGGATGGCGTCCACCGGTTCCGCCGCGAGGGCTCGGCCGAACTGTCCTCGGCGCGCGATCCGCAGGAGGCGGCGCGGGCGCTCGGTCTCTCCCTTGGGGAGGCGATCGCCGAGGAAGCTGGCGATTTGATCCTGCCGCCGCATTGATTCCCGCGGCGTCCGCCGTCAGGGTTGCGAACGGTGAAGGTTCTCTCCCCTGCCATGAGTAAGACGCCCCGACGGATATGGATCACCCGCGCCCAGCCGGGTGCGGCGGCGACGGCCGCCCGCGTGCGCGACATGGGGCACGAGGCCTTCGTGGCGCCGCTGCTGGAGATGCGGACCCTCCCAGACGCGGTGATCGACCTCGAGGGCGTCGGATCGCTGGCCTTCACCAGCTCAAACGGGGTGCGGGCCTTCGCCGAGCTTACCAAGGACCGTTCCCTGCGGGTGTTCGCGGTGGGGCAGGCCACGGCCCAGGCGGCCAAGGCCGTGGGGTTCAAGCGCGTGCTGTCGGCCGACGGCGACGTCGCGGCCCTGGCCGAGGGGATCGCGGTGCGCCGCGCCGAGCTGACCGGGGCGGTGCTGCATCCCGGCGCGGCCGAATTGGCCGGCGACCTGGCGGGGGTCCTGGCGCGCAACGGCATCGAGGCCCGGCAGGCTGTGCTCTACGACACGGTGGCCGCGACGCTGGACGAAAAGACCCTTGCGGCCCTGCCCGGACTGGACACGGCCCTGGTCCATTCGCCGAAGGCCGCCGAGGCCCTGGCCGCCCTGCTGCGAGCCCAACCCCTGCCGCAATTGCGGGTTCTGTGTCTCTCCAAGGCGGTGATGAAGCCCTTGGCCCGGGCCAAGGTCGCCGCGCGGGTTTTCTCGCCCTTCCCCCTCGAAGCGGCGCTGCTGAATCTGATAGACCGTTAGGCCATGAGCGTGTCGCCCGATCCTGCCGAGCTCTCCGCCCCCCGCGATCCGGGGTCGTACGGCCGCGCGCGGGTGATGGGCCCGGCCTTCTGGGCGATGATCGTCTTCGGCCTGTTGTGCATCGTCGCAGGCTACGTCCTGGCCAGCTTCGGGCCCCGGCTGTTCCCGGCCAGGCCGCGCCCCGCCGCCGAAGCCGTGGGCTTATCCAGCCCAGCCCCCGTGCAGCCCGCGGCTGCGGTCCTGACGCCGGCGGATCCGGAGCCGGCGCTCGACGCCGGGACGCCGTCGGCCGACCTCGCGCGCCTGGCGGAGCGGCTCGAGACCCTGGAAGGACAACAGACCCGCGCCGCCCAAGCCGCGGCCGGGGCGCTCGCCGCCGCGGCCCTCATGGAGGCGGCCCAGACCTCGCGGCCCTTCCCTGGCGAGCTCGCCGCTCTTGCCGCCGTCGCCCCGCCCTCGGCCGATCTGCGCTCGCTCCGATCCTATGCCGAGCAGGGCGCGCCCAGCCGCGCCGCCCTGGCGGCCAGCTTCCCGGACTACGCCGCGCGTGCGGCCGCCGCGGCGCGTTCGCCGCAGGAGGACGCCGGCCTGCTGGCCCGCATCGGTCACGCCCTGTCGCGAATCGTCACCCTCCGCCGGGTAGGCGACGTGCCGGGAACCGGCGTCGACGCCGTCCTGGCCAAGGCCGAGCTCCAGGTGGAGGAGGGCGACATCGTCGCGGCGCTGAACACCCTCGACGGTCTGCCGTCCGCCGGCAAGACGGCGCTCGCCCCCTGGCGCGTGCGGGCCGAGCGGCGGGCCGACATCGACCGACGGATCGCCCAGGTCCGCGCCCTGGCGCTGGAGGACCTGGCCGGTCTCGCCCGGAGCGGCGGATGATTCGCACGGCCATCATCTTCTTCCTGGTGGCGGCGCTGGCCACCGCCATCCTGGCCATGACCGGCGAGCCCGGGCACGCCACCCTGGTCTGGCTGGGCTGGCGCGCGGACATGACCGCCGCGGCCTTCGTGCTGATCACCCTGTTCGCGGCCCTGGCCGCCATGATCGGCTGGCGGCTGCTGCTCTGGGTGGCGGAGACTCCGCGCCGGACCGAACGCGCCAGGGCCGAGGCCCGCCGCCGGCAGGCCAATGAGGTGCTGACCCGCGGCTTCCTGGCGGCTGCGGCCGGCGATGGGCTGGAGGCGAGGCGCCTGGCGCTGAAGGCCGCCGATCTCGCCGACGAGGCGCCCGGCCTGGTTCGGGTCCTGGCCGCCCACGCCGCCGATGCGGCCGACGATCCGGTCGCCGTCCAGGCGGCCTATTCGGCCATGCTGGGCTTCCCCGAGATGCGGCTGGCCGGTCACCGGGGCCTGATGCAGGCCGCCCTGGCCCAAGGCGACCGCGCCGCAGCCCTCAGCCACGCCGAGCAGGCCTACGGCCTGGCGCGCACCGCCCGCTGGGCCTGGCGCGCCCTGCTGGAGGCGAGGCTCGAAGCCGGTGACTGGGACGGGGCGCTCGATCTGGTGAAGGGTGCGCTCGCCCGCAAGATCGTCTCTCCCATCGTCGCCGAGCGGGCCCGCGCCGCCCTGCTGGCCGCCTCGGCGGCCCAGCTCGAAGGGTCCGCAGATCCCAAGGCCCGTGGCCAGGCCCAGGACTTCGCGGTCGAGGCCGCCAAGCTGCAGCCCGGCTTCGCACCCGGCGTGGTCATGGCCGCGCGCCTGCTCGCCGCCGACAACAAGGCCGGCCGCGCCGCCCAGGCCCTGGAAAGCGCCTGGAGGGCCGCGCCGCATCCCGCCCTGTGGCTGGCCTATCGCGACCTGAAGACCGACGAGACCCCCCGCCAGCGCGCCGGGCGCCTGGCCGAACTCGCCCAACTGAACCCCGAGGCGCGCGAGAGCCGCATCCTGGTGGTTGAGCAGGCCCTGATCGCCGGCGACGCGGACCGGGCGTTGAACGCGGCGCGGATCCTGGAGACCGAACCCCTCACCGCCCGGACCGCCGGCCTGCTGGCGCGCGCGCACTTCGCCGCCGGCCAGCCGGACGAGGCGCGGGTCTGGATGGCGCGCGGGGTGTCGGCCGCCCAGGAGCCCGACTGGTCCGACCTCGACCCGGAGGGCCGCGCCTTCGCCTATCAACCGGCCGACTGGGCCCGGCTGGTGGCCAGCTACGCGGAAACCGGCGAATTGCTCCACCCCCGCCACGAACGGCGCGAGCGGACCATGAGCGAGCTGCCGCAATTGCCTATTTCCTACGCGGATTCCGCGGCCTTTCTCTCGGCGCATGAGGGTGCGCAGGCGTCGCCCTATCCGATCGGCGAAGGCGTCTACGAAGACGAGGAGCCGCCGGCGCCCATCCCCCCTCGGGCCGGAGAACGTCGCTCGCAAGCGAGGCGGCGCTTGGCGAGCGCGCCGAGAGCCGCTAAGTAGGCGCTCGCTCGCGAACCGCAGGGTCCGCGACAGCCTTCGGGCCGCCTTAGCTCAGCCGGTAGAGCGGCGCATTCGTAATGCGTAGGTCAGGTGTTCGAGTCACCTAGGCGGCACCACCCCTGCCCTGAAATTGCACGGCAATCGGGCCAAATAACACCATTCGTCGAACAAAACGCACGTATTTGGGGAATCCCGTTGCGGTGCGGCATAGGTTCGGATTTAACCAATTGTGAACCACTGAGTTACGGGCGGGCTACTTGCGTCCGGGGGGCGTTACTCGGAGGGGCATTGGACATGTGGTTTATGGAGGGCTCCCAAGTGAGCAACTTTAAGAAGATTTTGGCCGGAGCCGTTTTCGCGGCCACGGCCACGGTCGTGGCGACTGCGGCTAGCGCCGCCGTCATTGTGACTTCGACGAATGGTCCCGACGCCCTGCCGCTTCCGGCCGGTCAGACGGTCCTGCTGGACTTTGAAAGCGGTCCCTATCCGCTTAGCGTTCTGTCGGGCAACTACAGCATCCAAACGGGCGGCCTGCCCAACCAGTACGCCGCGCCGTGGCAAGACCTGACGAACTTCATCGTCGTTCCGGCGACCGGTTCGCCTTCGCCGCAGTCCGCCACGATCCACGTTGGCAGCCTGATCAGCGGTCCGGTCCACACCTTCAGCTTCTACTGGGGGTCGAACGACCAGTTCAACGAGGTCCGCCTGCACACCGCCGGCGGCACCACGATCATCCCGGGCTCGGGCTCCGGCCAACAAGGCCTGCCGCAGACCAACCAGCGCTATAACTTCACGCTGAGCGGCCTCGACACCCAACTGGTCGGGATCGAACTTTACTCGAACGGGAAGGCCTTCGAGGCCGACGATTTCGCGTTCAAGTCAGGCGTTCCTGAACCCGCCACCTGGGCGATGATGATCATGGGCTTCGGCGGCGTCGGCTCCATGGTGCGCAGTGCGCGCCGTAAGCAAGCGGCCATGTTCGCCTAAAGCGTTTGACCGAACAAGAGAAGGCGCCGCCGATCTCACGATCGGCGGCGCTTTTTTGTTCGCAATCCACAAGACACCCGACGCGGCCCAGCCGCGCCGGTTCGCTCGCGTCCCTACGTCTTAGGGACGGCGGACGGAGTGGCCGGAGTGGTCGGAGCCGGGGCGCCGGGCTTGGCGGCCGGGGCGGCCGACTTGCCCGCTGGGGCCTTCGGGGCCGGCTTGGGCTTGTAGGCCTCGTTGTACTGGATCTTGGACGCGGCCCCCTTCTCCAGGATCTCCATCTTCTTGCCGACGGATTCCTGGACGCGGAGGCTCTTCAGGCCGGCCAGGGCGTAGGTCACCGCCCGATCGCCGACGAAGGGCGTGGAGCGAGTGTCGCGGATCTGGTTGACGATCACCGCGCCGGGGCGCGGGAAGACGAAGATCTCGCCCGGCGGCAGCTTCTCGAGGGTGGTGATGAAGGCCGGCGGCGCATTCAGCGTGTCCAGGACCACCGTGGTGCGCTGGAAGTCGAGATTGTTCGCCCGGAAGACGGCCTCGACCTGCTCGAGGGTGGTGGTCGGCTCCAGCTGCTTGCTGACCGCGGGGCTGATGGGGGTGGTGACGATCTGATCGACCACCATGACCCGGCGGTTGGCGAACATGGCCGGGTGCTCGGCCACGAACTTCTCGGCCTCGGCCTTCGGTGGATCGGCGATCCCTTGGGACATCTTCTTCTGCATCATGCCGGCGAGCAGGTTCTCCTCGGCGCGGTCGCGCTGCTGGGAGAACGCCGGCGTCTTGTCGAGCTTCTCCTCCTTGGCCTGTTGGACGAGGAGTTTGCGCAGGATGATCTGCTTCAGGGCCGCCTGCTCGGCCTGCTTGCGCTGGGTGGCGTCGGCGATCTGCACGCCGGCCAGTTCAGCGTTGAGCTCCATGGCCGTGATTTCCTCGCCGTCGACGGTGGCGACCACCTGGCCCTTCGGCGCCTTGTCGCCTCCCAGGCCGCAGCCGCTGATCGCTACGCTGGCGAGCAGGGCCGCGCCATGGGTCCAAGTCAACTTCATGGGTTCTCTCCCCCGGAATTCATGTACGTGGCAAGGCATCTCGCCCGCGTGTCGTTAGAAGAATACTACCGCTGGCAGTCTTGACCAGCCGTTCGCCCTGTTAAGCGATAAAGATGTTCAAGCGGTTGCCATTATTCGACGACTTCGCGGCGAAACGTCGAACACCTTTCCTGTTGCATGGGGGCGATGGACGGGAGAGAACGCCCGGCGCCCGCGCGCGCTGGGCCATCTCGGAACCGCCGCCATGACCGACGAGCCTCGACGCCGCCCGATCCTGAAGCTGAAGAATCCGCCCAAGGTGATCGTGCCGGGCGCGCCCGCGCCGCCGCCTCCGCCGCCTCCGGCTCACGAGTGGAAGTGCAAGCCGTGCGGGGCCGGGCTGTCGGTCGCCCCCGGGCTGGAGGACGCCGCCGAGGTCCGCTGTCCCTCCTGCAACGCCAAGCTGGGGACGGCCGGAGACTTCCGCGCCGACCCGCCGCCCGCCAGGCTGAGGGCCCGGCCCGCAAAACGGTGATCCCGACAGCGGCGCAGCTCGTCGCCGGGGATGCAGGTCCCGCCCCCCGCCGCGCGGCCTAGAGCTGACTCATGACCGGGCCGATCTCGTCGTGCAGGACCAGGTCGGCATGGATGTCCTGGTCCGTCGGCTCGCGGTTGACGATCGCCAGGCGCGCCCCGTTGCGCTTCGCCAGGAGCGGGAAGCCGGCCGCCGGATAGACCACCAGGGATGATCCGAGCACCAGGAAGAGGTCGCAGTCGAGGGTCGCGGCCTCGGCCCGGGCCATGGGCTCGGAGGGCATGGCCTGGCCGAAAGAGATGGTGGCCGATTTCACAAGGCCGCCGCAGTCGCGGCAGGCCGGTATGACCCCGCGCTCCAGGAAAGCGTCCCGGAAGTCGTCGAATTCGTGGCGCAGCCCGCAGGCCAGGCAGCGGGCGTAGTGGGCGTTGCCGTGCAGTTCGACGATCTGGTCCGCCGGCACGCCGGACTCCTGGTGCAGGTTGTCGACGTTCTGGGTGATGACGGCGGTGACCTTGCCCTCCGCCACCAGCCGCGCCACCGCCGCGTGCCCGGCGTTGGGCTTGGCTCCCGTCCATCGCGCCGCGCCCGAGAAGGTTCGCGTCCAGGCTTCCCGCCGCTTCGCCTCGTCGGCGACGAAGTCCTGGAACCTGATCGGGGTCATGCGGCTCCACACCCCGCCCGGACTGCGGAAGTCGGGCACGCCCGATTCAGTGGAGATGCCGGCGCCCGTGAACACCACAACCTTGCCCGCCTGCGCGATCGCCCGTGCGAGATCGCGGCGCGAGGCGGGGCTGCCGCGTGTTGAGAGTTGATCCATGGCCGTCGCGCCCCTTTCGGCGACATAGGAGCGCCCGGCGAGCCTGCTGGCAACCAGCGGAGCCAGGCCATCAACCGCCCGAGCGCGGTCGACCGCGTCGTTAATCAGATGGATCAGGTTAGGCCGCAAAATGGCGCCATGGTCGAACAGTCCACCGCCGCCAGCCAGACCCTCGCCAACAAGGCGATCGAACTCGCGCGCCTCATGGGGCAGTTCACCATCGGGGCGGCCTCGCCCCAGACCGCCGCGCGCAGGCCCGCCGCTTCGTCGGCCGCAAAGCCCTTGCGCGCAAGGGCCTATGCCACCCGCGGAAGCGCCGCGGTGAAGCACGAGCCGGCGTTCGAGGCCGACAGCTGGGAGGAGTTCTGATGGAAATTTCGACGTCGCGCATCCCGTCCCCCGGGGCGGAACTGATCTCGGTCCGAATCGGCGATCAGGCCTACGCCATCGACATCATGGCCGTGCGCGAGATTAGGGGTTGGACCGCGGCGACCCCCTTGCCGCACGCCCCGCCCCATGTCCTGGGCATGATGAACCTGCGCGGGGCGATCCTGCCCGTCATCGATCTCGGCGCCCGACTCGGTCTCGGCGCGGCCGAGCCCGGCCCCTCCTCGGTGGTGGTCGTGGCCCAGATAGGCGACTCCCAGATGGGCCTCGTGGTCGATGCGGTCTCCGACATCCTCACCGTCACCGAGGGCCTGATCCAGCCGGCGCCGTCGGTCGGCAGCGTGGAATCGACCACCTATGTGGCCGGGGTGATGACCACCGACACCGGCATCGTCTCGCTGCTGTCCCTCGACCACATCCTCCCGCCCGACGTTCAGGCGACGGCGGTCGCCGCCGCCGCGGCCTGACAACCCCCTTCCGCGTACCAGGACACACCCCCAAAGATGCTGGCCCGCTCGTCGATCACCGCAAAACTCACCTGGGCGACAGCCTGCGCTATGGGCGCCACGGCCGCCGCGGCCTGGGGACTGGCCGCAGCCAAGATCGGCGGCATGATGCTGATCGGGGGCGGGATCGCGGTTGGACTCCTGGCCCTGTTCGCGCTCTCCGTCGTTTTTCGCGGCCTGGTCAAGACGCCGCTGGTCGAGATCTCGGCCTCGGTCGCCGAACTGTCGGCCGGGCGCTACGAGAAGCCCGTGCATGGCCTGGAGCTGAACGGCGAGACCGGCGTCCTGGCCCGCGCCCTGGACGTCCTGCGCCATGACCTCGCCGAGGCCCGCGCCGTGCGCGCCGGCCGCGAAGCCGCCAGCACGGCAGCCGAGACCGAACGCCATCGCCTGTCGTCCGAACGGTCTGCCGTCTCCCAGCACCAGGCGGTGGTCGTCGCGGCCCTGGCCGACGGCCTGGCGCGGCTGGCGCATGGTGACCTGACCGCCCGCGTGGAGCAGGAGGTGGCCCCGGAATACGAGCCTCTGAAGCACGACTTCAACGTGGCCATGAGCCAATTGCAGAACACCATGGGCGTGGTGGTCGGGGCGACCTCAAGCATGCGCTCCGGCGCCGACGAGATCAGCCGCGCCGCCGACGACCTCTCCCACCGCACCGAGCGCCAGGCCGCCAGCCTGGAAGAAACCGCCGCGGCCCTCGACGAGATCACCGAGACCGTCCGCCGGACCGCCGAAGGCGCCACCCACGCCCGCGGGGTGGTCGAGACGGCACGCGTCAACGCCGCCCAGAGCGCAGAGGTGGTCCGAAAGGCCACCGCCGCCATGGGCGAGATCGAGGGCTCGTCGCGCCAGATCGAGCAGATCATCGGGGTGATCGACGAGATCGCCTTCCAGACCAACCTCCTGGCCCTGAACGCTGGGGTGGAAGCCGCCCGGGCGGGAGACGCCGGCCGCGGCTTCGCCGTCGTCGCCTCGGAAGTCCGGGCCCTGGCCCAGCGCTCGGCCCAGGCGGCAAAGGAGATCAAGGCCCTGATCCACGCCTCGGGCGAGCAGGTCGGCCACGGGGTGAGCCTGGTGGCCGAGACGGGCAAGGCCCTGCAGGTGATCGTCAGCCAGGTGGCTGAGATCAACGGCATCGTCTCGGAGATCGCCTCCAGCGCCCAGGAGCAGGCGACCGGGCTCCATCAGGTCAATGCCGCGGTCAACCAGATGGACCAGGTGACCCAGCAGAACGCCGCCATGGTCGAGGAATCCACCGCCGCCAGTCACGCCCTGGCCAATGAAGCGGTGGAACTCGCCAAGCTGATCGGCCAGTTCCGGACACACGACGGCGAGCCGATCCAGGCCTCCGCCCCGCCCGTCCGCGCCCGCGCCGCCCAGGGCGGCTCGCCGCGCCTGGCCGTGGTCGGCCGCCAGGACAGCTGGGAAGAATTCTAGGCGCGGGGCCGGCGCCCAGGTTTTGGGCGGGCTCCGCAAGATTGTGCCTGCACACCGGGCAGAGAGTCATGTAGCCAGGGTCGTCGAACCGCATTCTGGGGGCTAGGCGGCATGTCTTACCTGAGACGCGTAATTGGGTTGATCACCCTGGCCATGGTCGCGACTCCGGCCTGGGCGCAGGACGCCGCGCCCGCCGCCGATCCCGCGGCCACCGCCTGGATCCTCAGCGCCACGGCCCTGGTGCTGTTCATGACCTTGCCCGGCCTGGCGCTCTTCTATGCGGGCCTGGTGCGCTCGAAGAACGTGCTGTCGGTGATGATGCATTGCGTGGGCATCGCCTGCCTGGCCTCGGTGCTGTGGCTGTTCGGCGGCTACAGCCTGGCCTTCTCCGGGACCCATCCGCTGGTCGGCGACCTGGCCAAGTTCGCCCTCGTCTCGGTCGGCCGCGACGCGGTCACAGGCGCCCTCCCCGAGAGCGTGTTCTTCGGCTTCCAGATGACCTTCGCCATCATCACCCCGGCCCTGATCGTCGGCGCCTTCGTCGAGCGGATCAAGTTCTCGGCCGTCATGCTGTTCTCCGGCCTGTGGCTGCTGGTGGTCTATGCGCCGGTCTGCCATTGGGTCTGGGGCGGCGGCTGGCTGGCCTCCATGAAGGTCATGGACTATGCGGGCGGGCTGGTGGTCCACGCTACGGCGGGGGTCTCGGCCCTGGTGATCGCCTGGCGGCTCGGTCCGCGCGACGGCTTCCCGCGCGATCTCTCCCCGCCGCATAATCCGGGCATGACCATGATGGGCGCGGCTATGCTGTGGGTCGGCTGGTACGGCTTCAACGCCGGTAGCGCGCTCGCCGCCGACGGAGCCGCGGGCTCGGCCCTGATCGCCACCCACCTGTCGGCCGCTACAGCCGGGCTGGTCTGGGCGTTGATCGAGTGGGTCAAGTACAAGCGCGCAAGCATGATCGGCCTAGTGACCGGCGTGGTGGCCGGCCTGGCTACCGTCACGCCGGCCTCGGGCTTCGTGGGCCCGCTGGGCGGGGTGATCCTGGGCGCCGTGGGCAGCTTCGTCTGCTACCAGGCCGTCGATTTCGTGAAGAGCCGACTCAAGGTCGACGACAGTCTCGACGTGTTCGCGGTCCACGGGGTGGGCGGCATCCTGGGAACCTTGCTGGTCGCGGTGCTGGCGGCCCCTGAGCTCGGCGGGGCGGGTTATGCCGAGGGCGTCGACATGGGCTCCCAGGCGCTCACCCAGGTCATCGGCGTGGCGGCGGTCAGCGCCTGGTCGGCCGTGGCGACCCTGGTGCTGGTCTTCGTGGTCCGCCGGACGGTCGGGCTACGCGCCTCGGCCGAGGCGGTGGAGGACGGCCTCGACCTCGCCAACCACGGCGAGCGGGCCTATCCCTGAGGCCGCGCGCCGAAGGCGGCTTCCAGCGCCGCCTCGTCCAGGCCCTCGACCTCCAGCATCTTCAGCCGCGCGGTCTCGCCCGAAACAATGCGCACGGAGGACTTGGAGACCTTCAGGGTCTTGGCCAGGAACGCCGTCAGGGCGGCGTTGGCCTCGCCATCGGCCGCCGCGGCGCTGACCCGCACCTTCAGGTAGGTCCGGCCGCCCGGATCCAGGGCCCAGCCGTCGACCGCGTCCCGGCCGCCCTTGGGCGTCACCCGGACCGGCAGCCGCATGGGCCTAGACGACGAGGTTCAGCAGGGCGCCTTGCGCCGCCGGCAGCAGGTAGCGCTGGATGCCGCTGATCACCAGGATGGCGATGATCGGGCTGATGTCCACATTGCCCAGCGGCGGGATGATCTTCTGGAACGGCGCCAGCACCGGCCGCGTCACCGCGTCGAGGAACTTGGCGATCCCATAGACGAACTGGTTGCGCAGGTTGATCACGTCGAAGGCCACCAACCAGGAGAGGATGGCGCTGGCGATCATGGCGAAGACCAGGAGGCTCAGCAGGCTATCGAGGATGAAGAAGACGAATCCGATCAGCGCGATCATCGAGGTTTCCAGCAGGGAATGACCGGCCCTGTATCGTCTGGCCGCCCTTCCGTGGCAAGCCGCACGCTTCTGCGGCTTGACAGACCGGGGCTCAGACCCCTAATTCCGCGCCTCCTGGGGCCGTAGCTCAGTTGGTAGAGCGCCTCGTTCGCAATGAGGAGGTCAGGGGTTCGACTCCCCTCGGCTCCACCAGGAACCTTGCCGACATCGCTGTCAGGCGTCGACCACGTCGTCGACGTTCATGCGCCGATAGCGGGCCTCGGCGAAGGCGAAGAGGCCGAAGGCCATGAGACCCAGCGCGGTCAGGGCGAGGATGGCCCCCCCGAACGGCTGGCGCTCCAGGGCGTCCAGCGCCGCGCCCAGTCCGCCCTGCGCCTCGCCCGCCCGGGTGTTGAGGCCCGCCAGCATCAGGAAGCCGCCGGCCGGCAGGAAGGCCACGCCGCGGGCAAAATAGCCGACGCGGCCCAGCAGGCTCACCCAGCGCCCGACCTTGCGGTCGCAGGACATCTGCTTGCTGAAGTCGTTGGTCGCCGCCTGCCAGATGTTGCCGACGCCGACGCCCAGCACGAACAGGCCCACGGCGATGACCATCAACTCGCCGCCGGGCAGGGCCAGGGCGGTCTCAAGGCCCTCGCGGGTTTTTGCCTGGTCGTCCACCTCACGCAGGTCTTCGAGCGCGTCGATCAGGCCGTACACCGAGAACCCCAGCGAAGCGTAGACGACGCCGCTGATCGCCTGGCCGGCCCGGGAGGCCAGGGCCTTGAGCTTTCGTCCCTGCCGGTCGGCGTCGAAGACGGACTGCAGTGCGCGCCAGGCGGCGAAGCCGAAGAGGCCGGCTCCGATCAGCCACAGCAGGACCAGGCCCAGCGGCCAGTCGGCCCAGGCCTCCAGCGCGCCCATGGCCCCCTCGGCCTTCGGCGTGCGGTCCAGGGCCGCCAGCAGGGCGATGAAGCCGATACTCACATAGACAAAGCCTCGCGCCACATAGCCCGCGCGGCAGACCAGTTCGATGGCCGCGGCGAGCGGATGGTCATGCAGGGTGCGCCGATAGCTGGCGAGCGCGTGGGTGGTCACGGACAGCCCCTTTCAGGTGGAACCGTCCCCGAACGTGGCCCTGGCCGGCTCGGTTCCCGTCGCCAGGGCTAGGCGGCGCGCACGGGGTTGGTCGTCTCGGCGAAGGTCACCGGCAACTTCAGGAAGACCCGTCCCGAGGCGGACGGCTCCGGCATGGCGCCGGCACGGATGTTCACCTGCAAGGATGGAAGGATCAGGGTCGGCGGCGCGAGCGTCGCGTCGCGGGCCTGCCGCATCCGCACGAAGGCGGCTTCGTCGACCCCGTCGTGGACGTGGATGTTGCCGGCGCGCTGCTCGGCCACCGTGGTCTGCCACCGGAAGCTGTCGCGCCCAGGCGGCAGGTAATCGTGGCCGACGTAGACGCGGGTTTCCGGCGGCAGGTCCATCAGCTTGCGGATCGACCGATAGAGGGTCGCGGCGTCGCCGCCGGGAAAGTCGGCCCGCGCGGTTCCGTAGTCAGGCATGAACAGGGTGTCGCCGACGAACGCCGCGTCGCCGACCAGATAGGTGACGCAGGCCGGCGTGTGCCCCGGCGTATGCAGGACCGCGATCGAATTCGCGCCAAGCGGCAACACGTCGCCTTCCTTGAGCAGGATGTCGAACGCAGCCCCGTCGGCCGAGACGTCGTCGGCCTCGAACAGCGGGATGAACGCCTTCTGGACGCGAGTGATCTCGGCGCCGATCACCACGCGGGCGCCGGTCTCGCGGCGAATGTAGTCCGCGGCGGAAAGGTGGTCGGCGTGGGCGTGGGTTTCCAGCACATAGGCCAGGGTCAGCCCTTGGTCGCGGACGGCGGCCAGGACCCTGTCGGCCGACGCCGTGGAGAGCACCGCGCCCTTCGGTTCGAAGTCCAGGACCGGGTCGATGATGGCGGCGGTTTTCGTGGCCGGGTCGATGACCAGGTAGGTGGCGGTGGACGTGGCGGTGTCGAAAAAGGCCTGAACGTCGGGCGACATGAGGTGAACCTCCTAGGGTCTCCTGTATATATGGAATTGCTAAATTAGATTCAATGAATATATTGACCGTATGCTCGATCTCCCGACCATCGACATCATCCGGTTCGAGGCCAGCGCATCCGAAGCCGCGAAGCTTCTGCGTGCGCTGGGCAACGAGCGGCGTCTCATGATCCTGTGTCAGCTCGCGGACGGCGAGCGATCTGTCGGGGAGCTGCGGCCCTTGGTCGGCCTCTCGCAGTCGGCCCTGTCGCAGCACCTGGCCGTCCTGCGTGAGGAAGGCGTCGTCGCCACCCGCCGGGAGGCCCAGACCATCTGGTATAGGATCGAGAACCCCGCTGCTCTCAAGGTCGTGGCGACGCTCGCCGAGATATTCTGCCCGGCCGAGGCGAAGAAGACCCCGATGCCCAGCACTGCTGAGACTTGATCGATGGACCCATTCGTCACCAGCCTGGCGCTCGCGGCCGCCGGCGGCGCCGTGATCGGTCTGCTGCTGTCGGTGTTCGGCGGCGGCGGGTCCGTGCTGGCGACGCCCTTGCTGATCTATGTGGTCGGGATCGAGGACACTCACGTGGCGATCGGCACCTCGGCCGCCGCCGTGGCTGTCAACGCCCTGATCGGCCTGGCGACCCAGGCGCGCGCCGGGCGGGTCAAGTGGCCCTGCGCCCTGGTCTTCGGCGGGGCGGGCCTTGCCGGCTCCCTGGTCGGCGCGCACCTGGCCAAGCTGGTCGATGGCGGACAACTGCTGCTTTGGTTCGCCGCCGCCATGGGCCTGGTTGGCGTTTCGATGCTCTTGCCGCGCAAGTCGCAGGGCGACCCGACCGTCCATCTGGACGTGGCGCGGACCTTGAAGCTCGCGCCGCTTGGGCTGATCGTCGGCCTGGCGGCGGGTTTCTTCGGAATCGGCGGGGGCTTCCTCATCGTTCCGGGTCTGATGGCGGCCACCGGCATGACGCTCGCCAACGCCGCGGCGTCGTCCCTGGTCTCGGTCGTGCTTTTCGGCGGCGCGACGAGCGCGAGCTACGCCGCCTCTGGCCTGATCAACTGGCCGGTCTTCCTCTGCCTGGTGGCGGGGGGCGGCATCGGCGCCTTGGCAGGCGGCCCTATCGCTCAACGCCTTGCCAGCCAGGCGGACATCGCCCGCCGCGCCTTCGCGATCATGGTGCTGCTGACCGCCGCCTACGTGGCGTTCCGCACGCTTACCTAGTGCGCATCGTCCCAGTTGGCCGCGGCGCGGGCCTCGACCACCAGGGGCACGCTGAATGACACCGCCGGCTCGGCCGCCCGCTCCATGACCCGCTTCGCCACCGCGATCAGGGCCTCCGCCTCGGCCTCCGGCGCCTCGAAGACCAGTTCGTCGTGGACCTGAAGCAGCATCCGAGCCGAGAGCCCCTCGGCCTTCAGCGCCGCGGGCATGCGGATCATGGCGCGGCGAATGACGTCCGCCGCGGCGCCCTGGATCGGGGCGTTGATCGCCGCCCGGTCGCCGAAGGCCCGCTCGGCGGCCGACTTGGAGTTCACCGCCGGGATATTGACCTTCCGCCCGAAGACGGTGGTCACGAACCCTTGCGTCCGCGCCATCTGCTTGGTGCGGTCCATATAGGCGCGGATGCCGGGGAAGCGCTCGAAATAGGTCTTGATATAGGCCCCGGCCTCGTCCTGCGGGATCGACAGCTGGTTGGCCAGGCCGAAGGCCGAGATGCCGTAGACGATGCCGAAATTGATCGCCTTGGCGCGCCGCCGGGTCTCGGCGGGCATGCCCTCGATGGGCACGCCGAACATCTCCGAGGCCGTGGCCGCGTGGATGTCCAGGCCCTCCATGAAGGCCTTCTTCAGCTGGGGAATGTCGCCCACATGGGCGAGGATCCGCAGCTCGATCTGGCTGTAGTCGGCGCTGACCAGCACATTGCCGGGCTCGGCGATGAAGGCCTTGCGGATCCGCCGCCCCTCCTCCGTGCGGATCGGGATGTTCTGCAGGTTGGGATCCGACGACGACAGCCGCCCGGTGGTGGTCGAGGCCAGGGCATAGGAGGTGTGGACCCGGCCCGTCCGCGGGGCGATGGCCGGGATCAGGTTGTCGGTATAGGTGCCCTTGAGCTTGGAGAGCTGGCGCCAGTCCAGCAGGACGCGGGGCAGTTCATGGCCCTTGGCCGCTAGGTCCTCCAGCATCGAGGCGTCGGTCGAGGCGGCGCCCGTGGCGGTCATTCGGCCCGAGGCGAGCCCCATCTCCTGGAACAACAGGTCGCCGATCTGCTTGGGCGAGCCCAGGTTGAACGGCCGGCCGGCGAGCCTGTGGGCCTCGAGCTCCAACTCTCCCATGCGCACCGAGAAGTCGTTGGAGAGCTGGCGCAGGCGCTCGGGATCGACCTTGATCCCGTGGTTCTCCATCTCCGCCAGCACGGTGGGCAGCTTGCGCTCCAGGGTCTCGTAGACGGTGAGCAGGCCCGCAAGGATCAGTCGGGGCCGCAGCAGCAGCCACAGCCGCAGGGTGACGTCGGCGTCCTCGGCGGCGTAGCAGGTGGCCGGCTCCAGCGGCACGTGCTTGAAGCTCTTCTGGGTCTTGCCGGTCCCGGTGACGGCCTTGAACTTGATCGGCTCGTGGTCGAGCCACCGCTTGGACAGCTCGTCCATGCCGTGGCTCTTGTGAATACCGGCCTCCAGAACGTAGCTGATCAGCATGGTGTCATCGATCGGCGTGACGTCGATCCCGTAGCGCGACAGGACCGCGATGTCGTACTTGGCGTTCTGCGCCACCTTCAGGACTGCCGGGTCCTCCAGCAGCGGCTTCAGACGCGCCATCACCTCTTCACAGGGGATCTGCTCGATCTCGGCCGGGGTCTCGAATTCCAGCCCGCCCGCGCCCTCGTGCTCGTGGCCCACGGGGATGTAGCAGGCCTCGCCCGGCGCCACGGCCAGGGAGACGCCGCAGAGATTGGCGTTGGCGGAGGACAGCGCGTCGGTCTCCGTGTCGAAGGCCACCACGCCCAGGGCGCTGGCGCTGGCGATCCAGGCGTCGAGGGTGGCGAGGTCGCGCACACAGACATAGGCGTTGGTGTCGATGGGGCCGTGGTCGCCGGCCACGGGCTGGGGGGCCGGAGCGGTCGCCGCCGGGGCCGCCGTCCCGCCGCCGGCCACGCGCCGGGCCAGGCTGCGGAACTCCATCTCCTCGAGGAATTGGGCGAGGGTCGCGGGGTCCGGGTCGGCCACCGCCAGGTCGTCGATCGGCGAGGGCAGGGGGGTGTCGCAGTCCAGCCGCACCAGCTCCCGCGACAGGCGGATCTGGTCGGCGAAATCGATCAGGGTCTGGCGGCGCTTCTCCTGCTTCACCTCGCCGGCGCGGGCCAGGACCGAGTCCAGGTCGCCGTATTCGTTGATCAGAAGGGCGGCGGTCTTGACCCCGATGCCCGGGGCGCCGGGCACGTTGTCGACGCTGTCGCCGCACAGGGCCTGGACGTCGACCACCCGGTCCGGCGTCACCCCGAACTTCTCGAACACCTGCTCGGCGCCGATCTTCAGGTTCTTCATGGTGTCGAGCATCCAAACTCGGGGCCCGATGAGCTGCATCAGGTCCTTGTCGGACGAGATGATCACCACTTCGCCGCCGGCGTCGCGGACCTTGCAGGCATAGGCCGCGATCAGGTCGTCGGCCTCGTAGCCGGGCAGCTCCAGGCAGGGCACGCCGAAGGCGCGGGTGGCGTCGCGCATCAGCGGGAACTGCGGGATCAGATCCTCGGGCGGCGGCGGGCGGTGGGCCTTGTACTGGTCGTACAGCTTATTGCGGAAGGTCTTCTCCGAATGGTCGAAGATCACCGCCAGGTGGGTCGGAGCCTCTTCCTGGGCCTTCATGTCCACCAGCAGCTTCCACAGCATGTTGCAGAAGCCCGAGATCGCCCCGATGGGCAGGCCGTCCGACTTCCGCGTCAGGGGCGGCAGGGCGTGATAGGCGCGGAAGATGAAGCCCGACCCGTCCACCAGATAGAGCCGGACCGCCGGTCCGTCCTGGGTGTGGTCGCGGGGAAGGTCGTCGAGGGGCGGCGGGGCGGCGTCGAGGGTCTCGGTCATGGTGGGGAAGATAGGCGCGAGGGACGCCGTGGTCACCCGCCAGATCGCAATATCGCCCGTGTGCGACCGGCTGTCTTGGGGCTAGGCTTCCGCCATGGCCCAGTCCGACCCCGTCATCGTCGCCGTTCTCGCCGATTGCCACATCCATCCGGGCGGCGGTGCGGACTGGACGCCGCAGATCCTCGAGGCCCTGGCCGGGGTCGACCTGATCGTCACCCTGGGCGACATGGGCGAGGCCGCGGGCCTCGACCGCCTGGCGCAGATCGCCCCGGTGCTGGGCGTACGCGGGCAGGACGACAGCGACGATCCGCGCACGGCCCTGCAGGTCCGTGTCCTGCAACTCGGCGCGACGCGCCTGGGCTGCGTCTTCGATCCGGTGGCCGCTGGCCTCGCCAGTTCCGTCGATCCGTTCAACCCCGACTACAATTTCCGCCCGAGGTGCCGGGAGCTGTTCGGCGGCGAGATCACCGCCCTGCTCTTCGCCTCGACCCATGTCCCCCAGTCGGGCTGGTTCCCCGGCTGCATGGCGCTCAACCCTGGAAGCGCCACCCTGCCCACGGGCCTGGAGGATGGCGCGCCCGGGTCCTTCCTCCGCCTTGAGGTCGCCGATGACCGGTTCGATTTTCAGTTCGTCGAGGTCGGCCGCTAGCCGAACCGCTTGTTAAGGTCAGGCAGGTCCTTGCCCAGCATGGCCAGGGCACCGGCGTCGCCGTCCTTCAGATAGGCCGTGATCGAGGTTCCCAGCGCCGCATAGGCCGCGCGGAACGGCGCCGTGGCCGATGACAACCGCCGCACGCCGAGCGCCTGCAGCCTTGCGGCCGGGGCCACGCCGGGCCGGCCCATGACATTGAGCGGCAGGGCGATCTCCTTCGCCAGGGTCGCCAATAGGGCGTCCTCGGCGGGGCCGGGGACGAAGATTCCGTCCGCGCCGGCCGCCTTGTAGAGCTCGGCACGGCGCAGGGTCTCGGCCAGGGCTTCCTCGCCCTTGGCCAGGCCCTTCAGATAGACGTCGATCCGGGCGTTGACGAAGAGGGCCACGCCGGCCTGGGCGGCGGCCTCGCGCACGGCCTCGATCTTGCGCACGTGCAGGTCGGGATCGCGGGCGCCGTCCTCGAAATTGATCCCCACCGCGCCGGCGTCGATCACGCCTCTGATGGTCTGCGCCACCGTCGCCAGGTCGTCGGAATAGCCGCCCTCGATGTCGGCCGTGAGCGGAACCTTGATCACCCGCGCCATCTCGCCGATGGCGGCCAGCAGGGTCGGGACCGGCAGGATGTCGCCGTCGGCATAGCCATGCGCCCAGGCGACCGCGGCCGAGGAGGTGGCCACGGCCTTGGCCCCGGCGTCCTCCATCAGGGCGGCGCTGGCCGCGTCCCAGGCGTTGGGCAGCACCAGGATGTCAGGCCCGGCGTGCAGGGCGCGGAAGGTCTCGGCTTGGCTCATTGGGGGGTCGCCTCCAGGGTTTGCTGAAGGACGATATAGGTAGGGCCGCCGTGACATGCTGGCGGAAATCGGACGGGGACACCCCGTAGATGCTCCCCCTCTGGGGGAGCTGTCGGCCGATGGCCGACTGAGGGGGACTTTGACTCATCCCGCCGTGGATGAAGCCCCCTCCGTCTCGCCGCGAAGGGGCGACGATCCACCTCCCCCAAATCGCGCTGCGCGCTGGGGCAGGATCTGGGTGCTCAGTGCCCGTGCGGGCCCTCGTAGACGCCGGGGGCGAGGCGTTCGTCCTCGGGCCCTTCGGAACCCGCGGGCAGGACGAAGCGGCGGTCGCAGTAGGGGCATTCGACGAAGGTCGCCTCGCCCATCTCCAGCCAGACCCGGGGATGGCCGAGCGCGCCCCCGACGCCGTCGCAGGCGACCCGGCCGGAACGCACCACGATCACTTCCGAGGGCGGCAGGTTCGGGGTCAGGGCCGGCTTGGCCGGCATGGGCTCGAGCCTGGTCGAGCGGCCTTGGTCGGGAACGGGGGCTTTGCGGGCCATCAATAGGATCTCCGGCGGCGGAAGCTTGGCGTATGCGCCGCGCGCGCCTAGGTATGCGACCACGGCTCGGCCCGTCAATTAGGCGCTTTTGAATGACCCTTCCCGACTACGCCATTGAGGCCGAAGGCCTGGTGAAGATCTATCCGGCCACCAAGACCACGCCGGAGATGCACGCCCTGCGCGGTCTCGACCTGAAGATCCCGCGCGGTTCGATCTTCGGCCTGCTGGGCCCGAACGGGGCGGGCAAGTCGACCTTCATCAACACCCTGGCCGGCCTCACCAAGAAGACCGCCGGGACCGTGCGCATCTGGGGCCGCGACATCGACGAGCGCCCGCGCGACGCTCGCGCCGCCATCGGGGTGGTGCCGCAGGAGATCTCCGCCGACCCCTTCTTCACCCCGCGCGAAAGCCTGGAGGTCCAGGCGGGCATGTATGGGGTGCCGGCCAAGGAGCGCCGGACCATGGAGCTGCTCAATGCGCTGGGCCTGGGCGACAAGGCCGAGGCCTATGTCCGCCAGCTCTCCGGCGGCATGAAGCGCCGGCTGATGGTCGCCAAGGCCATGGTGCACAATCCCCCGGTGCTGATCCTGGACGAGCCCACCGCCGGGGTGGACGTGGAGCTGCGCCGCCAGCTCTGGGCCTATGTGGTGGAGCTGAACCGCAAGGGCGTGACCATCGTGCTCACCACCCATTATCTGGAAGAGGCCCAGGAGCTCTGCGACCAGATCGCCATCGTCAACCGCGGCGAGGTGGTGGCCTGCGAGCCCACCGCCACCCTGCTGAAGCGCCTCGACACCCGCAATGTCGTCGTCACGCCGGAAGAGCCGCTGATGGTCGCGCCCGAGGTGGCTGGCTTCGAGACCAAGGCCCGCCCGGGCGGCGCCTTCTCGGTCACCTATCGGACCGGCCAGTCTAGCGTGGAGCAGGTGCTGGCCGCCGTCCGAGCCACCGGCCTGCACATCAGGGACATCTCGACGGAGGACCCGGACCTGGAGGACGTCTTCGTCTCGCTGACGTCCAAGGCGGCGGCCTGACGGCTCTTTCGTTCGGGCGCGCTTTCCGCTAGAGGAGCCTTCCCGCGCATATGCACCCGTAGCTCAGCTGGATAGAGCGTTGCCCTCCGAAGGCAAAGGTCACACGTTCGAATCGTGTCGGGTGCGCCAGCGGTTCCCTTGAAAACCTACACCACGGGCAGCAGGCGCTTCGGCGCGGCCAGGCGCCAGCTGGCGCCCAGCCGGTCGGCCACGTGGGTCCAGTCGGTGTCGTCGGGGGCGAGGTTGATGGAGATCCAGCCCGAGGGGCCCAGATAGGCCGGCCAGCTATAGAGGTCGGGATCGAGCTCCATCAGAAGCTCCTGCTCGTCGCGCCCGGAGGTCTTGACGCAGACCACGGTCAAGTCGTCGCCGTGATGGTTGTGCCTGAAATACGCGAACATCTTGCCCGCCACCCGGAAGGCCGGGATGCCGTGCGAGATGACCTCGTCGGTCTCGGCCAGGGACAGGGAGGCGGCGCGGAGGCGCGCGAGGACGGCTTGCGGATCTGGGCTCAGCACTGGGGTTTCCGGGTCGGGCAAGCCTGAGCTTCCCTCATTCGCGCGGCGGACCCAAGGGGCGGCCGGGATTGCCCGACCGCCTCGGCTCGATCAGGGAATGCGCGCCTCATATTCGCCCTTGAGCGCCAGCCAGGCCGACCAGAACGGCTTGGGCGCGCGGCCACGGGCCTGGTCCTCCAGCACCCCCAGGTGGGTGTGCCAGCCGCCGGCGACGTTGAGCAGCTCGGCGCGGGAGGCGAGCTTGCGGTGGGTGAGGGTCAGCAGGACCTCGTCGCCGCGCTCGGCCAGCTCGAAAGTCACGTTCGAGCCGCCCTCCCAGGTGATCGCCACCATGCGCGGCGGATCGATCGCCAGGACCTCGCCGACCGCCGAATGCCCCCCGGCCATCTGCTCGAATCCGGGAGGGGGCGGCTCCTTGATGGGCGAGAGGTCGGCATGCATGAAATTCAGCTCGACCCGGCCGCCGACACGGAGGTCCCAGACCCCGGAGGCCAGCCACTTCCCGCGCATCTCGCCGTCGGTGACATAGGCCCAGACCCGGTCGACGGGACCGGGCAACAGGCGTTCGAAGCGGACGGTGTCGGGCGCGACCAGGCGGCCGTGGCCATTGGCGGACGTCATCGGATCGGTTTGCTCCTTCGGGCTTTGGCGCAGCAAGCTTTCAAGAATTCGGAAGCGTTCGGCGAGGCTGGCGCCGAGTTGTTGAACCATGTGGTTTAACATATCGGCACGGAAGGGATTGTCAACTGTTCGGTTGAACGATTGCGTCAGCCCTTGCGGAGGGCGTGGATGGCGGCGCCGGTGAAGGTTCCCGTGCCCACGTGGGTCAGGGGCGATTCCAGGTCGACCCAGATTTCCCCGCCCAGGTCGCGCCAGCGGCGGCAGAAGGCGTAGTCCTCGGAAAGGTACTGGCCGGTCCCCGGCTCGATCATGGTGTCGAACACCATGACCGCGTCGCCGCCGCCCTCGGCCATGTCGCCCATCTTGGCGGTGAGTTCGGGATGGGCCTCGACCACCGTCTTGGCGGCCTTGCGGCTGATCAGCATGAAGCCGGTTCCGCAATAGGCCACGCGCGCGAAACCGTCCTCTACCTGGACACTGTTGTCGGGCGTGGGCAGGAAGCGAACCACATACTGCTGGGCGGCGGTCTGCAGGTCCTTGGCGCCGGCCAGGATCGCGAGGCGGGCCTTCTCCCAGTTGAGGGTCTTGGCCGGGGCGACGCCGGCGACGACGTCATGGCCCGACTTAAGCAGCCGCCAGAGGTTGTCGGGCGCAAAGCCGATGTCGGCGTCGCAGAACAGGATGTGGCTGGCGTCGGTTTCGTTGAGGAACTTGGCCAGCATCCGGGCGCGGCCGCGCTGGATCAGGGCTTCTCCGCCCATCATCTCACTGCGCAGCCGCACGCCCCGGCTGATGCAGGCGGTGGTCAGGGCCAGCAGCGACTGGACGTAGTGGATGTAGACGAGGCCGCCATAGGCCGGCGTCGCGAGATAGATCGACGGGGCGGGTTTGCCGCCCTTCGCCTGACCCTTGGCCATGAAGTCCCCCTGAAACTGGGGGCGATGATAGGAGCCGTCGCGGGGCGCGGTCTAGCGCTTGCCGGGCCAGGTCAGGAAGCCGGCGGCGTCGCGGCCGGCGGCGGGACGGATGCAGGTGTTGCAGGCCGACCCACCGGACGCGTACCCGCCCGAGCTGTAGCCGCCGCTGCGTTCCGAATAGCGGACCGAGGACTCGTAGCGCTCCTCGCGGCGGACATCGTCATAGGCGCGGGCCGCGCGACGGGCTTCCTGTTCGCGCCAGGCGAGCTGCAGACGGCGTTCTTCCTCGTGGCGCGCCTGCTGCCGGCGCTCCTCGTCGCGGCGGGCCATCTCGCGATGTTCGAATTCCCGGCGCGCCATTTCGCGGCGCTCGAGGTCGCGACGTTCCAGATCGCGGCGGGCGAACTCGCGGCGTTCGTATTCGCGACGCTCGAACTCGCGATGCTCGAAGTCTCGGCGCTCCATCTCCCGGCGCTCGAAGTCCTCGCGGGCATAGTCGCGGCGTTCTTCGATGCGCGTCTCCTCGTGGCGCTCGACGCGCGCGTAGTCGCGCTCGACGGGCGCGTAGGCAGGGCGTTCGACGCGGACATATCGGCGCTCGGCACGCCGTTCGGTCCGAGCCGGGGCGCGGGCGGCGACATGGCGGCGGGCCTTGTAGGCGCCGTGATGCTTGACCTTCACCGGCGGCGCGGCGCGCTCGGGCGCCATGCTGGGAGGACAGGCGGCGACCTGGGCCGGCGTCGGGCACGCGCAGCAGCCGGCGGCCGCCTGGGTTCCCGGAGCCGCGGCCTTCGGGGCCGGCAGAACCTGAGTGACCGCGCCCGGCGTGGCGTCCTTCGAGGCGATCTTCGGCCGCTCGGCGGCGTTGTCGCACGCGGCGAGCGCCAGGAAGGCGGCGAGAGGCAGGATCGAACGCAGGCGCATGGCGGATTTTCCGGCAGCTACAGAGACGTAACCCCAAGGATGCGGATCAATTCCCGTTAACGCTGTGGCTTTCACCCCAGGGGCGAGGCCACCGCGCCTGACGGGCGACAATTAAGAATATTCTATTGTAACGAAAGGTCTTTTTCCAGCGCTGGCGGCCTCGGCTTCAAGCGCCGGGCGAGGGACCAGAAGGTTAACCCAATAACGATTCCGACGGTGTCGGCCAGGGCGTCGCGCCAGTCCCCCTGGCGGCCGAACGGCATCATGGCCTGCGCCACCTCGATCCCGACCGCCAGGCCCCAGACCGCCAGCACCACCTTCCAGCGGCGATGGGTTGAGAACAACAGGCCGATCAGCACCAGCAGCCCGAAGGCGATGGCGTGCGCCGCCTTGTCCCAGATCAGGCTGTCGCCCGGGACGTCTTCGCTGGGCGCGAGGGTCAGGTAGAGGATCACGCCGACCGCCAGCAGGAAGACGCCCAGGCGGAGGGGCCGGGGGATGAAGGCGAAGGTGGCGCGCATGCCCCTCTCTAGCCTGTGAACGCGGCTTCCGGCAAAAGCGGTTTCCACTTTCGGCGGCCGGGCGCTAGCGTCGCGCCGCATTTCAAACGGCGGATTGAATTCATGACGGTCGAGGCGGTGATCTGGGATTTCGGCGGGGTGTTCACCACCTCGCCCTTCGAGGCCTTCGCGCGCTACGAGGCGGCGAACGGCGTGCCCAAGGACCTGATCCGCAAGGTCAATTCCACCAATCCCGACACCAACGCCTGGGCCCTGTTCGAGCGCAACGAGGTCGACGCCAGGGGCTTCGACGACCTGTTCCTGGCCGAATCCACGGCGCTCGGCCATCCGGTGCCTGGTCGCGACGTCCTGCCCCTGCTGTCGGGAGCCGTGCGGCCGCGGATGGTGGCGGCGCTGCGGACCTGCAAGGCGCACTTCAAGGTCGGCTGCATCACCAACAACATGGTCAGCCACCACAGCCCGGGCGCCGATGCGCCCCAGCAGGCGGCCGGCGCCATGGGCCAGATCCTCCCGCTGTTCGACCACGTCATCGAGAGCTCCAAGGCCGGGGTGCGCAAGCCCGACCCGAGGATCTACCTGATGATGTGCGAAGCCCTGGCCGTGGCGCCGGAGAACTGCGTCTATCTCGACGACCTGGGCATCAACTGCAAACCGGCCGCGGCGCTGGGCATGCGCGCCATCAAGGTGACCGACGTCGACCTGACCCTGGCCGAGCTCTCGGCCGCCACCGGCCTGATCTTCGAGGCGGAGATCTCGGCGTGACCAGGCCGGCCAGGATCGGCGCCCAGGCGGCGCTCGCCCGCCTGCCGGGCTGGAGCACCCTGCCCGGAGAGCGCGACGCCATCCAGCGCAGCTTCAAGTTCGCCGACTTCAACGCGGCTTTCGGCTTCATGACCCGCGCGGCGATACGCGCCGAGCAACTCGACCACCATCCGGAGTGGTTCAATGTCTACAATCGGGTGGACGTGACGCTCGCAACCCACGACGCCGACGGCGTCACCGAGCTGGACGTCACCCTGGCCACCTTCATGAATGACGCCGCCGCGGCGGCCGGCGGCAAATAACAAGCGGACGGGAGACGACGATGGCGGGACGGGTCGCGGGCAAGAAGGCCTTCATCACCGGCGGAGCACAGGGGCTGGGCGCGGCCATGGCGCGCAAGCTGGCCGACGAGGGGGCCAAGGTCTCCATCGCCGACATCAATCATGAAGGCGCCAAGGCGGTCGCCGCCGAGATCAACGCGGCGCACGGGGAAGGTACGGCCTTCGCCTTCCCGCTGGACGTCACAAAGGAAGACCAGTGGATCTTCGCCCTGGAGGAGGCCGATGCGGCCATGGGCGGCATCTCGGTCCTGGTCAACAACGCCGGCATCAGCCGCGGCGGCAATATCGAGCAGCTCAGTCTCGAGGACTGGAAGCTGGTGATGAGCGTCAATGTCGACTCGGTGTTCCTCGGGACCAAGCACGCGCTGAAATACATGCGCGCCTGCCAGCCGGGTTCGATCGTCAACATCTCCTCGATCGCGGGCCTGATCGCGGCCCACAACTCGCCGGTCTACAACGCCTCGAAGGCCGGGGTCTGGCTGCTCAGCAAGGGCATCGCCCTGCACTGCGCCAAGCAGGGCCTGGATATCCGCTCGAATTCCATCCATCCGACCTTCATCGACACCCCGATCCTCGACCCCCTGCGCCAGCAGTTCGGCAAGGAGGTCGCCGAGGGCAAGCTGGCTCGCCAGATCCCGCTCGGCCACATCGGCGAGCCCGAGGACATCGCCAATGCGGTGCTCTATCTGGCCAGCGACGAGAGCAAGTTCATGACCGGCGCGGAGCTGAAGCTCGACGGCGGCATCTCGGCGATGTGAGACTGCAACAAGGGCCTAGATGCTCCCCCTCTGGGGGAGCTGTCAGCGAAGCTGACTGAGGGGGACTTTGACTCGCTTTTGTGCGCTTCAACCCCCTCCGTCTCGTCGCGAAGAGGCGACGATCCACCTCCCCCAAACCGCGCTGCGCGCTGGGGGAGGAACTGAAATAGTCAGTTCATCAGCATCGTGCCGAGCAGCAGCTTGGCTCCCTTCTGGCCCATGACCCGGTCGGTCTCGCGCTGCAGCTGGATCGCCAGCTGGTCGGCGTTGGGCGCCGAATTGGGGTTCATGCCAGAGGCGTAGATCTGCAACGACTGGACATAGGCCGCCCGCAGCCGCGGCACGAGCATCTCGGCCTTGGCCCGCAGCTTCTCGTCGGGGACGTCGATCCCGGTCTCCACCGTCAGCACCCCACGGCGGCCGTCGGGGCGGATCACCGTGGACGTCAGGGTGTTGAGCTGGATGAAGGTCAGGCCGCCGCCCTTCTTCTTCTCCGGGCCGGAGGCCAGGGCTGCGCCCGGCGCGAGCGCGGCGATCAGGGCGAGGGCGAGGAGGGGGCGGCTGTCCATGCGCGACAGCACGCCACATCATGGTTAGCGCTCTCTTTACGTCCGGGGGTCGAGAGTGCGGCGAAGATTCGCATTTCCCTTCAGGAGCGCCGCTTTTGGGCCGGTTCGCACCCACTTCCCTGGATCTCGACGGCAAGGTGATCCTGGTCACCGGCGGCACGGGATCGTTCGGGCGCCGCTTCATCGAGACCGTGTTGACCCAGGCCAAGCCTCGGAAACTGATCGTCTATTCCCGCGACGAGCTGAAGCAGCACGAGATGCAGATCGATCTGGCGGAGAAGTTCGACGCCGCGACGCTGACGCCCATGCGCTTCTTCCTGGGCGACGTGCGCGATCGCGAGCGACTGCAGCTGGCCATGCGCGGCGTCGACATCGTGATCCACGCCGCGGCGCTGAAACAGGTCCCGGCGGCGGAATACAATCCCTCGGAGTGCATCCACACCAATATCATGGGCGCCGAGAACGTGGTCTGGGCCTGCCTGTACAACCACGTGAAGCAGGTGGTGGCGCTCTCCACCGACAAGGCCTGCAACCCGGTGAACCTCTATGGGGCGACCAAGCTCGCCTCGGACAAGACCTTCGTGGCGGCCAACAACCTGTCGGGCGACATCGGGACGCGGTTCTCGGTGGTCCGCTACGGCAATGTGGTGGGCTCGCGCGGCTCGGTGGCCCCGCTGTTCCAGCGGCTGATCGCCAAGGGCGTGACCGAGCTGCCGATCACCGACGCGCGGATGACCCGGTTCTGGATCACGCTGAACCAGGGGGTCGACTTCGTGCTGTCGTCCCTGAACCAGATGCGCGGCGGCGAGATCTTCGTGCCCAAGATCCCCTCCATGAAGATGACCGACCTGGCGCAGGCCATGGCGCCGGGCGTCGCCATCAAGGTGATCGGCATCCGACCCGGCGAGAAGCTGCACGAGATGATGATCTCGGTGGACGACGCGCGCACCACGGTCGACCTGGGCGACCGCTACGCCATCGAGCCGGCCTTCGTGGAATATCCGCGCGATCCCTTCGCCCACACCCATCCCCTGGTCGAGGAAGGCTTCTCCTACGCCAGCGACACCAATGAGGAGTGGCTGTCGGGCGACGGGCTGCTGACCCTGCTGGAAGATCGCGGTCCGGACGGCCGCCGCCGCCGGGCGACCGACTAGGCCATGCTCCCCTACGGCCGCCAGACCATCGAGGACGACGACATCGCCGCGGTCGCGCAAGCCCTGCGCGGCGACTTCCTGACCACGGGCCCGACGGTGGACGCCTTCGAGGCGGCCTTCCGCGAGGTGGTGGGGGCCAAGCACGCCATCGCCTGCGCCAACGGCACCGCGGCCCTGCACCTGGCCATGCTGGCCCTCGACGTCCAGCCGGGGGAGGTGGTGATCGCGCCGTCCATCACCTTCCTCGCCACCGCCAACTGCGCCCGCTATGTGGGCGCCGAGGTGGTTTTCGCCGACGTCGATGCCGAGACGGGGCTGATGACCGCCGACACCTTGGCGGACGCGTTGACCCGAGTGGGAGACCGAAAACTCCGCGCGGTCCTGCCGGTCCACCTGCGCGGGGACACGGCCGACCTGCCGGGGCTCGAGGCCCTGGCGCGCGAAGCAGGGGCCGTGCTGGTGGAGGACGCGCCCCACGCGCTGGGCTCGACCCTGACCGTCGGCAACAACGTCGAGAAGGTGGGCGACTGCCGTCATTCGGCCATGGCCACCTTCTCGTTCCACCCGGTGAAGACCATCGCCACCGGCGAGGGCGGCATGGTCACCACCAATGACGCGCGCCTGGCCGAGCGCCTGAGGCGCCTGCGCAGCCACGGCATGGTGCGTCCCGAGGGCGGCGATCCCTGGTGGTACGAAATGCCGGAGCCGGGCTTCAACTACCGCCTGTCCGACATCCTCTGCGCGCTGGGGATTACCCAGCTCGCCAAGCTCGACCGCTTCGCCGCCCGACGCCGGCTGCTGGCCGCGCGCTACGCCGAGGCCCTGGCGCCCCTGGCCCCGCTCGTGCGTCTGGCGACCCGTCCGGACTGGAGCGACCCGGTGCTGCACCTGATGGTCGCCCTGATCGACTTCGAGGCCGCCGGCAAGATGCGGCGCGAGGTGGTCGAGGCGCTCAAGACGCGCGGCGTCGGCACCCAGGTCCACTACATCCCGGTCCACACCCAGCCCTACTACCGGGAACGCTACGGCGAGCTCGACCTGCCCGGCGCGAACGCCTGGTACGACCGCTGCCTCTCCCTGCCGCTCTATCCGGGGATGGCGGACGAGGACGTGGATCAGGTGGTCGCGGCGCTGGCCGAGGTGCTGGGAGGTTAGCAGCCATCCCTAAGCGCCGCTGCCATTAAGGCCCGCCGCTCCGCAGCTTCTTGTAGTGTCTGTACAGGCGAAGCGTAATCGGAAGGAAAATGGCCGCTTGTCCCAGGTTCATCGCCATGGCCCAGGCGCCAAACAGGGGCGTGGAGAGGAAGCCAGCGCTGTAGGCCGCCGAAGCGCCTAGATGCGCCACTATGAGCGCAGCCAAAAGGCCCAGCAGGCGAGGAATAGTCCAGAAGCCGTCGCCGGAGCGCTTTGGCTGAGGAAGGCCATCATCGACATTCGGCGTCATGGATCGCTTCGTAGCTTGGGACGCTCGTGACTCTATCATGCGCGGAGCTTCGCGCGACTTCCAAACGGTTTCGCCACCCTAAGCCGCGTGCCCCAACACCCCCAGCAGCTCGCGCACCTTGCCCATGCACTCCGGCTGTTCGATCAGGTCGGCGCGGGTGTCGTCCTGGCGGACCAGCTTGAAGGCCTCGTGTTTGGCGCGGTCGGCGGCGGGGCCGAGGGGGGCGACCTCGCCCACGGCCAGGCGCAGCATCAGCAGCAGCTTCTGCGACGGGGACGCCGGGGTGCGGGCCAGGGTCTGGACCAGTCGGGCGTCGGCCTCGACCATGCCGCCCACGTCGCCGATCTTGGCCTGGATCGGGCCGTAGTCCTCGGCCACCAGGCCGCTGCGGCCCACCGAGCGCTGCAGGGCGGCGAGGACCTGGAGCTTGACGGCGGCGGTCTGCGGGCCGTTGCGGAATTCCTTTTCGAAGCGCAGGGCGGCGACGCCGGCGCCCAGATAGCGGCCGGCCTGGCGCTTGTTGGCGCCGCCGATTACGTTCTCCACCAGCCACATCAGGGCCTCGGCCTCCTCGCGGGCCGAGCGCTCGCGGCCCAGATAGACCTCCACGAAGTCGCCGGTGACCAGCATCTTGGATCGCTGGACGAAGGCGGCCTGGATGTCGTCGAGCGGCAGCAGGGCGCCGGCCGCGGCGGTGAGCGCCATGGCCAGACCGCGCATGACCTCGATCTCGCCGGTGGCGTCGCCGGGGCGCAGGCGGCGGGGGCCGTTCAGTTCGCGCACTACGCGGCGGGCGATGGCGGCGCGGACGCTCTCGAAGTCCTCGGCCGCCAGCCATTTGGAGAGCCGGGTGGCGGCCTCCGAAAGCGGCGGCATGACCTTGGCCACCGAGGGTTCGACCCGCATCAGGGCGTCGATCGCGTCGCAGGCCGCCAGCCGGGTCATGGCCGCGAGCTGGCCGCCCAGGTCCAGATCCTTGCCGATCACGTAGTCGAGGCCAGTCTTGGAGCCGAGGATCTCGGCAAGGGGCTGTTCGATCACCTGCAGGGCCAGGCCCCGGGGCGGGCCCGTCACCGGGGCGGCGTCGGCCAGGTCGAGCAGCCGGGAAATCTTCTCCGACCAGGTCTTGGCCGGCGCGATGGAGGCGGCGACCCCGGCGCCCAACAGATAGGCCCGCTCGGGATCCTTGCTCACTCGTTCGGCGGCGCGGGCGAAACCCTCCGCGTCGATATTGGGCATGCCGCCCTTGCGGAAATCCTTCAGCAGCCGCTCGATGGCGCGCTCGACCAGGCTGGAGAAGGTCCGGATCAGTTCGTGGACGGTCATGTCCCGGGCCTGAGCCTCGGGAATGGCGACCTTCTGGATAGCGTGCTGCAGATCGGTGCCCGACGCTTCCAGCTCCTCCACCAGGTCGGCGCGGTGCAGCAGTTCGAACGGGGTGGCGCCCTTGCGCTCCAGCCAGCCTTCCAGCAGGCGGCCGATGCGTTCGCGTGCGTGGACGGTGTAGAGGTCCTGCGGCGAGACGCAGAGCGGGTCCTGGTTCTCGACGACCTTCTTCTTCTTGACGGTCTCGGTCGACCCAAGGTTCAGGATGGTGACCGATTGGAACTCGCGGGTTTCCGGATCGAGGGTCTCCTTGGTGACCCGCACCGCGGCGACCTTGCCCTCCTTCATCATCTCCTGGGCGTTGGCGATGGCCTGGGCGCGGTTCTCCGTAGCCTGGTCAAGAGTCCAGCCTCCGCCCGGCGCCCGGCGCGAGAATACTTCATAGTGGACTTGATGACCTTGCACGTGATGACGCCCTTTCAGTCCATCACGTTCGCCGAACAAGCTTAATACTCGATTTATCCTATCGCCCTGTCTCGTGTCCGAGTGTCGCGGCGGGTGGGAACTCATTGGTCCGGCGGGCTTTAACAGTCCGCGCCGGGATCGCCGGAATCCGCATGCGTCATCGCCTGTCGATCATTCGCCCCATTGAGGCCATGCTGGCGGACGATTAGCTATGCAAGCTTCGCCTGAAGGATGCGACGAGTACATATGGCCAAGATCACCCTGGTGGACGACGACGAGAACATCGTCACGTCAGTCAGCCTCGCCCTCGAGAGCCACGGTCACGAGGTCAAGGCGTATTTCGACGGCGCCGCGGGCCTGGCCGCGCTCGAGAACGAGCCGCCTGACCTCGCCATCCTCGATGTGAAGATGCCGCGCATGGACGGCATGGAGGTGCTGCGCCGCCTGCGCCGGACCTCCGACCTGCCGGTGATCATCCTCACCTCCAAGGACGAGGAGATCGACGAGATCCTGGGCTTCAACCTGGGCGCCGACGACTACATGCACAAACCCTTCAGCCAGCGCCTGCTGATCGAACGGGTGAAGGCGGTGCTGCGCCGGGCCGGGATCGAAGGCGAGGACACCGCCGCGGCGGCGGCCGGCGGCGCCGAGGTGGCGGCCCGCGCCCTGAAGCGCGGCAAGCTGACCCTGGATCCCGCCCGCCACGACTGCCTGTGGGACGGGAAGCCGGTCAAGCTCACCGTCACCGAGTTCCTGCTGCTTCAGTCCCTGGCCCAGCGCCCCGGTTTCGTGAAGAGCCGCGACAATCTGATGGACGCCGCCTACGACGATCAGGTCTATGTCGATGACCGCACCATCGACAGCCACATCAAGCGGATGCGGAAAAAGTTCCGCGAGGTCGATCCTGAGTTCGACGCAATCGAAACCCTCTATGGCGTCGGTTACAGATACCGCGAAGCCTGATCCGGCGCCGGCCAAGCCCCCACGCCTGCGCCAGTCCTGGTGGCTGCGCTGGCTGCCGGGCTCGCGGCTCGGGCGGCTGATCATCGCGCTGAACGTCCTGGGCCTGGCGATCATCATCGGCGGGTCGTTGGTGCTGAACGAGCTGCGCCGTGGCCTGGTCGGCGCGCGGGTAGACAGCCTGACCACCCAGGGCGAACTGATCGTCAACGTGATCAACCGCGCCGCGACGGTGGGCGAACCGACGCCGCAACTCGACGCCGCGGCCGCCAGTGAGATCCTGCAGATCCTGTCGAACCCCCGCTCGCAACGGGCGCGGCTGTTCAACGCCCGCGGCGAGCTGATCGCCGACAGCTACTGGGTCGCCGACCGGGTCGAGTGGAAGGTGTTACCGCCGGCCAAGGCCCGCGAGGACGGGGGATTGAATCTCGACCTGAAGATGGGCCGTCCGCCGCCGCCGCCGGCCCCCGCCGCCCAGCGGGCGCTGGCCATCGAGGTCAGCCAGGCCCTGCGCGGGGTCCATTGGGCCGGGATGCGCACCTCGGTGGACGGCGAACGCGTGGTGTCGGTCTCCATCCCCATCCAGCACGTCCAGGCGGTGCTGGGGGTCCTGACGCTGGAGGCCAGCGACGTCGACGAGATCATCGCCCGTGAGCGCGCGGCCCTGGCGCCCTTCATCATGATCGCCATCACGGTCAGCATTCTGTCCTCGGTCCTGCTGAACAATCTGATCGCCCAGCCGGTCCGGCGGCTGGCGCGCGCCGCCGACGGGGTGCGGCTGTCGCGGGCCCGGGCCATCTCCCTGCCCGATCTGGCGCGGCGCGATGACGAACTGGGCGACCTCACCCGCAGCCTCGAGGACATGACGCAGGCGCTGTCGGAGCGGATGGACGCCATCGAGCGGTTCGCCGCCGACGTGGCGCACGAGATCAAGAACCCGCTCACCTCCCTGCGCTCGGCGGTGGAGACCCTGGACCTGGTCTCCGACCCGGCGGCCCGCGATCGCCTGCTCTCGATCCTGAAGAACGACGTCCAGAGGCTGGACCGCCTGGTCACCGACATCTCCAACGCCTCGCGCCTGGACGCCGAGCTGTCGCGGGAGGACGTCCGCGCCCTCGACCTGGGCCGGCTGCTTGGCGAGGTCGTGCAGCTCTACCAGGACACCCGGCGCAAGGGCGAGGCGAGCGTCGCCTTCCAGGTGTCGGAGACTCTGGAGCCCATCATGGTCTCGGGCCGGGAAGGACCGCTGGGCCAGCTGTTCCGCAACCTGATCGACAACGCCCGCTCGTTCAGCCCGCCGGGCGGCGAGGTGCGAGTCTCCCTGGAGCGCGGCCGCGGCGAGGCCACGGCGGTGGTCGAGGACGACGGCCCCGGCATCCCGGCCGACAATCTGGAGACGGTCTTCGAACGCTTCTACACGTCGCGGCCGAAAGGGGCGGCCTTCGGCGGCAATTCGGGCCTGGGCCTCTCCATCGCCCGCCAGATCGCCGCGGCCCAGGGCGGATCGATCCGGGCGGAGAACCGCCGCGGTCCCGACGGCAAGACCGTCGGAGCGCGCTTCATCGTCACCTTGCCGGAGGCGCGGCGGTGATCGTCCATGCGGGACTGATCGCGGCCTTCTTCCCCGGCGGCTGGCGCGGGGTGCTGATCCTGGGCGAGTCCGGCGCGGGCAAGAGCGACCTGGCCCTGCGCTGCCTGGACGACGGCTTCGCCCTGGTGGCCGATGACCGGACCCTGGTCTGGACTTGCGAGGGCGCGCTCTATGGCCGGGCGCCGGACAGTCTGGCGGGGCTGATGGAGGTGCGCGGCCTCGGCGTCCTGACCGAACCCGCGCTCGGCTACTGCCGGATCGTTCTGGCGATCCGCTGCGGGCCGATGGAAAGACTGCCCGAACCGGCCGTCGAAAACTATGCTGGGTTGAGCGTGCCCGCCCTGAGTCTCGCGCCGCTTGAATCCTCCGCACCTGCGAAACTCCGTCGCGCATTGCAGCATCTTGGAGCCGGCCCGGAACGAGCGTATCAAGACGCCCTCGCGGCCGGCGTCTCGCCGCAGCCGGGTGGGGATTCCCGTTGAGAGAGTTGGCATGATCGGGCTCGTGATCGTCACGCACGGGCGACTGGCCGAGGAATTCATCTTCGCCATGGAGCATGTGGTCGGCCCGCAGAGCGCCGTGGCGTCGATCTGCATCGGCCCTGAAGACGACATGGAAAAGCGCCGCAAGGACATCCTGGCGGCGTGCGAGCGCGTGAATTCGGGCGCGGGCGTGATCCTGCTCACCGACATGTTCGGCGGCACGCCGTCGAATCTGGCCATCTCGGTGATGGAGCAGACCAAGGCCGAGGTGATCGCGGGCCTGAACCTGCCCATGCTGATCAAGCTCGCCTCGGTTCGCACCAAGCAGAACCTGGAAGACTGCGTCGCCTGCGCGCAGGAGGCCGGCCGCAAGTACATCTCCGTCGCCTCCTACGTGCTGGCCGGCGAGAAGTGAGCGAAGTCCGCAGCGTCGACATCATCAACAAGCGGGGGCTGCATGCCCGCGCCTCGGCGAAGTTCGTCAAGCTCGCCTCCAGTTTCGAGGCGGAGGTCCGCGTCTCCAAGGACGGTCAGACCGTCGACGCCCGCTCGATCATGGGGCTGATGATGCTGGCCGCCGGACCCGGCAGCGCCATCGAGATCGAGGCCGAGGGGTCGGAAGCCGCCGCGGCCCTCGAAGCCCTGGCCGAACTGGTCGCCCGCCGCTTCGACGAGGACGAATAGCGCCCGCTCAGCGCGCCACCCTGGCATAGGCGGCCAGCGCTGCGGCCACCGCCGGATGCGCGGCCTCGGGCGCCGGAATCCCCGGCGACGCTGGCTCGCCATCGCCGGCCAGGTGGCGCACGGCCTCTTCCGACAAGGTCACCATGTCCCGCGCCCGGTCGCCCTGGGGCGCGCGCGCAGCCTCGAGATCGGCCTGCAGGCGCGCGCGATAGGCCTTGGCCGAGGCGTAGGCAGGTTCGCCCGAGGTATCCACCTGCATGGCCGCGACGATCTCGCGGTCCGGCTCGGACAGGGCGTCGAAGGCCTCCAGGACCTTGGCCTGGGGTAGCGGCGGCGCGGCGTCGGGTCCGGCCCAGGCGGCGCGGGTGAAGGCGTTGAGGGTCGATTGCACCCGCTGGGCGAAGGGCGACTCGGTCAGTGTCGGGGCCAGGGCGGCCCGCTCTGCCGGCCCGGCCTCGCGCCAGCGTCCGGCCAGGGCATGGTAGGCCTTCAGCTGATGGCCCAGCGCCCCGGCGGAATCGTTCAACGCCGCCATCGCGGCGGGGAGGCCACCCGGAAAATTGGGGGCGGAGGGCCCGCTCTGGCCCACCTCAAGTCTGGAAATGTGCATAGGGCCTCGCCGACGCGCATCCTCCCGGGCGGCGCTGAATTCGACGTGAAGAATCGTCCCTAAAGGGCCTTAGGCATGACGGCCGCCTCTCGCCAGGACGCGGCGAATGCGGCAGGAAGCGGCCATGAAGAGCCTCGCCTTCCTTGCCCTCGCCCTGGCCGGCGCCTCCTGGGGACTGGGCTTTCCCCTGGGCAAGCTGGTCCTGCAGGAAACCGAGGCGGCGCATATGATCCTGCTGCGGTTCGCGGTCGCGGCCCTAGCCGCCGCGCCGTTCGCCCTGCGGCGCGCCGAGACGCGGGCGCTGTTCCGCTCACCGCCCGTCCTGCTGGCCGGCGCGCTCTACGGCGTCGCTTTCATGGTGCAGTTCGAGGGGCTGGCCCATGTCAGCGTGACCCTGGCGGCCCTGATGGTCGGGCTGATGCCGGCCCTGATCGCCCTGTCCGCCCGGTTCCTGGGCGAGCGGGTCAGCCGGGCGTCCTGGGCAGGGGTGGCGGCGGCGACCCTGGGCGCGGTTCTGATCGCCGGGAAGCCGGACGGGGCCGGTTCGCCGCTCGGGGTGGCGTTGTCGCTGGGCGCCCTGCTGATCTTCCTGGCCTGGCTGCTGGTGCTGCGCCACGCGCCGAAGCCCGCCGACCCGATGGCGGTTCCGTCGGTCACGGTGATCGTGGCGGCGGCGACCATCCTGCCCATCGCCCTCTTCATGCACGGCCCTCCGAAGCTGGATCTCAGCGCCTTCGCCTGGGCGGGCATCGTCGGCCAGGGCGTCTTCGCCACCCTGCTGGCGACCGCGGCGTGGCAGTTCGGCTCGGCCCGGGTGGGCGCGGCCAGCGCCGGGGTGTTCATCAATATCGAGCCGCTGATGGGCGCGACCCTCGGGGTCCTGGCGTTCGGCGACCACCTGACCCTGGCGCTTGCCCTGGGCGGGCTGCTGATCATCGCCGGAAGCTTTGCGGTGGTGCTGGGCGAGGGCCGCGCACCCCCTTCGGACCTGGGGGGCGCCCCGCCGCCGACCCCGGCCTAGGTCTTCAGCTTGTAGCCCGTGCGGAAGATCTGCCAGATCGCCACCAGGCAGAGCGCCATGAAGCCGAAGGTGGCGGTCAGGCTGAGCCCCACATCGACGTCGGACACCCCGTAGAAGGCCCAGCGAAAGCCCGAGACCAGATAGACCACCGGGTTGAACAGGGCGATCTTCTGCCAGACCTCCGGCAGCATGCTGATCGAATAGAAGCTGCCGCCCAGGAAGGTCAGCGGCGTGACGATCATGGTCGGCACGATCTGCAGCTTCTCGAAGCCGTCGGCCCAGACGCCGATGACGAAGCCGAACAGGCTGAAAGTCAGCGAGGTGAGCACCAGGAAGGCGAGCATCACCCCGGGATGCAGGATGCTGAAGTCCACGAACAGCCGCGCCGTGGCCAGGATGATGAGCCCCAGGATCACCGACTTGGTGGCCGCCGCGCCCACATAGCCGATGACGATCTCGAAGGCCGAGATCGGCGCCGACAGCACCTCGTAGATCGTGCCGGACCACTTAGGCATGTAGATGCCGAAGCTGGCGTTCGAGATGCTCTCGGTGAGGATCGACAGCATGATCAGGCCGGGCACGATGAAGGCGCCGTAGCTGACCCCGTCGATCTGCGCCATCCGCGAGCCGATGGCCGAGCCGAAGACGACGAAATAGAGCGAGGTCGAGATCACCGGCGAGGCGATCGACTGCAGCAGCGTGCGCCAGGTGCGCGCCAGCTCGAAGATATAGATGGCCTTGATGGCGTGCAGGTTCATGGGCGCGTGCTCACCAGGCTGACGAAGATCTCCTCCAGGGAGCTTTCCTTGGTCTGAAGGTCCTTGAAGTCCACACCCGCGCCGTTGAGCTGGCGCAGGAGGGCGGCGATCCCGGTCTCGTCGGCCTGGGCGTTGAAGGTGTAGGTGAGCTCCTGGCCGTCGGCGGCCAGTTCCAGCTGGTAGGCGTCCAGACCGGCCGGCAGGTCGGTGAGCGGGGTCTGCAGGTGCAGGGTGAGCTGCTTCTTGCCCAGCTTGCGCATGAGCACGTCCTTGTCCTCGACCAGGATCAGCTCGCCGTTATTGATCACCCCGATCCGGTCGGCCATCTCCTCGGCCTCCTCGATATAGTGGGTGGTCAGGATGATGGTGACGCCGCTCTCGCGCAGGCGCCGGACCATCTCCCACATGTCGCGGCGCAGCTCGACATCGACCCCGGCGGTGGGCTCGTCCAGGAACAGGATCCGCGGCTCGTGGCTGAGCGCCTTGGCGATCATCACCCGGCGCTTCATGCCGCCGGAAAGCGCCATGATCTTGGTGTCCTTCTTGTCCCAGAGGCTGAGGTCGCGCAGCACCTTCTCGAGGTAGCCGTTGTTGGGCGGCCTGCCGAAGAGGCCGCGGGAGAACTTCACCGTGGCCCAGACGGTTTCGAAGGCGTCGGTGGAAAGCTCCTGGGGAACCAGGCCGATCTTGGAGCGGGCGGCGCGGTATTCCTTGCGGATGTCGTGCCCGTCGGCGACCACGGTTCCGGTCGTCGCGTTGACGATCCCGCAGATGATGCTGATCAGGGTGGTCTTACCGGCCCCGTTCGGGCCAAGCAGAGCGAAAATCTCACCCTTGCGGATATCGAGGTCGACGCTCTTCAGCGCCTGGAAGCCCCCGGCATAGGTCTTCGAGAGACCGGATACGGAAATGATCGGCTGCACGCGGGCTCCGGGCTATTCTCGGCGTCCCAGCCAGATAGGCGCGCGCGCAGGGTCAAGCTAGCCCACAGGACGAATTGAACGGTTCCGCCCCGACATCGGCGGGGTCGGTCTCAGGCCTTGATGTCGATATAGACGCCGGTCTGCTGCTCCTCGCTCGCCTCGACCTTCATCTTGATCGTCTCCTTGATGCGGTTCTCGATGGCTTCCCGCAGCTTGGGGTCCAGGCCCGCCAGGTCCTCTTCCTTGAGGCCCATCGCCTCGAGGATATCCCTGCGAACCTTCTCGGCCGGCGTCATCCGCGCGTATTCGAGGAACTCTTGCTTGACCGGGCTGTCGGCCTTTTCGGGCGCGATGAAGAAGCCGGAGGCGGCGGGCTTGGCTTGGTGGGCCGCGAAGGGAGAGCTGGCGATGTGCATGGTGGGGGGCTCCAGGTGCTGCCCGCCAGGATTGCAAAATATGTGCGACACTCGCCGAGGCGAGGGTTTTCAAGGTTTTATGAACGATCCGCCGCCCACTTGCCGTCCGCGTCGGCAAGCTTCGCCGTGCACATTCTGCCGCGGGCGGGAACTCTTGCCGGGGCCGCCACTACGCCTCGACGGTCGCCTTCGCGCCCATGGTCATGGGCCGCATGCCCAGATCGGCCATCAGGGCGGCGTCGGTGTCCTTGTCCGGATTGGCGGTGGTGAGCAGCCTGCCGCCGATGAACATGGAGTTGGCGCCGGCCAGGAAGCACAGCGCCTGCAATTCGCGGCTCATATGCTCGCGGCCGGCCGAGAGGCGGACCACGGTCTTCGGGCAGACGATGCGGGCGACGGCGATCATCCGGACGAACTCGAAGCCGTCGACCGGATTGGAGCCGCCGAGCGGCGTGCCCGGGATCGGCATCAGGTCGTTGATCGGAAGGGAGTCCGGGTGGGCGGGCAGGGTGGCCAGCGCATGCAGCAGGCCGGCGCGGTCGGTGCGGGTCTCGCCCATGCCGACGATGCCGCCGCAGCAGGTGGCCATCCCCACGGAGCGGACGGCTTCCAGCGTGTCGAGCCGGTCCTGGTAGGTGCGGGTTGTCACCACCTTGTCATAATAGTCCGGGCCGGTGTCGAGGTTGTGGTTGTAGTAGTCCAGGCCGGCGTCCTTCAGCGCCTGGGCCTGGTCGCGGGTCATCATGCCCAGCGTCGCGCAGGTCTCCAGGCCCAACGCCTTCACACCCGAGATCATGGCGGCCACCTTGGGCACGTCGCGGTCCTTCAGGTCGCGCCAGGCCGCGCCCATGCAGAAGCGCTGCGCCCCACCGGCCTTGGCCTCGGCGGCGGCGGCGATCACCGTCTCGGCGTCCAGCAGCTTGGTGGCGGTCACCCCGGTCTGGAAGTGCTGCGACTGGCTGCAATAGCCGCAGTTCTCCGCGCAGCCCCCCGTCTTGACCGACAGCAGCTGCGAGAGCTGAACCTCGGCGGGGTCGAACCACGCGCGGTGAATCTGCGCGGCGCGGAACACCAGTTCGGCGAAGGGAAGCTCGAACAGGGCCTCCACCTCCGCTAACGTCCAATCATGCCGAGGTTGCGCGGGATCGACGGGACGGACGTGAGCGTTCATCTAGGGTCTCCTGAAGCGAACGGGCGCCACCTTAGGCGGCCTGACTCCCAGGCGGGAGCGCCACCAGCCGGGAGCCTTTAGCCTATGCACGTAGCGGAAGACGAGATTGAGCTGAAATTTCTGTGCGAGCCGGCCGACCTCGCGGCCGTGCTGGCCGCCGCCCCGGACGGCGAAACGGAGAGCAAGGATCTCGTCTCCACCTATTTCGACACCCCCGACGGCGACCTGCGCAAGCAGCGGATATCCCTGCGGATCCGCGAGGGCGGCGGCAAGCGGGTGCAGACCCTGAAGCGCGGCGACGGCTTCGCCCGCGAGGAGCATGAGGCGACCCTGAACGGGTCGGCCCTCGACCTCGCCATGCCGGCCCTGAAGGCCGCCCTGCCGGGCGCGGCGCGGCGCAAGGCGCTGGGCCCCCGCTTCACGGTTCGGGTGGTGCGTCGCCAGCGGACTTTCGACTTCGGCGGTTCGCGCATCGAGATCGCGGTGGACGAGGGCGAGGTCCAGGCGGGCGACCGGGTCCGGAGGGTCAGCGAGGTGGAGCTGGAGCTGAAGGCCGGCGGCTGCGACGGCATGTTCGAACTGGCGCGACAGCTTTCCAGGACCGCGCCGCTCTATCTCTCCTTCGACGGCAAGGCCTCGCAGGGCTACGGCCTGGCGGACGGGACCGACCGCGCCCCGCGCCGGCACGACAAGGCGCCCCTGGCCCGCGGGCTCTCCACGGCCCAGGCCTTCCAGGCCATAGCCCGCAACACCCTGGTGCAGATCGCCGCCAATGGCGTGGTGCTGCGCGAGGCCGACAGCGTCGAGGCGGTGCATCAGCTGCGCGTCGCCGTGCGCCGCCTGCGCAGCGCCATCTCCACCTTCAAGAGCATCACCGCCGGCGAGCCGGCCGAGGCGATCAAGGCCGAGCTGAAATGGCTGGCCCGGGCCTGCGACGAGGCCCGCGACCTGGACGTCTTCGCCCTCGAGAACGACGAATTCGCCGAGCCCGGCCTGGACCTCGCCGCCCTCGCGCCGGTGGTGGAGGCCGCCCGCCAGCGCGGCCACGCCAAGGCCTGCGCCGCGGTCGCCTCGAGGCGTTTCCGCGACCTGGTGCTGGAGGCCACCGCCTGGGTGGAGACCGGCGCCTGGCTGACCGCCCATGGCAAGGCCGCCCGCCGCGCCCGCGATGCGCCGGTCCAGGGCTTCGCGGCCAAGGCGCTCAGCCATCGGCGCAAGACCCTGCTGAAGCTCGGCCGCGACGTGGAAACCCACTCCGACGTCGACCGCCACGAAGCGCGGATCGCCGCCAAGAAGCTGCGCTACGCCGCCGAGGCCTTCGCGCCGCTGTTCGACGCCGACGCCAAGCCGTTCATCAAGACCCTGAAGGTGCTGCAGGAACATCTGGGGGCGCTCAACGACGGCGTCGTGGCGGCCGAGCTGGTGGCGCGGCTGTCGCTCAAGGGCCCGGCGCTCGCCGCCGCCAAGCGCCTGCTCGCCGCCCGCGCGGCTCAGAAACCCGAGACCCTGAAGGCCGCCGCCAAGGCCATGACCCGGCTCGCGGAGACGCGGGTCTATTGGTGAATCCAGTCATATAAAGATTTCTTTATATGTCTTGTTGCTCCGTATCGACCTCACGGCTATAGAGCCGTCAAACGCACTTCCGCCGACAGGACGCCCCATGACCGACTATGTCGTGAAAGACATCACCCTCGCCGACTACGGTCGCAAGGAAATCGAAATCGCCGAAACCGAGATGCCGGGCCTGATGGCCGTGCGCGCCGAGTTCGGCAAGGCCCAGGTGCTGAAGGGCGCCCGGATCGCCGGCTCCCTGCACATGACCATCCAGACCGCCGTGCTGATCCAGACCCTGGAAGCGCTCGGCGCCGAGGTCCGCTGGGCCTCCTGCAACATCTTCTCCACCCAGGACCACGCCGCCGCGGCCATCGCCGCCAACGGCACCCCGGTCTTCGCGATCAAGGGCGAGAACCTGATCGAGTACTGGGAATACGCCCACAAGATCTTCGAGTGGCACGACGGCGGCTACCCGAATCTGATCCTCGACGACGGCGGCGACGCCACCCTGCTCTGCGTGCTGGGCCCCAAGGCCGAGAAGGACCCCTCGGTCCTCAACAACCCGCAGAACGAGGAGGAAGAAGCGCTCTACACGGTGATGAAGCGCTATCTGAAGGAAAAGCCCGGCTTCTATTCGGCCATCCGCGACGCCTGCACCGGCGTGTCGGAAGAGACCACCACGGGCGTCCACCGCCTCTACCAGATGAGCGAGCGCGGCGAGCTGCCGTTCCCGGCCATCAACGTCAATGACAGCGTCACCAAGTCGAAGTTCGACAACCTCTACGGCTGCCGCGAGAGCCTGGTCGACGCCATCCGCCGCGGCACCGACGTCATGCTGTCGGGCAAGGTCGCCGTGGTCCTCGGCTATGGTGACGTGGGCAAGGGCTCGGCCGCCTCGCTGAAGAACGGCGGCGCCCGGGTCATCGTCACCGAGATCGACCCGATCTGCGCCCTGCAGGCGGCCATGGAGGGCTACGAGGTCCAGACCATGGACGACGTGGCCGACAAGGCCGACATCTTCGTCACCGCCACCGGCAACAAGGACGTCCTCACCGTCGACCACATGCGGCGGATGAAGAACAACGCCATCGTCGCCAATATCGGCCACTTCGATTCCGAGATTCAGATCGCCGGCCTGAAGAACTTCAAGTGGGACGAGATCAAGCCGCAGGTCCACCATGTGGAGTTCCCGGACGGCAAGAAGATCATCGTCCTGTCCGAGGGCCGCCTGGTGAACCTGGGCAACGCCACCGGCCACCCCAGCTTCGTGATGAGCGCCAGCTTCACCAACCAGACCCTGGCCCAGATCGAGCTGTGGACCAACGCGTCGAAGTACGAGACCAAGGTCTACACCCTGCCCAAGCACCTCGACGAGAAGGTGGCCATGCTGCACCTCGGCAAGCTGGGCGCGAAGCTGACCAAGCTGTCGAAGGAACAGGCCGACTATATCGGCGTGCCGGAAACCGGCCCGTTCAAGCCGGACCACTACCGCTACTAGGATGATGTAGGAGGAGAGGATGCCGCTCGCGCTGATCCTCTCCTCCTATGTCGCCGCCGACCGGATCGGCGGCGGGGCGCAGCAATTCGCGCTCGCGGCCTGCGGGATCGATCCGGTGCTGGTCCCCACCGTCCTTTACGGCCGCAGCCCCGCCAAGGGCGGGCGCGGCAAGGCGGTGGAGGCCGACCTCTTCCACGACCTGCTGAACGGCGTGGAAGCCCAGGGCCTGTTCGGCCTGGCCGACCTGGTGATCACCGGCCACTTCTCCACTCCCGAGCAGGTGGCGCTGGCCTGTCAGACCATCGCCCGGGTCCGCGCCGCCGGCCGGGCCGGAGCCTTTCGCCCCGCCCCCATGGTGGTGGTCGATCCCGTTCTCGGCGACATGCCCAAGGGACTCTATGTGAAGCCCGAGGTCGCCCGGGCGATCGCCGATGACCTGGTCCCCCTGGCCGACTGGATCACCCCCAATCTCTGGGAACTCTCCCATCTCACCGGCCGGGAGATCGCCGATGCGGCCGGCGTGGTCGAAGCTGTGCGCGCGCTCGGCAAGCCGGCCCTGGTGACCTCGGTTCCGGCCGGCGAGGGCGAGATCGCCATGGTCTGCAGCGAGCCCGCCGGATCGACCCTGTTCGCCCACGCGCGCCGCGACGGCGTTCCCAATGGGACCGGAGACCTGGTGACGGCGCTGTTCGGTGCGGGCCTGGTCGAGGGGCTCTCAGGCCCGGCCGCCGCCGAACGCGCCGCCCGCGCCGCGGCCATGGCCGTGGACGCGGCGCGCGACTGGCGCGCGTTCGACCTGCCCGTCGTGGCCCTGGGCGCGCGGCTGATGCGCCCGGACGCCGAGATGCGTATAGAACCCCTCGCCTGAGACTTTGAAATTGAGCTCTTTCCCATCGAAAGGGCTCCGGGAGCGCCGATGGTCGAGATTCACGGTTTCGCGGGCGAGGGATTCGACGCCGTGCGCGACGCCTTCGCCGCCAATTTTGAGTCCGGCCAGGAGCTAGGTGCGCGCTTCACCCTGGTCAGGGCCGGCGAAACGGTGGTCGACCTCTGGGCCGGCCACGCAGACCGTAAGCGGACCCAGCCGTTCGACGAGAACACCCTGACCCCGGTCTTCTCCACCACCAAGGCCATGGCCGCCCTGCTGATCGCCCGCCTCGTGGACGCCGGAAAGCTCCGGTACGACCAGCCGGTCGCCGAGGTATGGCCTCAGTTCGTAGAGGCCGGTAAGGCCGCGATCACCGTCGAGCAGGTCATGAGCCACCAGGCGGGACTTAGCGGCTTCCCGGACGAGATGGACCCGGCCTTGTGGTTCGACTGGGACGCCATCTGCGCCAGGCTCGCGGCCATGGCGCCCCTGTGGCCGCCGGGAACCGCCAGCGGCTACCACCCGATCACCTTCGGCTATCTGGCGGGCGAGATCTTCCGCCGGGTCGACGGGCGCAGCATGGGGACGGCCCTGCGCCAGGACCTGGCCGAGCCCTTCGGCCTGGACCTCTGGATCGGCCTGCCCGATTCCGAACATCACCGCGCCGCAGATTTGCAGCGACCGAGCGGTCTGCCGAATTTCGGCGAGGTCAACGCGGCCACGCGGGCCGCCTTCCTCACACCCTGGTCTTCCCCCGCCGGCCGCGGCCAGGCCGAATGGCGGCGGATCGAGATCCCGTCGGCCAACGGCCACGCCACCGCGCCCGCCCTGGCCCGGCTGATGGGCGCGCTGGCCAATGACGGCTGGCTGGACGGCGAGGTGATCCTGTCGCCCGCCCTGATCACCGAGGCGGCCCGCGAGCGCATTCGCGGCCAGGACCTGGTCCTGCCCTTCGAGATGAGCTGGGGCGCGGGCTTCATGCGCAATGCGCCGGTCAAGGCCTGGGGCCCGGGCGAGGAAACCTTCGGCCATTCCGGCTGGGGCGGCTCCTGCGCCTTCGCCGATCCGCAGACCAGGCTGGCGGGCGCCTATGTGATGAACAAGCAATCCACCGACCTGCTGGGCGACGGCCGCCCAAAGCGGTTGATCGAGGCCGCCTACGCTTGTCTTTGACAGCGCGCTGTCATCCCTTGCCCTGGATCACGGTCTCGCCCCGCGCCTCCTTGTAGGCGTTGGCGATCAGGTCGCCGGTGAACACCGCCGAAAGCACGTAACGCAGCCAGGGATCGTCGCCGGCGAAGGCCTTGCGGATCGGCTCCAGGTCGATGCGCCTGCGCACCTCGTCGAGCGGCAGGTCGGCCTTGGCCAGGGGCGCGACCTGGGCGCGGACGCTCTCCAGGGCGGCGATCAGCCGGTCGAGATAGGCCCGATCGGTCTGCGGCGGCCCGTGGCCGGGGATCAGGAGCTTGAAGTCGTAGGCCTTCAGCTTGCGCAGCACCTCGATCCAGTCGCCCGGAAAGGTATGGGCCGCGTAGGGAATCGGGGCGACCACGATGTCGCCGGTCGCCAGCACCCGCTGCTTCGGCGCCCAGACCACCACGTCGCCGTCGGTGTTGGCGCGGCCCAGATAGGCGATCTCCACCGGCGCGACCTCGTCGGCGAGCTTGATGCGGCTCTCGAAGGTCAGGTCGGCGGGATAGGGCTTGAGGTCGGAATAGGCCTCGACCATGGCCGGCCCTGCCTCGGCGGCGCGGCGCCAGCCGTCGCGCAATGCCTGGGGTAGCTTGGCGTCTCCGGCCTGGGCGGCGGCGAAGGCGGCCATCTCGCCATAGGATTTCCCGTAGGTCGTCACATAGGCCATGGGCGGCCCGGTCATGTTCTCCCGGGTGCGGGCGCTGGAGACGATCTGGACGCCCGGCCAGGCGGCGCGGACGGCGCCGGCGCCCAGGTTATGGTCGCCGTGATAGTGGGTGTAGACCAGCCAGCTCACCGGCTTGCCCGACAGCTTGCGGATTTGAGCCACGACGGCCTGCCCCGAGACGGGCGCCCCGCCGGCGTCGACCACCACCAGGCCCCTGGCCTGTTCGATCACCACCACATTGCCCTCGAAGGGCGGGTCGGTGACGGCCGGCTTGGCGATCAGCCAGATGTGCGGCGCGACGGCGGTGGTCTCGCGGGCGAAGACCTGGGCCGGCGTCAGGGCCGCGGCCACGGCCGGGCCCGCCAGAGCCAGGGCCCAGAGCGTCAGGATGGTTCGGATCATGCCAGCCTCCGGCGAGGAGGCTAAGCCCGTCCTGGCCCGGCGGCCTAGTTAAGCCTTCGTCATGCGGCGGCGCTTAGCGCCCGCGCGCGACGCCATGCGCCATAGGCGAACACCACCGCCCCGCCCCAGATGAACACGAAGGAGAGCGCCCGCAGCGGCGTGAAGGCCTCGCCCTGGGCGACGCCGATGGCGAAGCTGATCGTGGGGGCGATGAACTGCAGGAAGCCGATGGCCGACAGCGGCAGGCGCCGCGCCGCCCAGGCGAACAGCACCAGGGGCACGGCGGTGATCGGCCCCGAGGCCAGCAGCCAGGCGGTGGCCGCCGGGTTTCCGAGGAAATGCCCGCCGCCCTGCTGTTCCAGCCACAGGATGAAGGCCAGGCTGGGCAGGCCCAGGATCAGGCACTCCACGAAGAGGCCGGTCTGGGCGTCGGCGGCCACCTGTTTGCGCACCACCCCGTAGCCGCCGAAGCTGAAGGCCAGGATCAGGGAGACCAGCGGCAGGTGGCCGAGCGCGAAGGCCTGGATGGTGACGCCCAGTATGGCCAGGCCGATGGCCGCCTGGCCGATCTTGTCGATGCGCTCGCGGAACAGCAGCGCCCCGCAGGCCATGTTGACCAGGGGATTGATGTAGTAGCCGAGGCTGCTTTCCAGCACCCGGCCGGAATTCACCGCCCAGATGAACACGATCCAGTTGGCGGTGATCAGGGCCGATGACAGGCAGAGCCAGGCCAGCACCTTGGGCTGGCGGAACACCGCGACCACCTGGCGCCACTGGCGGGCCAGCAGCACGAAGATCAGCGCGGTCGGCACGCTCCAGACGATCCGGTGCGCCAGGATCTCCCAGGAACCGACCCCGAAAGCGCCGATCACCTGGAAGGCCAGGGGCACGAAGCCCCAGATGAGGTAGCAGGCGATCCCGGCCATGAGCGCGGTGTTGGCGGGCGTCTTGGCCAAGGCGGGCCTTTCGGGCAGGCCAGGGTCGCCTGGCGCGTCTTACCTAGGGTCGCGGGCGGCTCGGGCAAGCCCCAGGGCTCACCCGATCAGCGGGTTTCGGACGCGCAATTCGTGGGCCCGACCGGCCTAGGCGATGGCCTTCGTCTTGATCAGGCCGCGCTCATGCAGCAGTTCGGCGATCTGCACCGCGTTGAGCGCCGCGCCCTTGCGCAGGTTGTCGGCGACGACCCACATGTTGAGGCCGTGCTCGACCGTGGGGTCGTTGCGGATGCGGCTGATGAAGACCGGGAACTCGCCCTGGGCCTCCTTGGGGGTCATGTAGCCCTTGTCGTGCCGCTGATCGATGACGATGACGCCCGGGCTCTCGCGCAGCAGGTCGCGGGCCTCGTCCTCGTCGATGGGGTCATGGAACTCGATGTTCACCGACTCGGAGTGACCGACCATCACCGGCACGCGGACGCAGGTGACCGTCAGCTTGATCGACGGGTCGATCATCTTGTGGGTCTCTTGCCACATCTTGGCTTCTTCGTCGGTGTAGCCATCCTCGTTGAACGACCCGATGAAGGGGATGACGTTGAAGGCGATCTGCTTGGGGAACTTCTTGGGCTCGGGCGCGCCCAGGACGAAGACGCCCTTGGTCTGGTCCCACAGCTCGTCCATGCCTTCCTTGCCCGCGCCGGAGACCGACTGGTAGGTCGAGACCACCACCCGCTTGATGCGGGCCCGGTCATGCAGGGGCTTCAGCGCCACGACCAGCTGGGCCGTCGAGCAGTTGGGGTTGGCGATGATGTTCTTCTTGGCGGCGTAGCTGACGTCGTCCGGGTTCACCTCCGGCACGATCAACGGCACGTCGGGGTCCATCCGCCAGGCCGAGGAATTGTCGATGACGATCGGGCCCTGGGCGCCGATCTTCGGCGCCCACTCCTTCGAGAACGTGCCCGAGACGCTCATCAGCACCAGGTCGACGGTGCTGAAGTCGAACTGCTCGACGTCCTCGCACTTGACGATCTTGTCGCCGAAAGAGACTTCGACCCCGATGGACTTGCGGCTGGCGATCGCGTGGATCTTGTCCACGGGGAAGTTCACTTCCTCGAGGATGTTCAGCATCTCGCGGCCCACATTGCCCGTGGCGCCGACCACGGCTACCCGATAGCCCATGGCGGTCTCCTCTAGATGACTTGTCGCGGAGCGTCCCGTTACGCCCTGTGGTTCTCGGGCGCAAGACGAAGGCTTCCAAGGGCTTAGATAGTGGGCCCATCGCCACTTGGCACGGTGGTTGCGTCGGGATTGGCGACATCCACCGGAGGACAGCCATGTCCGTCAACGGCCTCTCGCACGGAAAGCTCGCCTTGGCGCAGATCGCGCCCCTCCCGGACCGCAAGCCGGTCAAGGGCGGGGACCCCACGGCCGTTGCCCAGCAACGGATCGCCGCCAGGCTGGACACCGATGGCGACGGCGCCCTCAGCGTCATGGAGCTCCTGAAGCTGGAAAAGGGAGGACACGGCAAGAATGGTCGCCCCGCCCAGGCGATTCTTGCCGCCCAGGCGACTTCGGCCGAGCCCGCGGCCATGTCGGCCGAGCCTCCCGCCGCCCGTCGCTTCGGTCCCAAGACCCTGGACGCCCTGATCAAGAACCAGACCGTCCCCACCCCCGAGAGCATCGCCGAAAAGCTGGTGGCGGCCATCGACGGCGACGACGACGGCGCTTTCGGCCTCGATGAACTGAAGGACGCCCTCCCGGGGAAGTCCGGCCAGGCTAAAGGCCGCGCCGCCCATGCCGAGCGCGCCTTCGACCGCCTCGACGGCGATGGGGACGGCAAGGTCACCGTGGCCGAACTGGCCTTGGCGCTGGGCGCGACGCCGCCCCCGCCGGTCGAGCCGCCCGCTCCGCTGCCGCCTGTTCCGCCGCCGGTCGAGACCGCCGAGAACACCCCGCCCCCTATCGAAGAGCTCATCGCCCCGCCGCCGCCGGAGCCCCCCGCTAGCGCCTGATCACGGCCAGGGCGTCATCCCACTCCGATGTCCCCCGGATTGACCGGGTTGAGCAGGGGGGCGCCGCGGACGTAGCGGCCCAGGTTTTCGAGGAACAGTGTCTCGCCGCGCGCGCCGGTGAGCGCGCCTCGGTTGGAGGCGTGCGGGGTGACGCGGATCTTGGGGTGATCCCAAATCCAGGAGTCGGCCGGCAGGGGCTCGGTCTTGAAGACGTCCAGCACCGCATGGCCGGGCTTATCGGAATCGAGGCTCACGCGCAGGGCGTCCTCGTCCAGCAGGCCGCCACGGCCGATATTGATCAGGATCGAACCGGGCTTCATGGCCGCGAAGAAGCCGGCGTTCGCCAGGTCGCGGGTGTCGTCGTTCAGCGCGCAGGCCAGGACCACCACGTCGGCCTGGGGCAGGCGCGAGGGCAGGTCCGCGATCGTCGACACCGCGTCGGCCAGGCCCTCGGCGCCTGGCGAGCGCCGCACCGCCTCAACATGGGCCCCGAAGGCCTTGGCGCGGGCGGCGATCTCGCGGCCGATATTGCCGAAGCCGACGATCAGCCAGCGGCTCTGGCCCACCTCGCGGAAGTCCACCGGCTTCCATTCATGAGCCACCTGGTGACGGGCCTGGGCCTCGATGGGGTGCAGCAGGCTGAGCGCGTGGATCACCACATACTCGGCGATGGCCGGCGCCTGGGCGCTGGAATTGGTCACTCTCAGGCCGTCCCGCGCCAGGGGCTTGAAGCTGGGATGCTCGACTCCGGCAAACACCGTCTGGACCCAGCGGGCGTCTTCGCTATCCCGCAGCCGCCCGAAATATTCCCGTCGCTGAGGGCCAAAAGCCTCCAGGCTCAGCCACCAGACCTCGGGCTTCAGCTGGGCCGGGTCGAAGGCCGCGCCATTCAGGCTTAGGGCGCCATCGGGCTCCAGCACGACCACATCGAGATCGGGGGCGACGGCGGGAAGCCGTTCGGCGATGCGGTCGAAGGCCGCTCGAAACAGGAAAGCTTGCATGGCTCAATCGTACCGGCCGCCCGTCGAGGAAGCCAAGCGTGATCCTGTTTGACAACACCATGTCATGCGTCCAGCATCCTATATCATGCCGAACGATCCCCTCTCGCGACTCATCGCGGCGACGCATCGGGCCCACGACGCCCTGGTCAGCGCGGATGACAAATTGTTGTCCGATCTGGGCCTCAGCCACGCCCGCGCACGCATCCTGGCGACCCTGGCCGAGCAGGACGGGCCGCGTACGGTGTCGCAATTGGCCCGTGTCCTCGGTGTCGCCCGACAGGGCGTGCAGCGGTTGACCGACGATCTGGCGACGGCGGGCTTCGTCGCCTTCCAGAACAATCCCGGCCATGCCCGCGCCAAGCTGGCGCGCCTCACCGAGGCCGGATCGAACGCGCATTCGGAGGCCGAGCGCCGGCGGGCAGCCTGGGCCGAGGGCCTGGAATCCGGACTCTCGCCGACCTGGCTGGAGATCGGCGGCGAGCTGCTCACCTTGCTGCGACGGCGGGCCATCGCCGCCGGAAAGTCTTAACCCACAAGGGTTTTCTGACGGCCGGGGAAGTTGGTTGACTCAGTCAACTAACCTAGGCCAGCTATCGGCGGGAGGCTCGCCATGCTGCTTCAGGACCCGATCTCGGCCGTGCGCCGGTTCAATCGCTTCTACACCCGCCGCATCGGCGCTTTGGACGAGGCCCACCTGGGATCGCCCTACAGCCTGGCAGAGGGGCGGGTGCTGTACGAGGTCGCCCAGTCGCCCACCGGGGTGACGCCCAAGGCCCTGGCCGCCGCCTCCGGCCTCGACGCCGGCTATCTCAGCCGCATCCTCAAGCGGTTCGAGGCCGATGGACTGATGGTCCGCGAGACATCGCGCAAGGATGGCCGCAGCGTCTCCATCTGGCTGACCTCGGCGGGCATCGCGGCCTATAACGGCCTGCGCCAGACGGCGGAGGGGGCGGTCGAGGGTATCCTGGGCGGCCTGGCCACTCCGGAACGATCGCGGCTGGTCGACGCCATGCGGGAGATCGAGGGCCTGCTGGGCGGGCCGCCGCCCGGCGAGGTGATCCTGCGGCCGCATCGGGTCGGCGACATGGGCTGGGTGACCTGGCGCCACGCGGTCTTCTACGCCCGCGAGTATGGCTGGGGCGACGCCTTCGAAGCCCTGGTGGCGAAGATCGCCGCCGACTTCATCCAGAACTTCGACCCGGCCCGCGAGCGGTGCTGGATCGCCGAGCGCGGCGGCGAGATCGTCGGATCGATCTTCCTGGTCAAGGGCGAGGGTGACCAGTCCAAGCTGCGCCTGCTGCTGGTCGAGCCGTCGGCCAGGGGCCTGGGCCTGGGCAAGCGGCTGGTGGCCGAATGCGTCGCCTTCGCCCGTGAGGCGGGCTACGGCGAGATCACCTTGTGGACCCAGAGCATCCTCACCGCCGCGCGCGGCATCTACGCCGCCGCCGGCTTCGAGCTGGTCGACTCCACGCCGCACGACACCATCGGCGTCGACCTGATCGGCGAGACCTGGGTTCTCAAGCTGGCTTGACGAGCCCGGCGTCGAGCGGGCGAGGTGGCGACCCCGCACGAGAGGATTCCGCACATGAGGCCGCCCAACTTCATCGTCATCCTGGCCGACGACCTCGGCTACGGCGATCTCGGCTGTGACGGCGGCACGGTGATCCGCACGCCCAACCTCGACCGCATGGCGGCGGAGGGCGTGCGGCTGTCCGACTTCTACGCCTCGGCCAATGTCTGCACCCCGTCGCGGGCGGGGCTGCTGACCGGCCAGTACGCCATCCGCAACGGCCTAGCTCACGAGGTGATTCAGCCGGCCGACACCACCGGCCTGCCGGTCGATGCCCTGACCATCCCCAAGGCCCTGGGCGAGGGCTACGCCAGCGCGCTGATCGGGAAGTGGCACCTGGGCCACGCCGCGCCGCACTGGCCGCCCATGGTCTATGGCTTCGACCGGTTCTACGGACTGCCCTATAGCCACGATATGAAACCGCTATCGATTTTCGATAGCGCCACCACGCCGATGAGCGAGAGCAAGGCCGACTTCGCCAAGCTGACCGAATGGTTTTTCGCCCAGACCACGGCGTTCGTGGAGCAGAACCGCGAGAGGCCGTTCTTCGTCCTGCTGGCCCTGACCGCGCCGCACATTCCCCTGAAGCCAAATCCTGACGACCTGACCGGCTCGCCGGGCGGCGCCTATGGCGAGGTGGTGGAGGAGATCGACGTCAATGTCGGCCGCCTGCTGGAGCGGCTGAAGGCGCTCGATCTCGACAAGGAAACGATGGTGGTCTTCACCTCGGACAACGGACCCTGGTTCGAGGGCTCGTCGGGACCGTTCCGCGACCGCAAGGGCGGCTCGGCCTGGGATGGGGGATTCCGGGTGCCGTTCATCGCCTGGCGGCCCGGGACCTTGCCGGCCGGGACCGTGACTTCGGCGCTCTCCAGCAATCTCGACCTGCTGCCGACCCTGCTGGCCATGGCCGGGCTGTCGCCGGTGAGCGATCGCGAACTGGACGGGCGGGACATCTCGGGCGTGCTGACGGCCGGGGCGCCGTCGCCGCACCAGGAGATCGTGCTGTTCGACAACGCCCATGTGGCGGCCGTTCGCACGGCGCGCTGGAAGTATGTGGCGCGGTCATACTATCGGACCCACGACGTTCCGCTGGACCGCTATCCGCTCCTGTTCGACATGGATGCCGACCCGGGCGAGAACTACAGCGTGGCGCTGAACTTCCCCGAGGCGGCCGTGGAGATGCGCGCACGGTTGGAGTCGGCCAGGGCCCGCTATGAGCCGCTGGCCAGCGCCTTCCCGCCGCACGTGGCGCCGGCCTCGGCGGCCGATCACCCCGACTAGGTCAGCGGCGCTTCTGCTTGCGGGCCGCGTAGCGGGCGTCGCGGGCGGCCTTTTGGGCGGCGCGCGTCTCGAGCTCGCGGGTCTCGCTGTCGAAGGCCTCGATCTCGGCCTTGCGGGCCTCGGCCTCGGCGGTGACCCGGCGCTTCTCGGAGCGTTCGGCCTCGCGCTTGGCGCGCAGCTCGGCCAGTTCGGCGGCCTTCTGGGCGGCGCGGTCGGGGGCGACGGCGGCGGTGACGGTCGGCTTGACCTTCATCTTCGCCAGGAGGGCCTTCTTGGCCTCGAGTGAGGCGGCGGCGCGTTCGTCGAAACGGTTGTTCTTCAAGTCTCTCATGCGGGCGCTGACATGTGACATTTGGCGCGAAATTGCAACCGCTGCCGGGTGCGTTTCGTCGTCGCGCGCATCCGTGTGGCGCCGATGCACGTACCCGAAAGGCTTGCGGCGGGCCCTCGTCGCCCTATTCGAGGTTCACCGTTGGAGATCGACGCCAGGGACGCTCCGCGCCCGACTCGCAGGTTGTTGCTCGCCGCAGCCGGCTTCGCCTTCGCCCCGCCTGTCGCGCTGGCCGCCGCGCCGCCGCCCGGCCGCAGGCTGGCCTTCGCGGTGTTCCGCAATGGCGCCAGGGTCGGCGACCACGTGATGAGCTTCGCCGGCCAGCCCGGCGCCATGACGATCACCACGGAGGTCGCCATGACCGTCAAGCTCGGCCCCGTGCCGGTCTACCGGTATGGTCATCGGGCGGTGGAGCGCTGGCGTGGCGGACAGTTCGCGGGCCTGGAGACCAGCACCAATGGCGGCGGCAAGCTCCAGAAAGTCGTCGCCCGGCGCACGGCCGCAGGCGTGATCATCGAGACCGGCAAGGGTTCGACGACCGCGCCGGTCTCGGCCTTGCCGCTAACGCACTGGCACGCTGACGCGCTGGGCGGGCCCCTGTTCAACCCCCAGGATGGCAGGCTGCTGAGGGTCTCGGCGCGTCGCGGCCCAGGCGGGCCTATCGCCGCGGTTCGCTGGAGCCTCACCGGCGACGCCCAGATCGACAACTGGTACGACGAGGCCGGAACCTGGGTCGCGTTGCGCGGCAAGCTGCCGGATGGCTCGACGATGGAATACCGGCGCGTCTAGAGCGCCGCCAGCACGGCGTCGCCCATCTCGGTGGTCGAAAGCGTCCCGCCCAGGTCGCGGGTGCGGGCGCCGGCTTCCAGGGCCTTCACCACCGCCCCGTAGAGCCGGTCGGCCGCCGCGGCGCGGCCGAGCGACCAGCGCAGGGCCATTTCGAAGGACAGGATGGCGGCCAGCGGATTGGCGAGGTTCTGGCCGGCGATATCAGGCGCCGAGCCGTGGATGGGCTCATAGAGGCCGGGCTTGCCCGGCAGACCGAGCGCCGCCGAGGGCAGCATGCCGAGGGATCCGGTGAGCTGGGCCGCCGCGTCCGAGAGGATGTCGCCGAACAGGTTGTCGGTGACCATGACGTCGAACTGCTTGGGGTTCTTGACGATCTGCATGGCGGCGTTGTCGGCAAGGATATGCTCCAGCTGCACGTCGCTGAACTCGCGCCGGTGCAGGTCGGTGACCACCTCGCGCCACAGCAGGCCGGAGTCCATCACATTGGACTTCTCCGCCGAGTGGACCTTGTTGCGCCGGCCGCGCGCCAGTTCGAAGGCCACCCGGGCGACCCGCTCGATTTCCATGGTGGTGTAGACCTGGGTGTCCACGGCGCGCTTTCCGCCGCCCGGTAGGTCCTCGATGAAGCGCGGCGAACCGAAATAGATGCCGCCGGTCAGCTCCCGGACGATCATCATGTCCAGGCCCTCGACCACCTCGCGCTTGAGGGTCGAGGCGTCGGCGAGGGCGTTGAAGCACAGGGCCGGGCGCAGGTTGGCGAACACCTCCATGCCGGCGCGCAGGTTGAGCAGGCCCGCCTCGGGCCGCTTGTCGCGCGGGACGCCGGCCCATTTCGGGCCGCCGACCGCGCCCATCAGCACGGCCTTGGCCGCCTTGGCCGCGGCGAGCGTTTCGTCGGTGAGCGGGACGCCGTGGGCGTCGTAGCTCGCGCCGCCGAACAGCCGCTCCTCGATGGCGAGCTCGGGGGTGAGCGCCTCGGCCACGCGCCGCACCTGGGCGGTCACTTCGGGGCCGATGCCGTCGCCGGGCAGGAGAAGCAGGTCGGTCATGGCGGGAGCCCTCTTCTGGCGCGTGTTGCGAGGCGACCTCCTAGGGGAAGTGCGCCGCCACGGGAAGCCTGACGCGACAACACGGCTTGACCGTTAATCATATAAAGATATGCTTATATCATTATATCAACGAGGTTCGCCGATGTCGTTCGATGTGACCCTGGTCACCTATGAAACCCTGCCGGACGGCGGGCCCGACGATCAGTTGCTGGCCCAGGCCCTGAGCGCCACGGGCGCGCGGGTGCGGTTCGCGGTCTGGAGTGACCCGGCGGTTGACTGGTCCGCCGCGCCGGTGACGGTGATCCGCTCCACCTGGGACTACTTCCACCGGATCGCGGAATTCGCCGCCTGGCTCGACCTGGCGGCGTCGCAGACCCGGTTGGTCAACGCCCATCGCGTGCTGCGCTGGAACATGGACAAGCGCTACCTGGCCGACCTGGAGGCCCGCGGCGTCGCCGTGGTTCCGACGGTGTTCGTCCGCCAGGGCGAGACCGTCGATCTCGCCGCCCTTTGCGCGGATCGGGGCTGGGACGAGCTGGTGGTCAAGCCGACCATCTCCGGGGGCGCCTTCGGAACCAAACGGTTCGCCGCCAGCCAGATTTCCGAAGAGGCCAGCGCCCATCTGGCTGGCTTGACCGAGACCCGCGAGGCCATGATCCAACCCTATCTCGCCGCGGTGGAGACCGAGCGCGAACGCTCCCTCGTCTACCTGGGCGGCGCGTTCAGCCACGCCTTCCTGAAGTCCGCCTTCGGCATCGACTATTCCGCCTCGGTCCGCCATCCGCCGAGCGCCGGAGAGCTCGCTTTCGGCGCCCGCGTGCTGGAGGCGGTGGGCGAGCCCGTGGCCTATGCGCGGGTGGACATCGTGCCTTCGGCGAAGGGTCCGCTGCTGATGGAGCTGGAGGTGATCGAGCCGAACCTGCTGATGGGGCTGGCGCCCGGCTCGGCGGAGCGCCTGGCCGGCGTGCTGCTGGGCTAGAGCGCGCGCTCGGAGGCGGTCTCGTACAGGACGAGCCGCCGGTCGGCGACCCCGAACTCCGGCCAGTGGCTGCGCCAGGTCGCCATGTGCGGCGTCTGGAAGTGGGTGTCGAGGCAGGCCTGGTCGCGCCAGACCTCGTAGACCCGCACCAGGCCGGGCTCGGCCACGTCCTGGGCGTAGGAATATTCCAGGCAGCCGTCCTCGGCGCGGCTGGCGGTCAGCATGGCCAGCATGTGCGGCCTGAACCGTTCCAGGTTCTCGGGCGGGATTCGCACCGTGCCGGCGATGATGACGCTCACGCCCGTTCCAGCCAGGGCTGGCTGATCGCGCGCCGGCCCTCATAAACGTCGATGGAGGGCGCCTTCTGGAGCGTCTCGCCGATGGCGTCGAGGCCCTTCAGCATCTTCTCCTTGCGCTGCGGATCGATCTGGAAGGCGAAGGTCTTCCCCGAGGGGGAGATCACGGTCTGGGCCTGGAGATCGACGGTGACCATGTGGTTGCCGCCCTTGGCCTCCTCCATCAGGTCCTGGACCTCATCGGGCTTGAGCACCACGGGCAGCAGGCCGTTCTGGAAGCAGTTGTGGTAAAATATGTCGGCGAAGCTGGAAGAGATCACGCAGTCGATCCCGAAGTCCATCAGCGCCCAGGGGGCGTGCTCGCGAGACGAGCCGCAACCGAAATTATCGCCCGCCACCAGGACGCCGGCGCCCTTGTACTCCGGGCGGTTGAGGACGAAGTCGGGCTTCTCGCGGCCCTGCTCGTCGAAGCGCAGGTCGTAGAACAGGCCCTTGCTCAGCCCCTCGCGCTCCACCGTCTTGAGGAACTGCTTGGGGATGATCTGGTCGGTGTCGATATTCGCCAGGGGCAGGGGAGCGATCTTGGCGTCGAGGCGGGTGAAGGCTTTCATCGGTCGGCGGTCTCGGCGTTTTGCTGGATCATCAGGGCCGGCGCGGCGGGGACGCCCGAGCGGACAGTGAACACCTTGGTGCCCGGCTTACGGCCCGCGCGGACCTCGGAGACGTCGAAGCCGGCCGCGGCGATGCGCGCCCGCGCGGCATCGGCGTCGGTGACCCGCCAGGCCAGGCCGCCGAACCGGTCGGGGGCGTCGGAGACTGGGGTCTTCAGGCTGGCGCCCATCTCGACCACGGCGGACCCCGCGCGGAAGAAGAGTTGGCGCACCCCCCAATCGGGGTTGGAGCGGTCGAGCCGCAGGTCGAGGCCCAGCCGGCCGCCATAGACGGCGACGGCGCGCTCGGGGTTGGCGGTGTGGATCACGACGTGGTCCAGAAGGGGCGTGGCGGCGGCCTCGTCGCCCACCGGTTCGGAAAGAGGCCAGGTCGAGCCGTCGCGAGCCGGACCCACCAGCAGTATGTTCAGGCCACCCGTGTCGGCCGCATCGAGCGAGAAGTTGGTCCAGTAGCGCTTGCGCCCGTCATCATGGGTCGAGCGGGTGGAGTGCGGCTTGACCGCCCCGATCCCGCGCCGGGTGACCAGGGCGTGGGCGGCCTCGGCGTCTTCCACCGTGAAGGCCAGGGCCCAGATCCCCTCGCCATGGGTCTCGATGTGCTTGGCGATGACGCCCCCGAAGGCGCCGTCGCCGGCGGGCGAGATGACGTCCAGGGCCATGTTGCCGAGCTGGAACCAGGCGTGGCGCGCCCCGCCGTCGCCGCCGATCCAGTTGGGCGCCCGGCCCAGCAGGGCGGTGTAGCCGGCGACCGCGGCGTCGAGATCGGCGACGGCGAGCGCGATGTGATCAAGGCCGGTGATCACCGGGTCGGCCCCGGATAGCCGCCGTAGGCCGTCTCGTCTTCTTCCTCGTCCTCGTCTTCCGGCCAAAGCAGGCTGGCCGCCGTATAAAGGAAGGCGGTGGTGTAGAGGACCATCAGCACGAGGAGCGCGCCGTCGACCACGATGCGCCAGGCGCGCTGGCCGAAGGGCTTGAGCACGTTCTTGTCGTCGACGGTCATGCCGATGACCTCGTTGCGCGACAGGTAGAGGTCGGCCTTCGCCCCCTTGGGCAGCCGCATCAGGGGCACGGCCTGGCCGCAGTTGGGCCGGCCGTAGCAGGGCAGCACATAGGGTTGGACGGCGTTGTCGAGGGTGAGCGCGTAGCGGGCGCGCAGGCCGCCGATGGCCTCAACCCGCTCGATCTGGCCGCTGGCCTTCTTCACGCTGCCGAAATCGTTGAACAGGTTCGCGCCGAACGCCCACAGGCCCGCGACTATGAATGGCGCGCACATGGCCACCAGGGCCGCCTCCAGGGGGCGCTCGAACCGCTCGCGATCGCCCAGGGCCAGCTGGCTCTGTCGCATGCGGACGATCACGGCGACCAGGCCCGCCCCCGCCACATAGAGGCCGACGGCCAGCAGCGGCGTCAGCCGCAGACCGCCGACGTCGAAGCCTTCGACGATCCCCGTGAGGATGGCGATGGCGGCGCCGAGGCCCGCGCTGAGCACCGGAAGTCCGAACCAGAGCAGAAACCGGGCTCGCGGATCCATGTCAGAGGAACTCCCGGACGTCGACGATATGGCCGGCGATGGCGGCGGCGGCGGCCATGGCCGGGCTCATCAGGTGGGTGCGTCCGCCCCGGCCCTGACGGCCTTCGAAATTACGGTTGGAGGTCGAGGCGCAGCGTTCGCCCGGCTCCAGACGGTCGGGGTTCATGCCCAGGCACATGGAACAGCCCGGCTCGCGCCAGTCGAAGCCCGCGGCCTTGAAGATGGCGTCCAGGCCTTCCTCCTCGGCCTGGGCCTTCACCAGGCCGGAGCCTGGCACCACCATGGCCCGCACGTGGGGGGCGACCAGGCGGCCGTGGAGGAAGGCATGCTGCACGACGCCGGCGGCGGCGCGCAGATCCTCGATGCGGCTGTTGGTGCACGAGCCGATGAAGACGACATCGATCCTGGCGTCGCTGATCGGCTGTCCGGCGGCCAGGCCCATATAGTCCAGCGCCCGCTCGGCCGAGGCGCGCTTGTCGGGACTCGCGAAGCTCTCGGGCGCGGGGACCGCGTCGGTCACCGCGATGACGTCCTCAGGACTGGTCCCCCAGGTGACCAGGGGCGCGATCTTGGCGGCGTCCAGGCGGACCTCGCGGTCGAAGACGGCGTCGTCGTCGGAATAGAGCGTCTTCCAGTAGGAGAGCGCCATCTCCCAGGCGGCCCCCTTGGGCGCGGCCGGGCGGCCCATGATGTAGTCGAAGGTCTTCTGGTCCGGCGCCACCAGCCCGGCGCGGGCGCCGCCCTCGATGGTCAGGTTGCAGAGAGTCATCCGCCCTTCCATCGACAGGCCGCGAATGGCCTCGCCGGCGAATTCGATGACCGAGCCGGTGCCGCCGGCCGTTCCGATCGCGCCGATCACCGCCAGGGCGAAATCCTTGGCGCCCACGCCGGGCGCCGGGGTCCCGTCGATGGTCACCCGCAGGTTCTTCGACTTCTTCTGCCGCAGGGTCTGGGTGGCCAGCACATGCTCGACCTCCGAGGTGCCGATCCCCTGGGCGAGCGCTCCGAAGGCGCCGTGGGTCGAGGTGTGGCTGTCGCCGCAGACGATGGTCATGCCCGGCTGGGTGCGGCCCTGCTCGGGGCCGACCACGTGGACGATCCCGTTGCGGATGTCGCCCATCGGGAAGAACTCGATGCCGTTATCCTTGACGTTCCGATAGAGCGTCTGGAGCTGCAGGCGGGCTTCCTCGTCGGCCACGGCGTCGACGCCCAGGCCCTGGCCCTCGGTCGGGATATTGTGGTCGGCGACCGCCAGGGTGCGGTCGGGGCGCCGTACCGGACGATGGGCCGAGCGGAGGCCGGCGAAGGCCTGCGGGGTGGTCACCTCGTGGATCAGGTGCAGGTCGATATAGAGGATCGCCTCGCCGTCGGTCTCGTCGACGACGTGCCCGTCCCAAATCTTGTCGTAAAGCGTCTTGCCAACCATGGGCGGCATCTAGTTCCGTGAGACGCCCAAAGTCCAGCAGCCGCAATTGCCGAGCGAGCCGGATAGGTTATTCATGCATGCATGGCTTCAACCGACTGGGACCTGTTCCAGACTCTGCATGCCGTCCTTGAGGCCGGCTCGCTCTCCGCCGCGGCCCGCGCGCGGGGGCTGACCCAGCCGACGCTCGGCCGCCACATCGACGAGCTGGAACGGCGGCTGGGCGCGCCGCTGTTCCTGCGCAGCCCGCGGGGCCTGATCGCCACTGACCTGGCCAACGAGCTGCGGTCGCACCTGGAGGACATGTCCTCGGCCGCCGCCGCGGCCCTGCGCGACGCCTCCGGCGCCGACGGCGTGGGCGGTACGGTGCGGGTCACGGCCAGCGAGATCATGGGCGTGGAGGCCATGCCGCGGATCCTCACCGAATTCCGCATCGCCCATCCCACCATCGATCTCGAACTGGTGCTGACCAACCGCAACGAGGACCTGTCGCGGCGCGACGCCGACATCGCCGTGCGCATGGCCCGGCCGACCCAGAACACCCTCGTCGCGCGCCGGGTGGGAGAGCTGCACTTCGGCTTCTACGCCACCGCCGAGTACCTGGAGCGGGCGGGGACGCCCAGGTCCCTGGACGACCTCGATGATCACACCATCATCGGCTACGACAAGCGCGACGTCAGCGTACCGGGCGGGCTGGACATCGGCCGGCCGATCCGCCGCGAGATGTTCGCCCTGCGCAGCGACAGCGATAACGCCCAGCTGGCCTTCCTGCGGGCCGGCTACGGCATCGGGGTCTGCCAGCACCGCCTCGGCCGGATGAGCGGCCTTGTGCACATCCTGCCTGGGACCTTCGCCTTCCGGCTCGAGATCTGGATCGCCATGCACGAGAACCTGAAGGGCAGCAAACGCATGCGCCTGATGTTCGACCATCTGGTCGAGGGCCTGGGCGCCTTCTCGGCGGAGGCCAACCGAGAGATCTAGCCGCGACCCGCCAGGTCAGCGCGAACGGCCGCCTCCGGGTCGCCGCGGAAATGGCGGGAGAAGTGGGCGCTCATGGCGCGCGCTCCTTTCCCGGAGGGCGTCGGCTGAAACGGAAATGGACCAGCTCGTCGGCGGCGGGGCCCGGTCGGGCCTCGGCGCGACCGGCGGGCACGACCTCGCCGCTCTCGGTGTCGACCAGGGCGAGCTTCACCGGCCGATCGGTCTCGCGGTCGACCAGCAGCACGGTCGGCGCACCCAGGCCCGAGGTGTCCCAGCGGTCGCCCCATTCGCGCAGGGCCGTGGTCACCTTCCAGAGGTCGCGGCCCTTGGCGGTCAGCAGGTATTCGAAGCGCGGCGGCCGGTCCTGGTACCGGCGGCGCTCGGCGAGCCCGGTGGCCTCGAGGTGCTTCAGCCGCTCGGCAAGGGTTGTGGTCGGCATGCCGGTGGAGGTTCGCAGGTCGTCATAGCGGCTGAGCCCCAGGAACAGGTCGCGGAGCAGCAGCATCCCCCACTTGTCGCCGATGGCCTCCATGGCCCCGGCGATGGAGCAGGTCATTCCGGAAAAGGACTTGGCGCGCATCGGATACGTCTCAGCCGGGGAAGCAGCGCCCGAAGGCGCGGAAGAGCGCCATCTCGCCCTTCACCCGCACCTTACGCAGCACGATGGCGGTGAGCAGGCCGTATTCGCGGTTCATGATGTCGATCCAGGTCTTGGCGTCGGCGGTGACCTTGACCTGGGCCTCGCCTCGATGGCCCGCCTGGACGACGATCTTCTGGTTCTCGATACGGATGGTGGCCTTGGCCTCCTCCTGGCCCGTGAAGGTCCAGTGGTAGACGGCCGCCAGGCCCTTGGCGCGGCCGCGCTGGAAGGCCAGCGGGACCTGGGCGAGGAACGAATTGACCGAGGTGGTGCGCAGGGTGCGGCGGACCCGTTTGAGGGGCTTATGGGGGAAGCGGTCTGCGGCGTACTTCTCCGCGTCCGATCCGGGCAGGACGTAGAGCGTCTCGCGCTTGTCGGTCAGCGGCTTCAGCACCCGCTCCATGTAGCCGGGGCGGTCCTCGAGGAACGGGTTGATCACGTCCTCGCCCGCCGGACAGACGGCGATGCAATAGGCCGCCTTGTAGCCTGGTTTGAAGGACAGCGACTGCCACATCGACGTGGTCTCGCCGTCCGAGAACCGCTCCCGATAGGTCTTCATGTCCTTGCTCTCGACCACGGCGCCGACGAAGTCGGAGAAGTTGCCGAGGAACTCCCGATAGTTGTGGGTGTAGCAGGTGACGAAATCGAAGCCGCCGTCGGGCTTCAGCGCCCCCACCGGGCAGGCGGCCACGCACAGCTTGCAGCCCAGGCAGGGGTTGTAGTCGATCGGCTGGTCGTAGGCGTCGGCCTCCGCCCCGATCAGCACCGTGCCCAGCAGGACGAAGGAGCCGAACTTCGGGTGGATGACGCTGCGGTGGACGCCGATCCTGCCCAGGCCCGCGGCCACCGCCACCGGCTTGTGGGCCACCATCCAGCCGCGCCCGGGAAGCTGCACCTCCATGGGGAATGCGGCCACCGCGTTGCAGGCCGGCACGCCGGCCTCGTCCAGGGCGCGGACGATGGCGCGGGCGGTCTCGTTCACCTCGTCATAGACGGCGTGGAATTCCTGGTTGGCCACCGAGCGGACCTGGGAGCGGACGGGCTCGCGGTTCATACGCACCACGAAGGCGAGCAGGGCGCGGGTCTGCGGATAGACCTGACGGATGTAGCTGAGCTGGTCGGCGAGCTCGGCGCGGCCGACCTCGACCAGGCCCACGTCGTCGGCGCCGTGCTTCCGGGCCAGGGCCTTCAGCCATTCCGCCGACAGGGGCTGGGCGTCGACCGGGAGCTTGGCGGCCGCCCGCGCGCGGCGGACGGTGGGATGGTCTTCGAGGCTCATTGGCGGTCCCGCTTAGTAACTCTAATAATAAGAGTGACTGTTTTGAGCCAGATGGCAAGCGGAAACGAAAGCGGCGGCCGTGTCGCCACGGCCGCCGCTGGAAGGTCGTATTGTCCGAAGGGTCTAGTCTTCGGCGGCTTCCGGAGCCGCTTCGGCCTTGTCGGCCTTGGCGCCCATCTGGCGCTCGGCGATCCGGGCCGACTTCCCGCGACGGTCGCGCAGGTAATAGAGCTTGGCGCGACGGACGACGCCGCGACGCTTCACCTCGATGGAGTCGATGTTCGGCGAGTGAATCGGGAACACCCGTTCCACGCCCTCGCCGAAGGAGATCTTGCGGACGGTGAAGCTCTCGTTGATGCCGCCGCCCTGACGGGCGATGCAGACGCCTTCATAGGCCTGGACGCGCTCGCGCTCGCCTTCCTTGATCTTCACGTTGACGCGGACGGTGTCGCCCGGCTGGAAGTCAGGAATGGCGCGGGTGGCCAGCAGGCGGTCGCGCTCTTCTTTTTCGAGCTGCTGAATGATGTTCATCGGTCTGATCCTTTCGGGCTTGATCGCCCTTTGCCTGTTATTTGGCGGGACGCCGCGCCCAGAGGTCCGGACGCCGTTCCCGCGTGGTCTCTTCCCGCTGGGCCTGCCGCCACTTCCGAACCTCGGCGTGGTGGCCTGAAAGCAGCACATCGGGAATGTCGAGCCCTTCGAACGTCCGCGGTCGCGTGTACTGCGGATGCTCCAGGAGCCCGTCCTCGAAACTCTCTTCACTCAAGCTCTCCGCCTGGCCGAGGACGCCGGGCACGAGCCTTACGCACGCTTCGATCGTCACCATCGCCGCCGCCTCGCCACCGGCGAGCACCGCGTCTCCGACGCTGATCTCCTGGAACCCCCGGGCGTCGAGCACCCGCTGGTCCACCCCCTCGAACCGGCCGGCCAGGACGATCAGTCCAGGTCCGGCGGCCCACTCTCGAACGCGCGCCTGGGTCAGGGGCCTGCCCCGTGCGCTCATGTACAAAAGCGGCCGTCCTCTCTGGTCCACGCTGTCCAGCGCAGCCGCGATGACGTCCGCCCGCATTACCTGTCCCGGGCCGCCACCCGCGGGGGTGTCGTCGAGGAAGCCGCGCTTATCCTTGGAAAATCCCCGAATGTCCACTGTTTCCAAGGACCAAAGCCCAAGCTCGCGCCAGGCCGTCCCGATCAGCGACACGCCGAGCGGCCCCGGAAAGGCCTCGGGAAACATGGTGAGAACGGTGGCGTCGAAGGACATGGTGCGGCTTTTGGACCAAACGGCGCAGGTTTTCCACCGACCCCTCGAACTTGCCGCAGCGGCGCTATGGGCCTAATCGGGGTCCTTTCGCACCGCAGCATTTTCCGAGACCGATTATGGACACCCCCGAGAGCCTGCCTGAAACCCTGTCGCTGGAGCGCCTGGAGGTGAACCTGTTCCGGGGCGTCAGTCCGGAATTCGGCCCGCCGCGCATCTTCGGCGGCCAGGTGATCGCCCAGTCTCTGCTGGCGGCTTACGAGACGGTCGAGGACCGGATCTGCCACTCGATCCACTGCTACTTCATCCGACCGGGCGACCCGCGCATCCCCATCGTCTTCGACGTCGACCGTTCGCGCGATGGCGGCAGCTTCACCACCCGGCGCGTGGTGGCGATCCAGGGCGGCAAGCAGATCTTCAACCTCGCCGCCTCGTTCCAGGTGGCCGAGACCGGCTTCGAACACCAGACGCCTATCCCCGCCGTGCCCGGCCCGAACGACTTGCCCGACGAGTCCGAGGCGCAGAAGAAGATGATGGCCAAGATGCCCGAGGAGATGCGCAAGATGATGTCGCGTCCTCGGCCCATCGAGATGCGCCCGGTGGACGGGGACCTGTTCGGCGGTAGGAGCAAGGGCCCCAGGCCCGCCACCCAGGACGTCTGGTTCCGGGCCCGGGCCCCGATCGGGTCGGACCCGCACATGCACCAGGTGATCCTGGCCTATGCGTCGGACATGAACATGCTGTCGACGGCCATGCGGCCGCACGGGGTGCAGTGGCAGACCCCGGGCTTCCAGTCGGCGAGCCTCGACCACGCCATGTGGTTCCACCAGCCGTCGAACTTCAACGAGTGGCACCTCTACACCCAGGACAGCCCCTCGGCCTCGGGCGGCCGCGGCTTCGTGCGCGGCGCGATCTACAACGAGGCCGGCGTGCTGGTCGCCTCCACCGCCCAGGAAGGCCTGATCCGGATGCGCAAGTAGCGCCTCGGATTCCGATAGCTTCTCGACCAGGGATTGTTAGGTCATAGTTCGTCTGTCGGGGGACAGGCGGATGTTCGGACAATTCCTGAGCGAGTTGAAGCGGCGCAACGTCATCCGCGTCGCGGCGCTCTATACGGTGACCGCCTGGGCGATCTTCCAGGTCGCCAAGACCATCTTCGAGACCCTCGAATTTCCCAAGTGGACCTCGGCCCTTGTGCTTGTCCTGCTGGCGCTTGGCCTGCCGATCACGATGATCATCGCCTGGGCCTTCGAGCGCGCGCCGGACGGGACGGTGACCCGGACCGAGGCTCCCGACGGGGAGGCGCCCAAGGCCAGGCTCAACCGGATGGACCTGATCCTGGTCGGCGGCTTCGTCGCCGTCCTGGGGCTGTCCGCCGCGCAGATGGGCGGACTGTTCGGCGACCGGGCGACCGTGTTCGGCCGCGGGGCGCCGGAGAAGTCGGTTGCGGTCCTGCCCTTCGCGACGTTCAGCGCCCTGCCGGACTCCGAATATTTCGCCGACGGCCTGACCGAGGAGGTGATCAACAGTCTGGCGCAGGTGCCTGAGCTGAAGGTCGCCGGCCGTACCTCGGCCTTCTATTTCAAGGGTAAGAACGAGGACCTGCGCGAGGTCGGCCGCAAGCTCGGCGTCGCCCATGTGGTCGAAGGCAGCGTGCGCCGCGACGGCGACAACCTGCGGGTCACCGCCCAGCTGATCAGCGTCAAGGACGGCTTCCACCTCTGGTCCAAGACCTACGACCGCAAGATGGACGACGCCTTCGCCATCCAGACCGAGATCGGGGTCGCGGTGGCCGAGGCCCTGAAGGTCAGCCTTGCCAAGCCGCGCAAGGGCGCCCCCAACCGCCGCGATCCCCAGGCCTACCAGCTTCAGCTGACGGCCCGGGCCCACTTGCGCAACCGCTCGAAGGAGGACCTGGAGACGGCGCGGGCGTCCTATACGCGGCTGATGGCCCTGGAGCCCGAGAACGCCGACGCGCTCGCCGGCTACGCCCAGACCACCATGATCCTGGCCCAGAACCACCTGGCCCTCGACTTCGCCGAGGCCCGGCGGGTGAGCGAGGCGGCGCTCGACAAGGCGGTGAAGCTGGATCCGAACTCCGCCCAGGTCTGGCTGGCCCGCAGCTACCTGCACCGGGTCCTGGCCCTGCGGCTGGGCGGTGTGCGGTACGATCGCGAAATCGAGGCCGATCTCGCCCGCGCGCTGAGGATCGAGCCGCGCAATCCGGAAGCCCTGACCCACATGGCGACCTATCTCAGCGAACACGGCCGGCCCGCCGAGGCGGTGGCCTCGGCGCAGAAGGCCGTGGATATCGACCCGCTCAACCAGATCTCGCGAATGGTCCTGGCCCAGTCGCTGCAGCGTGTGGGGCGCATGGAAGAGGCGGAGCGCCAGTTCCGCGCGCTCACCGACCTGCATCCCGACTTCCAGGAAGGCCAGTACAAGCTTGGCATGCTGCTGGTCGAACAGGGTCGGCTGGCCGACGCCGAGCCCTGGATGAAGGCGTCCGTCGAGGGCGGCGAGGACCCCTATCCCACCTTCGTGTTGTCCTGGCTCTACCTGAACCTCGGCCTGATGGACGAAGCCGACCAGGTCATCACGGCCATAAAGGTGGAGCCGGGCAAGTCTCTGGGCGAGGCGGGCCGCTTCGCCAATAAGGGCGATTGGCAAGGCCAGCTCGAATTCGGCCGGGCCAAGGCCGCCCGGCACAAGGACGAGCCGTTCTGGCCGGCGGTGATTTTCCAAGGCGCGGCCATGACGGGGCGGTTCGATGAGTCGTACGCGGCTCTCAAGAGTTATCGGCCCGACCTGATGTCGCCTGAGCCTGGGGTCGCCGTGGCCGACCCGAACTCCCCCCTGCTGGGCGCCTATGTCATCGAGAAGCTCGGGGACAGGCAGCAGGCCATCCGCATCTACAACCGCGTGCTGGTCGTGACGGAGCCCGCCCCCGGACAGCGCCTGCCCAACGACCTGCGCGTGCCGCGCGCCATCGCCTATGCGGGCAAGGGCGACAAGGCCCGCGCCCTCGCCGAGCTGGAGGCCGCCTATGCGGGAGGCTGGCGCACGGCCTTCCTGTTCGACTTCAACTGCTGGATCGACGAGGTGCCCCACTTCGCCGGCATGCGTGACGAACCGCGTCTCAAGGCCCTGGTGGCGCGGATGAAACAGGACCTCGCCAAGCAGCGGGCCGTGCTGCTGGCCCGACGGAAATAGCGCTGATACCTTCGGCTTCAATCTCGGTCGGCGCGCAAAACGGACAATCGGTGTAGCGTCCGCCCATGGATGACCTGCCGACCGCCCAACTCGAAGCCCTGCGCGACCTTGCGCGGAAGAAGACCGGGGCGGCCGTGCCGTTCGTCAATATCAGCGCGGCCCGCGCCCTGACCGACCTGGGCCTGGCCGAGCGCAGCCAGGAGGGCTGGGATATCACCCCTGCCGGGGCGGCCTATCTGGCGCGCCAGGGCGGACCGCCCTCGGAAGCCTAGTCCTCGGGGGGCAGGTCCTCGCGGCCCTCATTGGGGTCTGCCTCGGTCACCGCCGGCGGAGCGGCGATGACCTTGCCCTCCGCGAGCCGCACGTCAGGCACGGCCTCTCGCGTGAAGGGCAGCCACCAGCTCTGGCCGACCCTGGGCTGGATTTCCAGCAGGTCGCCCGCCCCGAAGTCCCGGACGTCCTTGACCTTGCCAAGCGCCTCGCCGGCGGCGGTCTCGACCGCCAGCCCGATCAGGTCGGCCAGATAGAATTCGTCTTCCTCGGGCTCGGGCAGCACGTCGCGGGCGATGAACAGTTTCAGGCCGCGCAGGGCCTCGGCGGCGTTGCGGTCGTCGCAGCCCTTCACGCGGGCCACGATGCCGCCCTTCGAAGGGCGGGCCGAGGCGATGACCGGGCCGGGCGAGCCGTCCTGGCGCATCAGGTTCTTGTAGTTGGCCACCGCCATCGGATCGGCGGTGTAGGTGGTGATCTTCAGTTCGCCGCGGACGCCATGGGCGCCCCCGACCTGGGCCACGAGGAGGAGCTGGTCGCTCACGCGGGGGCTCCTCCTCGCAGCATAGGGGTTTAGCCCTCGGCCTTGTCGGCTTCGGCTTCGGCGGCCGGAGCTTCCTCGGCGGCGGCTTCAGCAGCCGGGGCCTCTTCAGCAACGGCTTCGGCGGCGGGCGCTTCAGCTTCAGCAGCGGGAGCTTCCTCGGCGACCACTTCGGCGGCGGGGGCTTCTTCGGCGGCGGCTTCGGCGGCCGGAGCCTCCTCGGTCACGGCCTCGGCTGCGGGGGCTTCCTCGACGACCGGTTCCGGCTCGGGCGGACGGGCGGCGGCTTCAGCGGCGGCGGCGGCCAGGTCGGCCTCGCGCTTGGCGCGCTCTTCGACGCGTTCCTTCGCCTTCTGGCCGGGCTCACCCTTCTTCGGGTTGTTGCCGTGCTCCCACTTCACCACGCCCTCGTTGGAGAGGAAGCGGGCGACGCGGTCGGTGGGCTGGGCGCCCTTGCCAATCCATTCCTGGATGCGCTCGACCTTCAGGGTGACGCGGTTGCCGTCTTCCTTCTTGAGCATCGGGTTGTAGGTCCCGACCTTCTCGATGAAGCGGCCGTCGCGGGGCGAGTGGCTGTCGGCGACGACGATGGAATAGTAGGGGCGCTTCTTGGCGCCGCCACGGGCGAGACGGATCTTCAGCATGGGTAGTCCTTTGTAAGATCTAGGATTTCTTGAATGGGTTGAAGACGGAGGGCATGTTCATGCCGCCCAGTCCCGGGAGTTTCGGAGGTTCGGCTTGGCCGAGATTGGCGGCCAGGCCGCCGGGCTTGCCCGCCAGCCTGCCCAGCTCCTCGAGCTGTTTGGTGTCGGGCGGAGGCAGCTTGCCGCCGCCCAGGGCCTTGAGGCGGTCCGCGCCGCCGCCGCCGCCGATCATGCCGGCCATGCGCGCAAAGCCCTTGCCGCCGTCGCGGCTCATCATCTTGAAGGCGTCGGCCATCTGGCGGTGCTGCTTCAGCAGGCGGTTGACGTCGGCCACGTCCACCCCGGCGCCGGCGGCGATGCGGCGCTTGCGGGACGCCTGGAGGATGTCGGGCTTCTTCCGCTCGGCCTTGGTCATGGACGAGATGATCGCCGACTGACGGTCGAGCGTCTTGTCCGAGACATTGGCCTCGGCCATCTGCTTCTTCATCTTCTGGACGCCGGGCAGCAGGCCCATCAGGCCCTCCATGCCGCCCATCTTCTTCATCTGGGCGAACTGGTCGGCCATCATGTCCAGGTCGAACTGGCCCTTGGCGAGCTTGCGCGCCATGGCCTCGGTCTTGGCCTGGTCCAGGTCCTGGGCGGCCTTCTCGACCAGGGCTACGACGTCGCCCTGGCCCAGGATTCGTCCGGCCACCCGGCGGGCGTCGAACACGTCCAGGCCGTCGATCTTTTCGGACACGCCCAGATACTTGATCGGCAGGCCGGTGACCGCGCGCATGGAGAGCGCCGCGCCGCCCCGGCCGTCGCCGTCGGCCCGCGTCAGGACCAGGCCGGTGAGCGGCAGGCGCTCGTGGAAGGCCTTGGCGGTGCGCACCGCGTCCTGGCCGGTCAGGCTGTCGGCCACCAGCAGGGTCTCGGACGGGGTGGAGATCTTCGCGATCTCCGCCGCCTCGTTCATCATCGCCTCGTCGAGCGTGGTGCGTCCGGCGGTGTCGAGGATGAGGATGTCGTAGCCCTGCAGCCTGGCCGCGGTCATCGCCCGCTTGGCGATGTCGGTGGCCATCTGGCCCGCAACGATGGGCAGGAACTCCGCGCCGGCCTGCTTGGCCAGCATGCCCAGCTGCTCCATGGCGGCCGGGCGGCGGGTGTCCAGCGAGGCCAGCAGGACCTTCTTGCGTTCCTTGACCAGCTTCAGCGCCAGCTTGCCGGCGGTGGTGGTCTTGCCCGAGCCCTGCAGGCCGGCCATCAGGATGACGGTCGGCGGGTTCAGGCTAATATTGAGGCCTTCGGCGGTGTCGCCGCCCAGCATCTCCACCAGGCCGTCATAGGTGATCTTGACCACCTGGTCGGCGGGGCGGATCGAGCGGATCACGTCCTCGCCCGAGGCGCGTTCCTTGGCCTTGGCGATGAACTCGCGGACCACCGGCAGGGCGACGTCGGCCTCGAGCAGGGCCACGCGCACCTCGCGCAGGGCCTCGTCGATGTCCTTTTCCGAGAGCACGCCCCGCCCGGAGAGGCGGTCGAAAACCCCGGATAGCCGATCTGTCAGCGCGTCGAACAAATACCAACTCCTAGTGGCCCAAACGCAATCGACCCCCGTGGACGATCACGTCGACGGGGGGCCTCGCCGCCCTCGTCCCACATCATTCCGTGGGGGTCGTGGCGGTGGAGGGCGCGATTGCTCTGCGCCGGAAGGGGCGGCTTATGCGCCGAAGGGGCCCGCAGGTCAAGGCGAGCGGGGCGCCGCAGGGCGGCTTCAGTCTGGTCCTGGCCGGCGCCAAGGCGTGGCTGGACCACGGCATCGCGCTCAACCTGGTTCCCGACCGCCACCTGGACGCGCAAGTGTCGGGGTGGAAGGGTTGGTTTCCGCCCAGGTCCTCCCCCAGCGCGCAGCGCGGTTTGGGGGAGGTGGCTCGGAGCGAAGCGGAGAGACGGAGGGGGTTGAAGCGCGCGGACGCGAGTCAAAGTCCCCCTCAGTCGGCTTCGCCGACAGCTCCCCCAGAGGGGAAGCAACTAGGAAGCAGACCCCCCTAGGCCGTCGGGAAGCCCTTGTTTCGAAGGTAGGGCTTCACGTCCACGTCGCGGCCCATGAGCGTCCGGAAGGCGATCTCCGGGTCGACGGAGTTGCCGATGCTCATGACATTGGCGCGCAGCTTGGCGGCCATGGCCTTGTCGTACATGCCGCCCGGCGTGCGCTTGAAGGCGTCCACCACGTCCAGCGCCAGGGTCTCCGACCACAGGTAGCTGTAATAGCCGGCCGAGTAGCCGTCGCTGGCGAAGACATGGCCGAACTGCGGGGTGCGGTGGCGCATGACCAGCTCGCTGGGCATCCCGAGCTTGGTGAGCTCCTCGCGCTCGAAGGCGTCGGGATCGATGTCCACGTCGCCGGCCAGGTGCAGCTTCATGTCGATGATCGCCGAGGAGAGGTACTCGGTGACCTCGAAACCCTGGCGGAAGGTCGAGGCCTTCTCCAGCTTCTCCACCAGCTCGGCCGGGATCGGCTTCCCGGTCTTGTGGTGCAGGGCGTAGCTATTCAAAATTTGAGGCGTTGGCAGCCAGTGTTCGTTGATCTGGCTGGGGAACTCCACATAGTCGCGCGCCACCGCCGTGCCCGAGAGCGAGGGATAGGCGACGTCGGAGTTGAGGCCGTGGATGGCGTGGCCGAACTCGTGGAACATGGTCTCGGCGTCGTCCCAGGAGATCAGCACCGGCTCGCCGGGGGCGCCCTTCACGAAGTTCGAGTTGTTGGAGACGATGGTGGTGACCGGCTTGTCGAACTTCTCCTGGGTCCGATAGGCGTTCATCCAGGCGCCGGAACGCTTGCCCGCGCGGGCGTAGGGGTCGAAGTACCAGAGGCCCTGGTGCTTGCCGTCGCGCTTGACCTCCCAGACGCGGATGTCGGGGTGGGCGACCGGCACATTGGACACCTGCTCGAACTGGAAGCCGTAGACCTGGCCCGCGGCCCAGAACATGCCCTCGCGCAGCTTCTCCAGCTGCATGTACGGCTTCACCTCGTTCATATCGAGGGCGTAGCGGTCGGCCCGGACCTTCTCGGCGTAGAAGCGGTAGTCCCAGGGCTCGATGCGGTGGCCGGCCTTCTCCTTGTCGGCGATGGCCTGCATCTCGGCCACCTCCTCCTTCACCCGCGCGATGGCCGAGGGCCAGACGCGCAGCATGAGCGCCATGGCGGCCTCCGGCGTCTTGGCCATGGCGTTCTCGAGTCGCCAGTGGGCGTGGGTCGGATAGCCCAGCAGCTTGGCCCGCTCGACCCGCAGCTTGAGGATCTTCTTGATATTGGCGTTGTTGTCCTTGGCGTCGCCGTTGTCGCCGCGGCTGTAATAGGTGCGCCAGACCTTCTCGCGCAGGTCGCGGCGGGTGGAATAGGTCAGGAACGGGTCCATCGAGGAGCGGGTGTTGAGGATCGCCCACTCGCCCTCGTGGCCACGGTCCTTGGCGCCTGCGGCGGCGGCGGCTCGGACGTCGTCGGGCAGGCCCGCCAGCTCGCTCTCGGTGCGCAGATAGAGGACGTAGTCGGTCTCGTCGGCCAACAGGTTCTGGGTGAAGCTGGTGAACAGCCCGGCCAGTTCCTGGTTGATCTCGGCGACGCGCTTCTTGTCGGCCGGCGAGAGTCGGGCGCCGGCGCGCACGAAGCGGTTCCAGTAGAGCCAGGACAGCCGCTGCTGCTCGGGGGTCAGCTTGGCGCGGGCCTCGTAGACCGCCTCGATGCGCTTGAAGAGCTTCTCGTTCTGCAGGGTCTCGTCGTCATGAGCCGAGAGCTTGGGCGACATCTCCTTCTCGATGTCCCGGAGTTCGGGCGTCGAGAGGGTGCTGGACCAGACCCCGTAGAAGGTCCCCACCCGGTCGCTCATGTCGCCGGCGCGCTCCAGAGCCGCGATGGTGTTCTCGAAGGTCGGCGGCGTCCTGCTGTCGGCGATGGCGTCGATCTCGGCGCGCTCGGTCTTCATGCCCAGCTCGAGGGCGGGCTTGAAGTCGGCGACGGCGACCTTGTCGAAGGCGGGCACGCCGCCATAGGGGCCGGTCCAGGCCGCGGTCAGGGCGCCGGCTGCGCCCTGGGCGAAGGCGGCTGCGGGCAGGGTCGAGGCGGCGACGATCGCGCCCGAGGCGGCAAGGAAAGTGCGCCGTTTCATGGAGTCTCCCGAGAGTTCGTTCAGAGTTGGCGGGACCTTAGGGTCAACCTTGCTGAACGTCACATGACGGGATGGTAATGTGACACCTAGGCAGGGGCCCTGCGGGCGGCCTCGGCGCACTCGCGACTGATCTGGTGGGCCTCGTCTTCCCGCAGTCCGCAGGCGACGAGGAGCAGGGCCACGACGTGGGTCCCGTGCTCCGGAGGTGCGTCGCCGCGGAAGATGTCGCGCTGGGCCATGCGGAAGGCGCCGACGACGATGTTGCGCGCCGCGACCACGTCGGCGGCCTCGCTGAATCGCCCTTGCTCGACACCCCGGAGGAAAAGGATGTCGAACTGCGCCGCGAAGGCCGAGTCGGTCGGGGCGTCGGACTCGCTCAGCCGCAGCGCCATCCACCCTTGGACCGGGTCGGCGGTGAAGGTGGCCAGGATGTGGTGCAGCACCGTGGCGAAGCGGACGGCGATGTCCTGGTGGGGCGGCACGGGCTCGAGGGCCTGGACCATGGCCGAGGAAACCCGGGCGTTGAGGGCGATGATCAGGTCGCCGATCGCGGGGAAGTAGTTGTAGAAGGTGCCGCGCGATACGCCGGCCGCGGCGACGAAGTCCTCGATGGACGCGGCTTCCGGCCCCTTGCGGGAGATGACCTCGGTGGCTGCGTCGAGCAGGCGCTCGCGCGTCTTCGCGCGGCGGTTCTCCGCCGTCGCGGCTCGGGCCTCCAGGTTGACCCGCATGGGACGGCGTTGGGTCAGGCGGCCTCGGGCAGATACTGTTTCACGGCGTTGGCGGCAGCGAGCGAGAGCGGATCGCTCTGCATCTCCAGGACGTCGATCTCCTGCTGCAGGGCCGCCGTGATCTCGCGATGCGACAGCGGCGACAGATGGAGCAGTGCCTTGGTGGTGGCCCGCGCCAGCGCCAGCGCCGTCTGCAGGTCGACCTCGACGCCGATGCCCCAGGTGGAGGCGGGGTCGTCCGAAGACGGGTCGCGATTGGCGGCCAAAGGATAGCTCATAAAGAAATCTCAACGGATGACGACGCGTAAAACTCCACGGGCAGGAGCGTCCTGGGCAGCCCGTCGCGACCCTGACTTGGCCACGTCTGGATAACTTCGGGCTGACAAGTATGTCAGGATGACACTGGCGTCAATTCGAAATATCCAGATTCGCTGAACGAAGTCATCAAGCCGCTCATGGACGCCTGATCGGCGCCCGGCTACATCGGTCTCATGGCCATTGGCGTTTTCGATTCAGGCGTGGGCGGTCTCTCCGTCCACCGTGCGCTCGTGGAGCGCCTCCCCACCGCGGACTTCGTCTATCTGGCCGACCAGGCCAACGCCCCCTATGGCGGGCGCGAGGGCGAGAACATCGTCGACCTGACCCGGGCCGGCTGCGAGCGGCTGTTCGCCGAGGATTGCGACCTCGTCGTCCTGGCCTGCAACACCGCCTCGGGGATCGCGCTTCGCCGGCTGCAACAGACCTGGTTGCCGGGCTACCGCAAGCAGCTGGGGCGCCCGGTGAACATCCTGGGCATCATCGTGCCGACCATCGAGGCGGCCACGGGCCTGCCCTGGGAGCATGAGGCCGACCGGCGCGGAGACAAGATCGAGAAGCTGGACGTGCTGGCGGTGTTCTCGACGCCGGCCACCGCCCGCTCGCGCGTCTACGAGATCGAGATCGACAAGCGCCGCCAGGACGTGGCGGTGTTCTCCGAGCCCTGCCCGGACCTGGCGGCGATGATCGAGGCGGGCGCCGGCGACGCCGAACTCGCCGCCACCATCAAGGGACATGTGGAGGCCATCACCCGGCGGATCGGGCGCGCGCCCGACCGGGCGATCCTCGGTTGCACCCACTACGAGATCGTCGCCGACATGTTCCGGGCGGCGCTGAAGCCGGGCACTCCGCTGATCCACCAGCCGGGCGCGACGGCGGACGCCCTGGAAGGCTATCTGGCCAAGCATCCTGAGTACCGGGCGGGCGAGGGCGGTTCGCGGCGGTTCCTGACCACGGGAAAGCCGGGGGTCCAGTCCAGCTTGGTGGAGACTTTCTGGGGAGGCCCGCTAAGCTTCGAGAAGGCTTAGGGAGCTGACCTCATGAAGATCGATTGGGCCGCGGCGTTGATCCTGTCGCTCGCGCCGCTCGCCGCGCAGGCCGAGGTGGTCGAGCGCGCCGACACAGGTTTCCGCACCAGGAAGGTCGTCGAGGTCGCCGCGTCGCCGGACAAGGCCTATGCGGCCCTTGGGCAGATCGGGTCCTGGTGGGACGGCGCTCACACCTATACCGGCAAGGCGTCCAACATGACCGTCAAGCTGGAGGCCGGCGCCTGCTTCTGCGAAGCCCTGCCCGGCGGGGGCGTGCGCCATGGCGTCGTCGCCCTGGCCTGGCCCGACCAGCACACCCTGCGCCTCGATGCGGCGCTCGGTCCGCTTCAGGATGAAGGCGCGGCCGGGGCGCTGACCTTCAAGATTTCGCCGAAGGCCGGCGGCGGCTCCACCGTCACCGTCACCTATCATGTGGGTGGCATGCGCGCCGGCGCCGCCAAGGCCTTCGCCGACCCCGTCGACCAGGTCATCGGGACCCAGGCGCTCCGGTTCGGCAGGTTCGTGGACACCGGCAAACCGGACTAGGGGCGGGCCGACGCCGTCAGGACGGCGTCGAGGCGCGCGCCGTCCAGATAGAGGGCGAGGCTGGGCGAGGGCTGGGCGCCGGCGCTCTGAACGGCGTCGGCCTGCCGGGGGCCGACCATGGTTGTGATGGGAATAACCCCGCTCCAGGCGCTCCAGGCCTCATCCTCGGCGAGGCGGTTGACGCCGCCGGCCCTGACCTTCGCCGAGGCTTCGTCGATGGTCATCTCCACTAGGCCGATCTGCTTGATCTCGCTGTCCAGGGCCGGGCGCAGCTCGGCGGAACGGTTCGGATAGAGCCGGTCGATGAAGGCGCTCATCGCCGCCCGCCGCGCCTCCAGCCCCTCGACCATCCGCGCCGTGCCGAAGGCCATGACCGAGCGGTAGTTCATCGAGTGGGCCAGGCCCGAGCGTGCCAGGACCAGGCCGTCCATGTGGGTGACCGTCACGCACACCGGCAAGCCTGAGCCCTGGGCGCGGATCATCCGGCTGGCGGCCGAGCCGTGCCAGTAGAGCTTTCGCCCCTCGCGCCAGAAGGTGGTTGGCGTGACGAAGGGCTCGCCGTCCAGGACGTAGCCCACGTGGCAGAGGACGGCCGAGTCGAGGATCGCGTAGACGCTCGCTTCGTCATAGGCGGCGCGGTCGGGCTTGCGCCGCGCCTTGGACCGGGCGGTGGGGTGGAAGGTCTCGCTCATCTCAAGCTCCGTTCGTACCGTTTGGTACCGACGATGCGGTCTGGCCGACAGGTCCAATCCCTACTGGTTGGTCAGACCACTTTCCGGCATGATCGCGCCATGAGCTGGGCCGACATCTATCCCTGGAGTCCGCCGGAGCCCGGCGAGCCGGTGGTCCGGCGCCTGTACGACCAGGTGCGCGGGGCGATCCTGTCCGGAGCCCTGAAGCCGGGGGGGCGCCTGCCGTCGAGCCGCGATTTCTCGGCCCGGCTGGGCGTGGCGCGGGCCTCGGTGGTCGCCGCCTACGACCTGCTGCTGGCCGAGGGCTATGCGGAGGGCCGCGCCGGATCGGGCACCTATGTCTCCAGCGACCTCAGCGGGGTGATCGACGTCAGGCCCCAGGCGCCGGCGCCCTCCGCGCCGCCGCCGCCGATCCCGGCACGGGCGCGGGTGCTGGACGAGATCACCTTCCCCGCGCCCCACGCCGAACCCCGGCTGTTCGCCACCGGTCGCACCCTGCTGGACGCGCGCGCCCTGGACGCCTGGTCGGCCTCAACGCGGCGGGCCCTGCGCACGCTGGGGCCGGTCCATTTCGGCTACTCGGACGCCGCCGGCGAACGGCCCCTGCGCGAGGCGATCGCCGACTACCTGCGCGCCGCCCGGGGGGTGGTCTGCGAGCCCGACCAGGTGATCGTCACGTCCGGCGCCCAGCACGCCGTGGACATCGCCGCGCGCCTGCTGTTGCACCCCGGCGACCGGGTGTGGATGGAGGATCCGGGCTATCCGGCGACCCTGCACGCCCTCAACTCGGCGGGGGTGGCGATCCAGCACGTGGCGGTGGACCGCTCGGGTCTGATCGTCGCCGAGGGGGTCGCCGCGGCGCCCGACGCGCGGGTGGTGTTCGTGACGCCGTCGCACCAGTACCCGCTGGGGGTGACGCTCTCGATGGCGCGGCGTCTGGAGCTGCTGGCCTGGGCGCGGGAGACCGGCGCCTGGATCGTCGAGGACGACTACGCCTCGGAGTTCCGCTACGCGGGCCCGCCCCTGGCCTCCCTGCAGGGCCTCGATGGCGGGGAGCGGGTGATCTATGTGGGCACGCTCAACAAGGCGCTCTTCCCCGGCCTGCGGATGGGCTACGCCGTCGTGCCCAGGGCGCTGGCCACCGCCTTCGCCAACGCCCGCCAGGCGATCGACCGCCAGCCGCCGACCCTGACCCAGGCCATCCTGCTGGACTTCATGCGCGAGGGCCATTTCGCCGCCCACATCCGCCGTCGGCGCCTGGCGGACAAGGCCAAGCGCGACGCGCTCGCCCACGCCCTGACCGACCAGATGGGCGAAGTCCTCGAGGTCGACGTGCCCGACCAGGGCATGCACCTGATCGCCTATTTCAAGAACGGGCGCTTGGACCTGGACGCCGAGGCGGCGGCGGATCGGGCCGGGATCTATGTCCGCGCCATCAGCCGGCTCTATCGCGTGGCGGCGCCCAGGTCAGGGCTGATGCTGGGCTTTTCCGGTTTCCCGGCGCGGACGATGGCCGCCGGCGTGGCGCGGTTGAAGAGGGCGCTGGAGTGAATCGCACCGACGAGTTGCTCCCCTCCTGGGGGAGCTGTCGGCGAAGCCGACTGAGGGGGACTTTGACCCTTGCCGTTGGGCTTCAGCCCCCTCCGTCACCTCGCCGAAGAGGGCGACGCGCCACCTCCCCCAGAAGGGGAGGAGCTTGAAAGTGTCTACGCCGCCGCGGCTTCTCCCGCGATCACGCGGCCGACCGCGTTCACCACCGAGGCGATGCGCAGGGCCGCCTGGATGCTGGTGTTGGGCACGCCGTGCTTCTTCAGCTCGGCCTCGTGGGCGTCCAGGCACATGCCGCAGCCGTTGATCGCCGAGACGGCGGTGCACCAGAGCTCGAAGTCGACCTTCTCGACACCCGGATTGGCCAGGACGTTCATGCGCAGCTTGGCCGGCAGGGTCTTGTACTCGCCGTTCGAGATCAGGTGCAGCGAGCGGTAATAGACATTGTTCATGCCCATGATCGCCGCCGCGGCCTTGGCCGCGGTCTTGGCCTCGGCGCTGAGGCCCGCGGCGCTGGCTGCGGCCTCCACCGCCTGGACCACGGCCGGAACGCCGACGGCGTGGGCGGAGGCCACGAAGGCGCCCCACTTCTGCTGGTCGCTGAGCAGGGTCTCGGCGGCCAGGCTCGAGAGGTTCAGGCTCAGGTCCTTGGCATAGGCGGGCAGGGTCTCGCGCAGGGCGTCGAGCGACATGGGAAACTCCGGAACTGAAAGGGAAGGGGGGTCCGGGCGCGCGGGGAGATCGCGCGCCCGGACCGGAAGGCCAGCCTTAGGGGGCTGGAGGGAGAAACCTAGGCGGCCTTCAGGGTTTCGCCGCCAACCGAACGGTTGCACGGGCAGAGTTCGTCGGTCTGCAGGGCGTCCAGGACCCGCAGGGTGTCGGCGGGATTGCGGCCGACGCTCAGGTTGGTGACGTAGACGTGCTGCACGACGTTGTGCGGATCGACCACGTAGGTGGCGCGCAGGGCGACGCCCTCGTCCTCATTGAGCACGCCGAGCGCACGGGCGAACTTCCCGGAATTGTCGGCGAAGTTCCAGATCGGCAGGCTGTTGAGGTCCGGGTGCTCCCGGCGCCAGCCCAGCTTGGAGTGCTCGTTGTCGGTCGAGCCGCCCAGGACCACGGCGTCGCGCTCCTCGAACTGGCCGTTCAGGCGGGCGAACTCGGCGATCTCGGTCGGGCAGACGAAGGTGAAATCCTTCGGATAGAAGAAGATGACCTTCCACTTCCCCGGGAAGCTTTCCTGGGTGAGCGTCTCGAAGGCGCTCTCGCCGTTCTCTTCATGACGGTTGAACTTGGGCTTCACGCCCACGACCTTGAAGTCCGGCAGTTTCTCGCCAACGCCCAGCATCAGTCTCTCCTTGAAAATTACACGCGGCCGAAGCCGTGACGGGGAGATAGGGATGCTGCGGTGCAATATCCAATCGATTGTCTCTGGAAATTAGATAGATTTTCCCTATCTTGGATTCATGAGCCTGCCCACCCTGCGACAGCTGCAATATCTGAAGCTCCTGGCCGAGCATGGCTCCTTCGGCCGGGCGGCCGACGCCGCCCATGTGACCCAGCCGACCCTCTCGTCCGGCGTGCAGGAGCTGGAAAAGATCCTCGGCGCCCCCGTGGTCGACCGGGCCCGCTCGGGCATGATCCTCACCGCCGTGGGCCAGGCGGCGCTGGAGCGGGCGATCGTCATCCTCAACGAAGCCGAGGAACTGGTGCAGGCCGCCCGCAACGCCGGCCAGCCGCTCACCGGCCGCTTCCGGCTGGGGGTCATCCCCACCATCGCCCCCTTCCTGCTGCCCAAGGCCCTGCCGCTGCTGCGGGCCCGCTTCCCCAAGCTGCGGCTGTTCCTGCGCGAGGACCTGACTCATCGGCTGCTCGCGGCGCTCAAGGCCGGCCAACTGGACGCCGCCCTGATCGCCCTGCCCTACGATATGGCGGGCCTCGCCCACGCCCATGTGTCGGATGACGAGCTGCTGGCCGCCCTGCCGGGCAACCATCCCCTGGCCCACGAGAAGGAGGCGCCGCCCTCGGCGCTGGAGAACGACGACCTGATCCTGCTGGAGGATGGCCACTGCCTGCGCGACCACGCGCTCGCCGCCTGCGGCCTTAAGCCGCCCAAGGCCACCGGCGAGGAGGAAGCCTTCGCCGCCACGTCCCTGCCGACCCTGGTGCAGATGGTGGGGTCGGGCCTCGGGGTCAGCTTCATCCCGGCCATGGCGGTGGCCGCGGGCCTCACTGACGCGGCCGACGTCGCCGTCCTGCCGCTGAAGGGCGACCATCCCAACCGCGAGATCGTGGTCGCCTGGCGGGCGGGCTCCAGCCGCGCGCCCGAGGGTCGGCTGCTGGCCGAGACTCTTCGCGGAGCTTGAGCTTAGCTGGGGCGTTAGTGGCTGGCTGACAGGAGCATCCCTTTTGACCCGATTTCCCTCTCTGGCGCTCGCGAGCGTCGCCGTCTGCCTTTCCGGCTGCATGAGCATGTCGCGCAGCGAGACCGTATCGGCGCTCTCGACCGACTGGACCGCCAACGGCCGGGTGGACGAGATCACCCTGACCAAGGGCGACCTCAAGGTGACGCCGCAGTTCGACGACATCTTCAAGGCCAGGGTGAAAGCAAAGCTGGACGCCTGCGCCAAGGGGACCCGGCCTCTGCGCCTGGAGGCCATGATCGACCGCCTCGACAAGGCCAATCCCGTCATGACCACGGTGGTGGCCGGCGCAAATGTCCTGCGGGGCGAGGCGCGGCTGGTGGATATCGCCACCGGCAAGGTGGTGGCCGACTACAAGGTCGGCCAGACGATCGTCGGCGGCCGCTTCGCCATCGTGGTGATGGGCGAGGCCGAGGAGCAGCTCTCCGAGGCCTTCGGTGACGAGCTCTGCAAACAGGCGTTCCCCGCGTCAAAATAGAATAGTTTCGATATATCTATTGCAATCCGATCCGCTCGAGATATATCTGTCAAATCGACATATCTAAATAGGATCGAAAATGTATCGACACCACTGGAAACAACACGAGCAGCGGAGCCGCCATGCGTTCGGCGGCCACGGCCATGGGGGGCATCGCCGCGGCGGCCCCGGGCGGGGCGGGCGCATCGGCCGCATCCTGGACCACGGCGACCTGCGCTTCGTGATCCTGGCCCTGCTGAAGGAAAAGCCCAGCCACGGCTACGAGCTGATCCGCGCCCTGGAAGAGCGCACCGGCGGCGCCTATCGCCCCAGCCCGGGCGTCATCTACCCGACCCTCTCCCTGCTGGAGGACGAAGGGTTCGTCCGTCAGACGGGCGGCGACGGCGGCCGCAAGGCCTATGAGATCACGCCGGAGGGCGACACGGCTCTGGAACAGAACCGCGCGGCCGTCGACGCTGTCTTCGCCCGTCTCGACGAGGCCGGCGAGCAGTCGCCCCGGTCTTCGCCACGGGTGGCCCGGGCCATGCAGAACCTGGGCGTCGCCTTGAAGCTGCGCCTGCAGGGCGAAAGACCCAGCGAGGCGCAGATCGACGCCATCGCCGCGGCGATCGACGCGGCCGCTGCGAAAATCGAGCGGGTCTAGGGATTGGCGCCTTGCGCGAGCCGGGCCTGGCCGTGGAGTGGCGGCGCGGGGCCTAGAGCGCCTTGGTGAAATAGAGGGCCAGCTCGTCGTCCACCTCGACGATCTGGCCGGGCGTGACATTGGTCCCGTTCCAGGCGATGCCGCGTCCGTCCGGCAGATAGCCGCGCAGCACGTAGAGCCGCTGGGCCGGGCCGTAGTCCGGATAGAGACCGACCCCGATCCCGGCCACCGGCGAACGCTCGCCGATCAGGGCCTCGGCCGCGTCCATCAGGCGTGAGCCGATACCCTGGCGGCGGAATGGGGGTAGGACGTTGAAATCCTGGATCTCCGGAATCCCCATCGCCCGGAACGGCCGGTAGGTGGATTCCCAGCGCACGGTCAGATAGCCCGCGAAGGCCCCGTCCAGGCGAGCCACCAGCACGGGCCGCTCGCCGGCGGTCTGCTCGTCGAGATAGCGCTCGTACTGGGCGGCCGGCTTGATCCACCCCATGTCGGCGAACGCCGCCTCGAAGGCCGCCGGATCATCCTTGGCAAGCCAACCGATCTTCAGCATCAGTCGAACAACTTCTGGCTCAGATAGACATAGTGCCTCGCCCAGCGCCGGGCGTTCAGCTCGGGGTCGGCGTCGTTGGCGTGGCCGCCGAAGGTGTTCTCGAAATAGAGGTAGGGATAGCCAAGAGACTCGAGCTTGGCGGCGAACTTGCGGGCGTGACCGGGATGCACACGGTCGTCGCGGGTATTGGTCGTGACATAGGGTTCGGGATATTTCCGGCCGGGCTTGAGGTTCAGGTAGCCGTCATACTTGGCGATGATGGCGCGGTCGGCCGGGACCTCCGGATCGCCGTACTCGCCCACCCACGAGGCGCCGGCCGAGAGCTTGTGGTAGCGCAGCATGTCGGTCAGCGGGCTCTCCACCACCACGGCGTTCCAGAGCTCGGGATGCTGGGTGAGCGACACTGTGGTCAGCACGCCGCCGTTGGAGCGGCCGTAGATGCCGAGCCGGCGCGCCGAAGTGATCTTCCGCGTGGCCAGGTCGCGGGCCACGGCGGCGAAGTCGTCAAAGGCCAGCTGGCGCTTCTCACGCAACACCGACTGGTGCCAGGCCGGTCCGAACTCCCCGCCGCCGCGGATATTGGCGATGACATAGGCGCCGCCGCGCTCCAGCCAGATCTTGCCCATTTCCGGGATGTAGACCGGCGGCTTGGCGACCTCGAAGCCGCCGTAGCCGTACATGATGGTCGGGGTCGAGCCGTCCAGCTTGGCGGTCTTCGGGCGGACCACGAAATAGGGGATCTTGGTTCCGTCGCTGGAGGTCGCCCAGTACTGGTCGACCCGGTCCCTGGAGGCGTCGAAGCGGGCGGGCAGGGTCTTGACCTGCCGGGCCTGGCCCGTGGCGGCGTCGGCCAGCCAGAGGCTGTTGGGTGTGAGGAAGGTCTCGCCGGCGACGAACAGTTGGTCGTCCTTCCCCGAGGTCGAGCGCAGGGTCAGGGTGGCGTCCTTGGGCAGGGCCAGGCGCCGAACGGTCCACTTGCCGTTCCTGCGATCATAGACGTCGATCGCGCCCTTCACATCCTCCAGCAGTTCGACAGCCAGCATGCCCTTGGTGTCGGCGACGTCGCGGACCGCCTGACGCGGACTGGGCTGGAAGATCAACTCCGGCTTCAGGGTGGCGGGATCGACGCCGATCAAGGCCCCGCTCTGGAAGCCGGACCACGCCTTCTGCAGGGTGAAGACCATGACGCCATCCACATAGGCCTTGAACTGCGCCTTTCGCGGCAACGGCACCCGGGTCAGCAGGCCGTCGGCGTACAGGCTATGTTCGGACTCGAAGAACGACAGGCCGCGCCGGATCAGGATTCCATCCACCTTGCCGCCCTGGCCGCGCAGAACGGCGCCATTCGCGGCGACATCGGACTTTTCCCCACGGAAGATCTCCTTGGGGTCGCCGGAACGGCTGACGATCTTGACCACATAGCCGTACCCGGAACTGGTCACTTCGCCCGGAGTCCACTCCCGTGACGCGATCAGACTGTCGCGATCGATCCAGTCCACCTCCTGCTTGCCTTCGGCCAGCCGGAATCCGCCCTCGACGAAGGCCTTCCTGGCGGTGTCGAACTCGCGCAGTTCGACCGCGTCGCCGCCGCCGTTGGAGAGTCTGACCAGGCAGGTGGTCTCCGCCGGCTTGAGGCAGGTCGCGCCCTTCCAGAACCAGTTCTTGCCCTCGGCCTTGGCCAGGGCGTCGAGGTCGAGCAGCACATCCCAGGCCGGATCGGCCCCGCGATAGGAGGCCAGCGAGGCGCTGCGCCAGATCCCGTGGGTGTTGACCGAGTCCTGCCAGAAATTGTCCACGCCCGCGCCGCGGAAAGTCGGCTGGGCGATGCGATCCTCGGCGGTGAAGATCGCCCGGCCCTGCGCCAGGAACGGGTCGTAGCGGGCGTCGCCTTCCAGGCGCTTGGCGGCCTTGGCGTTCTGCGCCTCGACCCAGGCCATCGACCGCGGCGAGTCGATGTCCTCGAGCCAGATGAAGGGGTCCTCGGCCTGGGCGACGGCGGCGGCCGGGGCGATGAGCAGGGCGCCTGCGAGCGCCGCGGGGAAGAGTTTCATGACGCCATGGATAGGTCGGCCGGGCAGGGCCTGTCTTCCTAAAGGTGATCGGCGGACAATTCTCCCCTATATAGCCCGCCATCATGAGCCGTCCGTTCCTGAAGATGAACGGGCTCGGCAACGACTTCGTCGTGGTCGAGGCCCGATCCGCGCCCTTCGCGCCGACGCCTGAAGAGGTGCGCGCGATCGCGAGCCGCGAGTCCGGCATCGGCTGCGACCAGCTGGTCTCCATCGAGGCCTCGGACAAGGCCGACGCCGCCGTGCGCTTCTGGAACGCCGACGGCGAGGAAGTGGGCGCGTGCGGCAACGCCAGCCGCTGCGTCGGCTGGCTGCTGATGGAGGCCTCGGGGCGCGACCAGGCGGTGATGGAGACGCAAGGGGGGTTGCTGACCGCGACCCGGGCCGGCGACCGGATCGTCAGCGTCGACATGGGCGTCCCGGGCCTGGACTGGACGGACATCCCGCTCGCCGAGGAGATGGACACCAAGGGGATAGAGCTGCAGGTCGGGCCCATCGACGCCCCGATCCTGCACACTCCGGGCTGCGTCTCCATGGGGAACCCGCACGTGGTGTTCTTCGTGCCCGACATCGAGACCGCGCCGGTGGTCCAGGTCGGGCCGATGATCGAGCACCACCATCTCTTCCCGGAAGGCGTGAATGTCGGCTTCGCCCAGATCGTCGCCCGTGACCGCATCCGCCTGCGGGTGTGGGAGCGCGGGGCGGGCCTGACCAAGGCGTGCGGCACCGGCGCCTGCGCGGCCCTGGTCGCTGCCCACCGCCGCGGCCTGACCGACAACAAGGCCACCCTGGTGCTGGACGGCGGCGAGCTCACCATCGAGTGGCGCGAGTCCGACGGCCATGTGATCATGACCGGACCCGCCCAGGTGGATTTCACCGGGACCCTGCCGTGACCCGACGCATCGCCATCCTCGGCCTCATCCTGGCGCCGCTGCTGGGAGCCGCCAGCCCGCCCATCGCCACCTACGCGATGAGTTCGGATTCCATGCGTCCCAATCTCGAAAAGGGCGACCTGGTCGGGGCCGACATGCTGGAGGGCATGTGTGGCCAGACCCATCCGCAGCCCGGCGACGTGGTGGTCTACCGCCCCAAGGACAAGGCCCAGCCCTATCTCGGCCGCGTGGTCGCGGGACCCGGCCAGACCCTGCGGATCCGCCGCGGCCGGCTGGTGATCGACGGCCGCACCGTGCCTGCCGCCCGCGTCGGCGAGGCGCCCGGTGGGGCCGGCGCGGTGGTGCAGGAGACCCTGAGCAACGGGCGCAGCTACTTCACCCTGGCCAGCGGCGAGGAGGCGCTGTTCGACGACATCGCCCCCGTGCGCCTGGGGCCGGAGGACTGGTACATCCTGGCCGACAACCGCGACGACGCCACCGACTCGCGGATCTCGGGCCCCTTCGAGAACAAGGACATCTGCGCCGTCGCAACCGTGATCCTCCAGGCCAAGGACAAGAAGCGTGTCGGCGCAAAGCCCTGATATGGACCTGCCCGTGGCCGCGCCCGGCGACGACGTCGATGTTCGCATCGTCACGTTCGGTTGCCGGCTCAACGCCTATGAAAGCGAGGTCATCCGCGCGCGGGCGAGCGAGGACGGGCTGGCCAACGCCATCGTCTTCAACACCTGCGCGGTGACCGGCGAGGCCGTCCGCCAGGCTCGTCAGGCGATCCGCAAGGCGCGCCGCGAACGGCCCGACGCCCGGTTGATTGTCACGGGCTGCGCCGCCCAGATCGATCCCGCCGCCTTCGCCGGAATGGCCGAGGTCGACCTGGTGCTGGGCAACGCCGAGAAGTCTCAGGCCGGCGCCTATTCGGCCAGCGCGCCGGAAGGCCGGGTCCGCGTCAACGACATCATGAGCGTGCGCGAGACCGCCGGCCACCTGATCGACGGGCTGAAGGACCGGGCGCGGGCCTATGTCGAGGTCCAGAACGGCTGCGACCACCGCTGCACCTTCTGCGTCATCCCCTATGGCCGGGGCAATTCCCGCTCGGCCGCCGCCGGCGAGGTGGTGGAGCAGGTCCGCAAGCTCACCGCCCAGGGCTATCTCGAGGTGGTGCTGACTGGGGTGGACATCACCAGCTGGGGCGCCGACCTGCCGGGTCAGCCGACGCTCGGCCAGCTGGTCGCCCGTATCCTCAAGCTGGTCCCGGAACTGCCGCGCCTGCGGCTGTCGTCCATCGACGCAGCCGAGATCGATCCGGACCTGATGCGCTGCCTGGCCGAAGACCCGCGGCTCATGCCCTATCTGCACCTGTCGCTGCAGGCTGGGGACGACATGATCCTCAAGCGCATGAAGCGCCGCCACCTGCGCGCCGACGCGCTGAAGCTGATCGCCGATGTCCGCGCCGTGCGGCCCGATACGGCGTTCGGCGCCGACCTGATCGCCGGCTTCCCGACCGAGACCGAGGAGATGTTCGAGAACACCCTGCGGCTGGTGGAAGAGGGCGGCCTGTCGTTCCTGCACGTCTTCCCGTTCAGTCCCCGTCCGGGCACGCCCGCGGCGCGGATGCCGCAGCTGCAGCGTCCGGTGATCAAGGACCGCGCCGCGCGCCTGCGGGCGGTGGGCGAGGCGGCTCTGGTCCGCCATCTGGAGCGCCAGGTCGGCCGGACGATCACCGGCCTGGTGGAGCGCGAGGGCGTGGCGCGGGCGGAGGACTTCACTGAGATCGCCTTCACGGGCGAGGCGGCGGTGGGTTCGATCGTCGCGATGCGGATCGTCGGCCATGCGGGCGGCAAGGCGCTGGGCCACGTAGCGATCCTGGAGGCGGCGGAATGAGCGGTGAGACCGGCGGGTGCCAGTGCGGCGCGGTGCGGTTCCGCGTCACCGGCTCCCTGGGCCGGCCGTCCATCTGCCATTGCCGCATGTGCCAGAAGGCGTTCGGCGCGCCCTACGGCGCCCTGGTCTCGGTGAAGATCGCCGAGCTGGAATGGACGCGGGGCGCGCGCAAGCGCTTCGCCAGCTCCAACAAGGTTGAACGCGGCTTCTGCGGCGACTGCGGCACGCCGCTGACCTTCGAGTGGAGCGACAAGGTAATAGATCTGGCCATCGCCGCTTTCGACGACCCGGCGCCGATCGCGCCGGTGGTGCAGATGGCCCTGGACAGCGCCCTGCCCTGGACCGCGGGAACGGCCGACCTCCCGACGCCGCCGGCCACGCATCAGGCGCAGATGCAGGCCCATTACGAGGCCGTGGTCAGCCGCCAGCATCCCGACCACGACACCGAGACTTGGCCGCCGGCGCCCTAGGACCTGTCCGGCTCGCGGTCGCGCCCGCGTCCCGGGAAGCCCGGCAGGCTCCAGCCCCAGAGGATGGCGCCGGTGCGGATCAGGAAGGCGGCCAGGAACCCGGCGATACCGGCCGGGATCGAGGGCACGCCCGCCAGCTCCAGCACGACGAAGACCCCGGCGCCGATCAGGGCGCAGCTCACATAGATCTCCCGGCGCAGCAGCACAGAGGGCTCGTGGGCGAGGACGTCGCGGATCACCCCGCCGAAACAGGCGGTCAGCACGCCCATGACCACGGCGGAAAACGGCGCCACGTCCAGGGCGCCGGCCTTGGCCGCGCCAACCACGCTGTAGGCGGCCATGCCCAGGGCGTCGAGCCAGAGCAGCACCCGCATCCGCGCCTGGCCGGCGCCGAACACCCAGACCGCCAGGGCCGCGGCCAGACAGGCCAGGATGTAGCCTGGCCGGTCCACCCAGAAGACCGGCGCGCCGATCAGCAGGTCGCGAAGGGTGCCGCCTCCGACCCCAGTCACGGCGGCGAAGAAGCCGAAGGTGATGATGTCGTGCTTGCGGCGCGCGGCGGCGAGCGCCCCGGTGGCCCCAAAGACGGCTACGGCGCCAAAGTCGAGCCAGACGAGGGTGGCGGCCAAAGCGTCCATGCCCCAAGCTCTATCGCGCAAGCCCTCTTCCCGCTAGAAGCCCGCCCATGACCGAACCGAAAAAGGGCTGGCTCCAGCGTCTGACCAGCGGGCTGTCGCGCTCGTCGAAGCAGATGACCGAGCAGGTGGTCTCCACCTTCACCAAGCAGCCGCTGGACCAGGCCAAGCTCGACGAGCTGGAAGAGATGCTGATCGAGGCCGACCTCGGCCCGCACTCGGCCGCCCGCATCACCCAGCGCTTCTCCGACGCCAAGTTCGGCAAGAGCGTCGATGAGGGCGAGATCAAGGAAGCCCTGGCCGAGTATATCGGAGAGGAGCTGGAATCCCGCGAGGGCGACTTCGACCCGCTGTCCGGACCCAAGCCCTATGTGGTGCTGTTCATCGGGGTGAACGGCTCCGGCAAGACCACGACGCTCGGCAAGATCGCCGCCGACCTGACCGGGCGGGGGGCCAAGGTCCTGGTGGTGGCCGGCGACACCTTCCGCGCCGCGGCCGTCGAGCAGCTCAAGATCTGGGCCGACAGGGCGCAGGCCGACTTCATGTCGCGGCCCACCGGTTCGGACGCCGCGGGCCTGGCCTTCGACGCCATCGAGACGGCCAAGGAGAACGGCCACGACGTGGTGCTGATCGACACCGCCGGCCGGTTGCAGAACAAGCAGGGCCTGATGGACGAGCTCCTTAAGGTGATCCGGGTGGTCAAGAAGACCCTGCCCGACGCGCCGCATGAGACCCTGCTGGTCCTGGACGCCACGGTGGGCCGCAATGCGCTCGCCCAGGAGAACATCTTCGGCAACCAGATCGGGGTGTCGGGGATCGTGATGACCAAGCTGGACGGCACCGCCCGCGGCGGGGTCCTGGTGCCGGTGGCCCAGGCCAGTGACAGTCCCATCAAATTGATCGGCGTGGGCGAGGGGATCGAGGACCTCCAGCCCTTCAAGGCGCGCGCCTTCGCCCGTACCCTGGTCGGTCTGGAGGACGCATGACCCTGTCGCCCACCATGAAGAAGTACGTGCGCAGCTTCGTCGACTTCGGCGGACTGATCGCCTTCCTCGCCGCCTTCATCTATTTCAGGGTCTCGGGCGTGGCCCAGTCCGAGGCGCTCATGCAGGCGACCTGGGCCCTGGTCGCCGGCTCGGCCGTCGCGCTCGCCGTGGGCTTCATCGTCGAGCGGCGGATCGCGCCCTTCCCCCTGATCGGCGGGGTAGCGGCCCTGTTCTTCGGCTCGCTCACCCTGTTCTTCCATGACCCCCGGCTGCTGAAGATCAAGCCGACGGTGATGAACACCGTCTTCGGGCTCGCCCTGCTGGGCGGCCTGGCCCTGCGCAAGAACCCGCTGAAGCTGCTGATGGGCGAGTCTATCCAGATGCCGGATGAGGGCTGGCGGCGGCTGACCCTGCACTACGCCCTGTTCTTCCTGGCCCTGGCCGGACTGAACGAGGCGGTCTGGCGCACCCAGCCGGACGACATCTGGGTGGCCTTCCGCTTCCCGGGCATCCTGGTCCTGACGGTGATCTTCTCATTCGCCCAGGTGCCGCTGATGATGAAATACGCCAAGACCGACGAACCGCCGCCGCCGCACGTCGAATGACCTTCTCGGAGTAGACCCCTGGCGGTTGCGCCGCCCACGGACCATCTGTCGTCAAATCGACACCGTGGCGCGCTAGCGTCAGCGTGCGGATGACGCTCAGATTGGGACAGCCGATGGCCAAGACCAAGTCGAACGACAAGTCGGGCAAGGGGCTGCCGGCCCTCGACCGCTCTCCCAGCCACCTTCTGCACAGGGCACTGCAGCTCGCCCTCGACATCTACGGCGACGAGTTGGGGACGGGCGCGATCACCCAGCGTCAGTACGCGGTCCTGGCCGCGGTGGAGGCCCACGAGGGCCTGACCCAGACCGACCTGGTGAAGATCACCGGCATCGACCGTTCGACGCTCGCCGACATGGCCGCGCGGATGATCGCCAAGGGCCTGCTGGAGCGCCAGCGCTCGATCTCGGACGCGCGCGCCAACGCGGTCAGCCTCACCGACGCAGGGCGCGTCGCTCTGGATGAGGCTCGGCCGAAGATGGCCAAGGCTGACGCCCGGCTGCTGAAACTGCTGGGCTCCAACAAGCGCGAGGCCCTGGTCGGCGCCCTGCGCGACTTGGTCCGGGCCGGCGAGCAGGCCGCCGATCCGCCGGCCGAGAAGCCGCCCAAGGCCGACAAGCCCAAGAAGGCCGAAAAGGCTGCCAAGCCGAAGAAGAAGAAGCTGAAGAAGGCGGCTTAGAGCCGCCGCCCCAACCCTACCAAGTTCCGGGGCGAACCTAGACCCGGATATCCAGCAGCGAGCCCGGGCGCAGGATCTTCTCCGGAGGATCGGCGGGCAGGGACGTGGGGATCTTCTGAACCGGCGCGGCGGCGGGCGCGGCCATCGCCGGGGCGGCCTGGGGCGCGGCCTTGCCGAGCGCGGCTTCGAAGAAGGCGCGCTGGCCCGGATTGCGCGACGGCTGGACGCCTTGGCCGGGGACCTGGGTCTGCGGAAAGATCGGCGGGCGGACCGTGCTCACGGGCGGACCTTATGGTTAACGAAGTCCTGGCGAACCTGCCTGCGCCACCTCAAGGTTTGGTTAACGGCGCGCCTTGGCCATCAGCGCGCGGGCGGTTTCGGCGGTCAGGGGGCCGGTGTGCTTGGCCAGGATCACCCCGTCGGCGCCGACCAGGTAGGTCTCCGGCACCCCGGTGACGCCGAGCTCGATGCCGGCGCGTCCGTCGCGGTCCACCAGCCGTTCGGCGAAGGGATCGCCCAGCCGCCCCAGGAAGGCCTTGGTGTTCTCCGGCGCGTCCTTGTAGGCGACGCCGACGATCCGCACGCCTTGGCGCCGCAGGTCGACCAGCACCGGATGCTCGATCTCGCAGGGCGCGCACCAGGACGCGAAGACGTTGACCAGGGCGGGGCCCTCGCCCAGGGCCGTGCGCAGGGCGGCGGGCCGGCCGTCGTCCAGGCGCGGCAGGGTGAGTTCGGGGACCGGCTTGCCCACCAGGGCGTCAGGCTGCACCTGCGGGTCGCGCTTCAGCGAGTAGACCCCGAACAGCAAGGCCAGCGCCGCCAGGGCGACCAGCGGCAGGATCGCCAGCCAGCGGCTCACTGGCCCTCCTTCTCCGCGCGGCGGCGCCAGCGATGGGCTCGGGCCAAGGTCGCCCAGATCATGCCGCCGAAAACCGCCGCGGTGATCGCGTAGGCCGGCCATACGAAGGCCGCGTACTTGCCGGCGTCGAGGTCCAGCATGTCAGCTCCTCGCCGCGCGCAGGGCGGCGGCCTCGGCGCGACGGCGCCAGACTTCGGCGCGGATGCCCACCAGCCACAGCGACCCGAAGGCCGCCGTGTAGGCCAGCGCCATCAGGCCAAGTGGCCAAAGGAAGATCGGCGGCATCGCGGGGCCGTCCGCCCGGAACACGGATGCGCCCTGATGCAGGCTGTTCCACCAGTCGACCGAGAACTTGACGACGGGCAGGTTGACGATTCCCACCAGGGCCAGGATCGCCGCCGCGCGAGCCGCCTTTGTCTCGTCGTCCAGCGAGGCGCGCAGCGCCATGTAGGACACGTAAAGCAGGAACAGGATCAGCACCGAGGTCATGCGCGCATCCCATTCCCACCAGGTCCCCCACATCGGGCGTCCCCAGAGCGAACCCGTCACAAGCGCCAGGAAGGTGAAGGCCGCGCCCAGCGGGGCGGCCGCCCGCGCCGCGGCGTCAGCCAGGGCGTGGCGGAAAATGAGCGACAGGAAGCTCGCTCCGGCCAGGCAGGCATAGACGAACATGCTCATATAGGCGGCGGGCACGTGGATGAACATGATCCGCACCGTGTCGCCCTGCTGGTAGTCCTCGGGCGCGGTGAAGCTCAGCCACAGTCCGGCGGCGGCCAGGCACGCCGCCAGAACGCCGAACATCGGCGCGGCCCAGCGGGAGAAGGCCATGAACCGCTCAGGGTTCGACAGAAAGGCCGGCGCCGGGATCATGCGGGCGGATTAGACCCCGGCGCGGCCGTGGGCAAGGCGCCTAGCGCGGCGACCGCGGCGGAGCGGGGGGCTCCGGGGGCATTGGCGGCTGCGGCGGCAGGGTCTCGCCGTCGAAGTGATGCATCCCTGGCATCGGGTGCATCTTCGGCATGCGGTGCATCACCGCCATGGGGCCGAGCGGCATGGGCCCGAAGCCGGGGCCGGCGAACATCATCATCGGCATCTCGTCGAAGGCGCGCTTCTGACGCTCGTCCAAGGCCGCGTAGAAGGTCCGCGTCGCGGCGATGCGTGCCCGTAGGGCGCCCTGGTGTTCGGCCATCCGCGCCTCCATCTCGTCCAGCCGCGCGAGGGTGGAGCGCTGTTCGGCGGCGCGGTCGAAGCCGACCCTGTGCTCGTGCTTGGGTTTCACGGCCTCGAGATAGGCCTTGAGCGCCGGCTCCTGGTCGGGGCGAAGCTGCAGGATCGCGCTCAGGTGGCCGCCGCTGTGGCCATGGCCCATCATCATGGCGTGCCGATCGGCGCCGGCATGGCTCCCCTCGTCCACGAATTCCGTGGCCGCGGTCGTGGGGGCCGGCGCCGGTTTGGGATCGGCGGCGAGCGCCGCGCCGGCGGAAAGGGACAGGGCGGCTCCCGCGAGCAGCCAGGTCAAGGCTCGAGTCATCGCCGTTTCTCCCTGATGGCGGTTGCCGAGAGATCGACGATCCGCGCCGACCATGGCGAAATGTAGCCAATGGCGGCGCTTCCAGGCGAAGCATTCGTAATGTCGCGGGACGGACGCTGGGCCCGCCCCGCGATCAGGGTCTAGCTGCGTCCGCCCATGCCGCCATGATGCCGGCCGCCGCCGTGACCGCCACGTCCGGCGTGCAGGGCGTCGAAGGCCTTCTGCTGGGCGGGCGAGAGCTGGGCGTAGAACCGCTTGGTGGCCGCCGCGTGCTGTTCGAACCGCGCCTGGTGTTCGGCCATCCGCGCCTTCCTGGCGTCCAGTCTTTGCGGGGTGGTGAGCCCGGCCATCTCGCCGCGGCCTTCGTGGTGCTTCTCGCGGGCGCCGGCGGGCCGCTGGTGGGAGTCGATGAAGGCCTTGAGCGCCGCTTCCTGGTCGGGACGCAGCTGCAGGGCCGCGCGCAGATGCTCGGCGCGCTTGGCGGCGTGTTCGGCCGGATCGGCGTGGCGCATGCCGCCATGCCGTCCGTCGTGCTCGCCGTGGCCGGGCATGGCCGCGGCCGGCGGCGGCTGTTGGGCGATGCTCGCCGTGGCGAGACCCGCCGATAGGATGACGCCGCCCAAGGCCAGCGGCGCGAGCTTTCCAAGTTTCATAGATCGCAACTCCAGTTTCACGCCCCTCGCATCTTGAACGCGCGGCCGTCCGGAGTCCGTCGCTAGGAAAGCGCGTTGCGGCAGGCTGCGGCCATGGCGACGGGCCCGAGCGCCACCGCGGCCGCCGCGTAGGCGCTGAGCAGCAGGAAGCCCGAGGCCCAGGGCATGCCGCCGGCCATGGCGTCCAGCGCTCCGCCGCCGAAGATCACCGGTGGGACGAACAGGGGCAGGACGATCACGGCGGTGAGCAACCCGCCACGCCGTGCGCCCAGGCTGAGCGCCGCCCCGATGCCGCCGATGAAGGCGAAGGCCAGGCCGCCGACCAGGGCGCAGGCGAAGATCAGCGGCGCAAGGCGCGGCTCGGCGCCCAGCGCGATGGCGGCGATCGGGGCGGCCAGGCCCAGGGGTGCGGCGGTCGCGATCCACTGGCCCAGACACTTGACGGCGCAGGTGATCTCCAGGGGTGTCGGGGCCATGACCAGCAGGTCCAGCGCCCCGTCCTCGTAGTCGCGCTCGAACAGGCGATCCAGCGAGAGCAGGGCGGCGAGCGCCAGGGCGACCCAGGCCGCGCCCGGCGCCACGGCCACCAGCCGCGCGGACTCCGGCCCGATGGCGAGCGGCAGCAGGGTGGCGACCCCGGCGTAGAATCCCACCGAGACCAACGGCCCGCCGCCGCGGCCCCAGGCCAGGGCCGTCTCGCGGCGGAGCAGGGCCAGGGCGCGGCTCATGCTTCGTTCCCCTGGGCGGAAATCTCCAGCGCCTTGGCGGGGATCGGCAGGGGGTCGTGGACGGCGGCGACGATCATCCCGCCGCCGGCCAGGTGTTGCGCCATCATCGCCCCGAACCGCACCCGCCAGTCGGCGTCGAGGGGGCTCAGAGGCTCATCCAGCAGCCACAGGCCGCGCGGAGCGGCCAGCAGCCGCGCCAGGGCCAGCCGGCGCCTCTGGCCGGCCGACAGGCGCCGGACCTCAAGGTCGAGCAGGGGCGTCAGTTCCAGGGCCTGGGCGGCGGTCTCGGCCGAGGTCGGAGTCCCGCCGGTCCAAAGCGTCCAGAATTCGAGCTCCTCGCGCACAGTGCGAGCGGGCTTCTGGCCGTCCTGGTGGCCGACCAGGTGGATATGGTCGCTGCGGGCCAGGACGGGGTCGAGATCGCCGAAGCCGATGCTGCCGGCCTCCAGCCCCACCAGGCCTGCGATGGCGCGCAGCAAGCTGGTCTTGCCCGCCCCGTTTCGGCCGGTGAGCGCCGCGGCCTCGCCCCCCTTCAGGGTCAGGTCCAGGCCCTGGAACAGCAGGCGCCCGCCCCGGCGAAGGGCCAGGTTTCCGATCTCCAGGCCCGCGATCATCTCAGGGTGGTCCCCGCCGCATGGACGAGCCGAGTTCCACGGGCTATGACGCGCGCGGCCGTCGCCACCTCGGGGGGCGTACGCGGCGCTGGGGCGAACGCTGTGTGTCCGCCTCCAAAAGCGCGCGATCCCCGGATTGGACGTTGAGCGGCCGCGAACAGAGGAAGGATCCTTGAAAATGGCGTCAGCCAACAGTTTGAATAGCCGCCGCGAACTCGCGGTGGGCGGCAAGTCCTACGTCTACTACAGCCTTCGCGCCGCGGAGGAAGCCGGTCTTTCGGGCGTCTCGCGCCTGCCGGTCTCCATGAAGGTGCTGCTGGAAAACCTGCTGCGCAACGAAGACGGCAAGACCGTCACCCCCGAGGACCTGAAGGCGCTGGCCGCCTGGCTCGACAACAAGGGCTCGGTGGAACACGAGATCAGCTTCCGCCCGGCCCGGGTGCTGATGCAGGACTTCACCGGCGTGCCCGCCGTGGTCGACCTGGCCGCCATGCGCGACGCCATGACCAGCCTGGGCGCCGACCCGGAGAAGATCAACCCGCTGAACCCCGTCGACCTGGTCATCGACCACTCGGTGATGGTCGATCATTTCGGCACCGCCAAGGCCTTCGGTGAGAACGTCGAGCGCGAATACGAGCGCAACATCGAGCGCTACCGCTTCCTGCGCTGGGGCTCCTCGGCCTTCAACAACTTCCGCGTCGTGCCCCCGGGCACCGGAATTTGTCACCAGGTGAATCTCGAGTACCTCGCACAGACCGTCTGGCTGGGTGAGGAAGGCTCCGACGCCGTCGCCTATCCCGACACCGTGGTCGGCACCGACAGCCACACCACGATGGTCAACGGCCTGGCGGTCCTGGGCTGGGGCGTGGGCGGCATCGAGGCCGAGGCCGCCATGCTGGGCCAGCCGATCCCGATGCTGATTCCCGAGGTCATCGGCTTCAAGCTTTCCGGCGCGATGCCGGAAGGCGCGACGGCCACCGACCTGGTGCTCACCGTCACCCAGATGCTGCGCAAGAAGGGCGTGGTCGGAAAGTTCGTCGAGTTCTTCGGCCCCGGCCTGTCGGGCCTGACCCTGGAAGACCAGGCGACCATCGCCAACATGGCTCCGGAATACGGCGCCACCTGCGGCTTCTTCCCGGTGACCAAGTCGACCATCGACTATCTGCGGGCGACCGGACGCGCCGAAGAGCGCGTGGCGCTGGTCGAGGCCTATGCCAAGGAACAGGGCATGTGGGTCGAGCCGGGCGACGCCGATCCGGTGTTCTCCGACACCCTGGAGCTCGACCTCGGCTCCGTCCTGCCCTCGCTGGCCGGACCGAAGCGTCCGCAGGACCGCGTTCTGCTCTCCGACGCCGCCGCCGAGTTCGCCCTCGCGCTCACCAAGGACTTCGGCAAGGGCGACGCTCCCGACGCCCGGATCCCGGTGGCCGGCGAGAAGTTCGACGTCGGCCACGGCGACGTGGTGATCGCCGCCATCACCTCCTGCACCAACACCTCCAACCCCTCGGTGCTGATCGCCGCGGGCCTGGTCGCCAAGAAGGCGGTCGAAAAGGGCCTGAAGGTGAAGCCCTGGGTGAAGACCTCGCTGGCGCCCGGCTCCCAGGTGGTCACCGACTATCTCAAGTCCGCGGGCCTGACCAAGTCGCTGGATGCGCTGGGCTTCAATCTGGTCGGTTACGGCTGCACCACCTGCATCGGCAATTCCGGCCCGCTGCCGGAAGCCATTTCCGACGCTGTGAACCAGGGCGACCTGGTGGCCTGCTCGGTGCTGTCGGGCAACCGCAACTTCGAAGGCCGGGTGAACCAGGACGTGCGGGCCAACTACCTGGCCTCGCCGCCCCTGGTGGTCGCCTATGCGCTCGCCGGCTCCATGAAGATCGACCTGACCACCGAGCCGCTCGGCGAGGGCAAGGACGGCAAGCCGGTCTACCTGAAGGACATCTGGCCGACCTCGGAAGAAATCGCCGTCCTGCAACGCAAGCACGTCACCAAGAAGATGTTCGACACCCGCTACGCCGACGTCTTCAAGGGCGACAAGAACTGGCAGGGCATCAAGGTGGCCGGCGGCCAGACCTACGCCTGGGACACGGGCTCCACCTATGTCCAGAACCCACCCTATTTCCAGGGCCTGAAGATGGAGCCGACCCCGGTGGTCGACATCGTCGAGGCCCGGGTGCTGGGGGTGTTCGGCGACTCGATCACCACTGACCACATCAGCCCGGCCGGTTCGATCAAGGCGACGGCCCCGGCCGGCGTCTATCTGCGCGAACGCCAGGTTCCGCCGACGGAGTACAACTCCTACGGCGCGCGCCGCGGCAACCACGAGGTCATGATGCGCGGCACCTTCGCCAACATCCGGATCCGCAACAAGATCACCGCCGACATCGAGGGCGGTGTGACCAAGCACTTCCCGTCCGGCGACGTCATGTCGATCTATGACGCGGCCATGCGCTACCAGTCGGAAGGCCGGCCGGCGGTGGTGTTCGCGGGCAAGGAATACGGCACCGGATCGTCGCGCGACTGGGCGGCCAAGGGCACCAAGCTGCTGGGCGTCCGCGCGGTGATCGCCGAGAGCTTCGAGCGCATCCACCGCTCGAACCTGGTCGGCATGGGCGTGCTGCCGCTGCAGTTCACCCAGGAAGGCTGGCAGAAGCTGAACCTGACCGGCGAGGAGATCGTCACCATCCGCGGCCTGACGGAGCTCTCGCCCCGCAAGCAGCTGACGGTGGAGATGTATCGTCCGTCGGACGGCCGCATCGCGCGTTTCCCGGTCCGTTGCCGGATCGATACGCCCACCGAGCTCGAGTACTACAAGCATGGCGGCGTGTTGAACTACGTGCTGCGCAACCTCGCGCGCTCGGCCGCCTAACCCCATGACTTGAGGCAGGAGGTTCGCCGCACCGCGGACCTCCTGCATCTTCCCCGCCGCAGCCGGTCACACCTTGTTGAAATTCATTCTCCGGGGAAGTCCGCTTTATTGCGCCACGATGCGTAAAGCCGCGCTTTTGTGCCTGACCCTCATCGCGACCCCTGGCCTGGCCGCGGCGGCCAAGCCGCCCGTGGTCATCGAGCTCTACACCGCCCAGGGCTGCGCCTCCTGCGGCGAGGCCAACAGCTATGTCGGCAAGCTGGCCGAGAAGCCCGGCGTGCTCGCCCTGACCTTCCCGGTCGACTACTGGGACTATCTCGGCTGGCCCGACACCTTCGCCAAGCCGGAGTTCGCCGACCGCCAGCGGGCCTATGTGACGCGGCTGGCCTTGCGCGAACCCTATACGCCTCAGGTGGTGATCGCAGGCCACGCCCAGGCGGGCGGCCTGCAGACCGACAAGGTCGACAAGCTGCTGGCCACCGCGGCCCAGGACGCGCGCCCCGCGCCCGACATGGCATTCATTGGCCTGCGCCGGGTTGATGTGGGATCGGGACCGGTCCCTCGGGGCGGGGCCGAGGTCTGGCTGGTCCGCTACGATCCCCGCGAGCAGGACGTGGTGGTCAAGAAGGGCGACAACCGTGGCCAGACAGTCGCCCACCGGAACGTGGTGCGCGAGATCCGGCGGCTGGGAAGCTGGCGCGGCCGGCCCACCGCCTATCGCCTGCCGCCCCCAACCGAGGACGGTCTGGCCACGGCGGTCCTGGTCCAGGGCCCCAACGGCGGGCGCATCGTGGCCGCGGCCCAGCGGACGCCCTGACGGCGACGTCGGCGCGATCCAAGACCCAGACATAAAGAAGCCCGCGCAGGTGGGGGGCATCCCGCGCGGGCTGTTGTCTCATGTGGTCCAGACTGGAGGGTCTGGCAGATAAAGCGTCGGCTGACCGAAGCCCACGATCCAGGGGGGCTGGGGGGGCTGTTCAGGATCCGGGACCAACAGGTTCCGACCAACCGACAATTAGGACTATCGGTAGTGGATCAGGCGGGCGGGAGACCGAAATAAGGTCATTCCATGGCGTGAGGTTACGGTTGTTTTAGATTGGCCGGAGGGCGTGTCTCCACCGCAACGCTTCGCCCGGATTGTCGAGCGGAGCGATTTGGGGTTACCCTTCGCGGCGATGGTCTTCGATCCGTCCCACCAGACCTCCCGCGCGCAGGTCTTTTTCGACCGCCACGAACTGGGGCGCATCCTCTCGCTCTATGGCCGAATGGTCGCCGCCGGCGAATGGCGCGACTACGGCGTCGGCGCCACGGCGGACGCCTGCATCTTCTCGATCTTCCGCCGGGCCTCGGAGGCCCCGCTCTACCGCATCGAGAAGCGGCCATCGCTGGCGCGACGCCAGGGCGCGTGGGCGATCATCGGCCAGGGCGGCCTGATTCTGCGCCGGGGCCATGAGCTGGACCAGGTCCTGAGGTTCTTCGACAAGGGCCGCTTCAAGGTGGTGGACTAGCCCCAAAGCAAAAGCCCCGGCGGTTTCCCGCCGGGGCTTCGAGATTTCAGGTTCTCAACCAGATCTAGCGGCGGTCGCCGAAGATGCTGAGCAGGAACTGGAAGAGGTTGATGAAGTTCAGGTAGAGGCTGAGCGCGCCGTAGTTGGTCGCCACGCCCATGGCGGCTTGGTCCCCACCCATTTCGTAATAGCTCATCTTCAGGCGCTGGGTGTCGTAGGCGATCAGGCCCGCGAAGATCAGCACGCCCACCACGCTGATGAGGAAGCCCATCACCGAGTTCTGCAGGAACATGTTGACCAGGCTGGCGATCACCAGGCCCACCAGGCCGACGATCAGGAAGCTGCCGAAGCCGGTCAGGTCCTTCTTGGTGGTGTAGCCGAACAGCGACAGGCCGCCGAAGGCCGCCGCGGTGATCAGGAAGGTCGAGAAGATCGACGTGCCCGTATAGACCAGGCTCAGCACGCCGAGACCCGCGCCGATCAGGGCGACGATGGTCCAGTAGAAGATGCCGGACGAACGCGGGGTCGCGTTCTTCATGGCGAACATGCCGAACAGCATCACCGCCAGCGGCGAGAACGCCACGACCATGCCCAGGAGGGTGTAGCCGATGCGACCCGTGGGCGAGGTCGAGAACATCAGGTCCCGCACCGGCGGGAAGCTGCCGGTCAGGAAGGCCAGTCCGGCCGAAACGAGCAGGCCCAACGCAACCTTGTTGTAGACGCCGAGCATGAAGCTGCGCAGGCCCGCATCCACCGACATGTCGGCGCGATCCACCGGGATCGTGCGAGCAGCGCCGCGGTTGAAGTCGCTCATCAGAGAAAAAGCCCTTTTCGAAACGCCCCAAGTGGACGCACCTCCGAATATCGGGGTCCGGGCTGTTCTACGCAAGGGAGGGCGGATTACGTTTGCGTCAGTCCTTCCGCATCCTAGGTAGGCGCCGATGATTCGCCTGTTCGCCGCCCTGTCCATTCCTCCCGAGCTGGGCGAGGGCCTGGTCGCGCGCCAGGACGGCCTGCCCGACGCGCGCTGGCGGCCGCTGGAGGCCTTGCACGTCACCCTGCGTTTCTTCGGCGACGTGGCCGAGAACGCCGCCGCCGACCTGGACGCGGAGCTGGCCATCGTGACCTGCCCGCCGTTGAACCTGGAGCTGGAAGGGGTCGGCGCGTTCGGCGAGGGCTATGAGATCCATGCGGTCTGGGCCGGGCTTGTCGAGGATCCGGGCCTGCGCCAGCTCGCCAGACGCTGCGAGACCGCCGCGCGAAGGGCGGGCCTGAAGCCGGACGCCCGGGTCTACAAGCCGCACGTGACGCTCGCCTATCTGCGCCGGCCCAATCCGACCGAGGTGGCCGCCTGGCTCGCGGCCAATAGTCTGCTCAAGTCGCCGCCGTTCCGGGCGACCAGCTTCGGGCTCTATTCCAGCTGGCGCACCGCCGAGGGTTCCCGCTACCGGCTGGAGCGGGAATATCCGCTCGTCTGAAGAGTGCTTCAGATGCTCCCCCTCTGGAGGAGCTCCCGGCCGAATGGCCGGGTGAGGGGGACTTTGACTCTCGTGGTCTTCGACCCCCTCCGCCACCTCCCCCAAATCGCGCGACGCGCTGGGGGAGGATCCGACGGCGCCTAGGCATCTACCGCGTGGTCCTTGAGGACGCCGAGCGGAACAATGGCCAAGGTCTCCTCGTGGGTGGCCTCGAGGATCAGCTGCGGCGCCATGCCGGCGTCGAGAGCTTCCTTCCAGCGCGGGGCGCAGAGGCACCAGCGGTCGCCGGGCTTCAGCCCCGCGAAGGCGTAGTCCGGCATGGGCGTGGAGAGGTCGTTGCCCATGCTCTTGGAGAAGGCCAGGAATTCGGCGGTCATCACCGCGCAGACCGTGTGCATGCCCGTGTCGTGCGGCCCGGTCTCGCAGCACCCGTTGCGGAAGAAGCCGGTCACGGGGTTGAGCGAGCATGGGACGAGTTCGCCGCCCAGCACGTTCTTGGCTCCGTCGTCGTAGCGGATGGTCATGTACCCATCCTAGCTCCTAAAAAGGGCGCTTCGCCATCGGAACCATGGAGCCGGACGCTTGAGCTTGCCCCGCCCGCGCCGCAGCGCCCTCTACATGCCCGCCGCCAATGCGCGCGCCATCGAGAAGGCGCGGGACCTGCCGTGCGACGTGGTGATCCTGGACCTGGAGGACGCCGTCGCCCCCGACGCCAAGGACCTGGCGCGGGCCCAGGCGGTGGCTGCGGTCAAGGCCGGCGGCTTCGGCCGGCGCGAGGTTGTCATCCGGGTCAACGGGCTGGACACTCCCTGGGGCAAGGCGGACCTGGAGGCGGCCGGGGCGGCGAATCCCGATGCGATCCTGGCCCCCAAGGTCTCCTCGGCCGCCGACGTGTCGGCGTACGGCGCGGGACTATCGGGCGACACGCGCCTCTGGGTGATGATCGAGACCTGCGCGGCGATCTTCGCCCTGCCGCAGATCGCCGGCGCGAGTGGGCGGCTGTCGGCCTTGGTGGCCGGGACCAATGACCTGGCCAAGGAGATGCGCTGCCGGCTGGACGTGGCCCGCGCGCCGCTGACCGCCCCCCTCTCCCTGATAGTGGCGGCCGGGAGGGCTTATGGCCTGACCGTTCTGGACGGGGTGTTCAACGGCATCGAGGACGACGCCGGCCTGGCGGCCCAGTGCGCCCAGGGCGCGGCCTTCGGCTTCGACGGCAAGACCCTGATCCATCCGCGCCAGATCGAGGCCGCCAACCTGGCCTTCAGCCCGACCCCGGACGAAGTGGTCTGGTCGCGCGCCATTGTGGCGGCCTTCGACCTGCCGGAAAATGCGGCCAAGGGGGTGATCCGGGTCGAGGGGCGAATGGTCGAGCGGTTGCATCTGGACGAGGCGCGGCGTCTGATCGCCGTCGCGGACGCCATCGCCGCGGCGTGAGATGTCGGCTTTGAGACTGAAAACCCCGCTTCTGCAGGCCACCCTGGCCCTGGCCCTGGCGCTCTGCGCGGCCGCGCCCGCCGCGGCGCAGGAGGCCGACCCCATCGCGGCCCTGCTGGACCAGCCGCCGCCCGCGCCCGAGGCCGCGCCGGCCGCCGCCGCCGCGCCTGATCTCGAGACCGCCGACGCCCTGTCCGCCGAAGCGCCGCCCGCCCCAACGCCGCCGGCCTACACGCCCCCGCCGGTCAATCACGCTCCGCCGACGCCGCAGGCGTCCGAGCCGTTCCCCTATCGGTCGTCGCCCGTGGGACCCCCGCCCACGGTGGTCCGACCGCCCATGGTCTATGCGCCCCCGGCGCCGCGCCCTGAACTCGCCGCCCCGACCTATGTCGATGAGACCGGCCGTTCGCCCGAAGCGCCGCCGAACTCCCTCGACCTGAGCTATGAGGCGCGTTTGCGATCCTCGTCCGCCTCGGCTCAGGGCCTGCAGGGGCCGCTGGACGGCGCCTGGACGCTGCGCAGCCGGGAAGGAACCGCGCTCTACAGCCTGCAACTGGTCGACAACGGGCTGGCGCCGCTGGAAGGCGCCTGGCGCGATCCGCGCCGACGCGGGTCCACCGATTCGTCCGGGTTCGTCAGCGCTATCCAGCGCGCCGGCGGCGAGCTGATCGTCAGCTTCTATCCGCGTCCCGGGGCAGGGGTGGCCACCCTGGTGCTCAACGCCGCCCCCGACGGGTCCTGGATCGGCCGCCTGGAAGAGGGCGGCCAGCGCCGCCCGGTGGTCCTGCGCCGGGACTAGAGGCCGAGCGCCGTCTTGGCGCCCGCGACGGCGCGGGCAAGGGAGTCGGGAGCGTAGGGCTCGGCGGGGCTATGGCCCCAGACCGGCCCAGGCCAGGCCGGGTCCCCGACCCGGCGGCCCACCACATGCACGTGCAGCTGGGGCGTGACATTCCCGAGCGCGCCGACATTCAGTTTGTCGACCCGCGCGCCGAGGACGCGGACGGCCCGGCCGGCGGCCAGGATCTCGTCGGTGAGGATCGCCAAGTCGTCCCGCGACAGGTCCTCCAGCTCGCGGGCCGCCTCGACGCGCGGGATCAGGACGATCCAGGGGTAGCGGGCGTCGTCCTGCAGCCGGGCCTGGCTCAGCGCCAGGTCGCCAAGCTCGCGCGAGGTGGCGAGGAACGCCGGATCCGCCTGAAACATCGCCGCTTCCCCATGTGACCCGCCAACCTTGGTAGCCGCAGGCACCGCGCCTGTCACTTGGCCTTGCCGCAAGGGCCCATGGGGGCTAGACCGCCCGCGAATTTTCGCACTGCAACCACGGGACAGTTCCATGACCATGAAGAAGCCGATCCGCGTCGCGGTCACGGGCGCCGCCGGCAACATCGGTTACGCCCTCCTCTTCCGCATCGCCTCGGGCGAGATGTTCGGCAAGGACCAGCCGCTGATCCTGCAACTTCTGGAAATCCCGGTCGAAGGCCCGCAGAAGGCGCTGAAGGGCGTGGCCATGGAGCTGGAGGACTGCGCCTTCCCGCTGTTGCAGGACATGGTGCTGACCGGCGACGCCAACGTCGCCTTCAAGGACGTGAACTGGGCCTTGCTGGTCGGTTCCAAGCCGCGCGGCCCGGGCATGGAACGCGCCGACCTGCTGAAGGACAACGGCAAGATCTTCATCGCCCAGGGCCAGGCGATCGACGCCGTGGCCGCCGACGACGCCCGCGTGGCCGTGGTGGGCAACCCCTGCAACACCAATGTGATGATCGCCGCCAGCCAGGCCAAGCGCCTGCCGAAGGACCGATTCACCGCCATGGTGCGCCTGGACGAGAACCGCGGCCGCGCCCAGCTGGCGCAGAAGGCCGGCGTGGCGATCACCGAGGTCACCGACCTGTTCATCTACGGCAACCACAGCCCGACCATGTTCGCCGACTTCACCCATGCCAAGATCGGCGGCAAGGACGCCGCCTCGGTCATCGGCGACGAGGCCTGGCTGAAGAACGATTACCTTCCCGCCGTCGGCAAGCGCGGCGCGGCGATCATCGAGGCCAGGGGCGTCTCCTCGGCGGCCTCGGCGGCCAACGCCCTGATCGACCACGTCCGCGACCTGACCACCGTCGGGGCGATCCACTCCGTCGCCGTCGAGAGCCAGGGCCGCTACGGCTTCGCCGACGGCGTCTGGGCCGGCATGCCGGTGAAGACCACCGCCACCGGGTACGAGGTCATCACCAGCCACGAGATGGACGACTTCGCCAAGAGCAAGATCGCGCTGACCAATGACGAACTGATCGGCGAGCGCGACACCGTGAAGGACATGCTGGGCTGAGGCCTGGACCTGGGACGACGGCGCGGCGGCCGTCGTCCTACCAGCGCCGTCCGGCGTCGTCGGCCAGGGCGTTCAGCTCCTCGATCCGCTGGTCGTAAACCGAGGCCACGGCGCTGGGCGACCGCCGGGCCGCGTCCTCGCGGATCTCCAGCCAGTCGTCCTGCTCGCCGCGTAGTTCGTCAAAGGGCGCGCCGGCGCTGAGGGCCCGCTGGAAGGCGCGCGCCAACTGCCGATCGGCGGCCGCCAGAGCCGGATCGGCGCAGACCATATCCTCGGCCTGGGTCGTCGCCCTGCGGCAGTCGAAACTGGGACGGGCCACGCGGACCGGTTCAGGAGCCCGGACAGACTCGGGAACGCGGACGTTGGCGTCGATCGCCGACTGAGACGCGTCCGGAACCGATCGCGCGGACGCGGGTCTGGCAGCCGGTGGCGGCGGCGACGGCCGCGGGAACGCCGCGGGCGGAGGCCTGGTCGCCGCCTCTACAAGGTCGGGCGACATGGTCTCAAGCGGCGGACTCGTTGGGATCGGTGGCGCGGGCGGCGGAGCGGCCACCACGATGTCGATCTGCCCCTCAGCGGTCGCGGGGCGCGGCTGCATCGGGGCCGGCTCGGGACCACGTCCGATCAGATCGGGCCTAGCCACCACGCCCAGGCCGAGGCCCAGAACGCAGGCGACAGCCACGCCCCCGATCAGCGCGCCGCGACTAAGCCGGCGCGGTTCGGGTTCGGGTTCGGGCTCTGGCTCGGGATCAGGGTCCGGCCCCAGTGGCCGAAAGCGCGGTTGGCGCCGGTCCATGTCCGGCGGCGGGTCTTCCCACGATTGAAAGGTCATGTTGGTGTGTCCAGCTTGCTCTAAGCCAGAACGCACCAACCGGCTGAACGGTCGCTGAACCGATTGTCGCTCCTGCGTATCTTGGCTACTGCGAACACCAACTGGAGACCGCCATCGTGAGCCTGGGCCCCACTCTCGAGACCGAACGGCTGATCCTGCGCCCGCCCATCGCGGCCGATTTCGAACCCTGGGCCGCCTTCGTCGCCGACGAGGAGGCCGGCCGCTTCCTGGGAGGCGCCCAGCCCCGTCCCGTCGCCTGGCGCGGCATGTGCGCCATGACCGGCGCCTGGACGGTGGCGGGCTTCAGCATGTTCTCGGTGGTGGAGAAGGCCAGCGGCGACTGGGTCGGACGCCTGGGCCCCTGGTCGCCCGAAGGCTGGCCTGGGACCGAGGTCGGCTGGGGCATCGCCCGCGAGCACTGGGGCAAGGGCTATGCGCCGGAGGGGGCGACGGCGGCCATCGACTGGGCCTTCGACCATCTGGGCTGGACAGAGGTGATCCACTGCATCGACCCCGGCAACATCAATTCCCAGAACGTGGCCCGGCGGCTGGGCTCCTCGATCCTGCGCCACGCGGTCCTGCCGCCGCCGTTGAACGACAGCGTCGACGTTTGGGGACAGACGCGCGAGCAGTGGCGAGCCCGGTCGAGCTGATCAGTCAGATCCAGCCCTTCTGGCGGATGATCTTGGCGTAGGTCCGGCTGACCGGAACCTCCGACCCGTCCTTGAGGGTCAGGGTCGCCCTTCCGTCGCCGCGTTTGGCGTCGGCGATGGCGTCGCGGGCCACCCACCAGGAGCGGTGGACCTGGGTTCCCTCGATCCCCTCCAGCTCGGCGACCGCATCGGCCAGGCGCAGCAGGATCAGGTCCTGGCCCTTGGAGGTGTGTAGCCGGAGATAGTGGTCCTCCGATTCCACCGCCCAGACTTCCGCGCCGCGCAGCTTCAGCGGCAGGCGTTCCAGGAAGCGGGGCGGGGCGGCGGGGTGGACCGCGTCCGGCCGGTCGGCGCGCGCGACCATGGCGTTGATCGCCACCATGATCACCGAGATGACCGTGACGGTGACGCACAGCGACAGGGCCTGACGAGGTCCGATCTGCGAGCCCATGAACAGGTTGTTGGTGATCCAGACCACGCCGGTGAACGGAATCCCGATCAGCAGGCCGGCCGCCAGGATGCGCGCGACCATCCGCGACCCGTCCGGATGGGCGCCGAACACCAGCCGCGCGGCGACCGCGCCCCACAGCGTTCCGGCCGCCATCAGCGGAATCCAGTAGGCGAAGCGTGGGCCCAGCGCCATGTCGTCCATGCCGAAGGCGCCGGAAAAGGCCAGGAAACCGCCGGCGACCACCGACACGAGCAGACTGCGCAGGAAAGCCGCCCGGTCGCCGTACGGTCCCCATCCGAAAGTCTTCGGTTCTCGCACCTCCGCCATGGGCCTGTTGAGATCATGATTGCGGCCCGGTGAGAAGCGGCCCGCGTTTGGCGAAGCGCCAGCGGCGGATGCGTCCGTCCGCGCAGCTGACGCGGCGGCTCGTGCAGAGGCCGCTGCGCGGGCCCGATCGGCGCGGCAGGAAGGCGGCGTCGCCTCAATCCGGAGCCTTCCCATGTCCAACCCTGCCAGACCCGCCGCCAGCCCCCAGGCCCTGGCCGTCAGCCTCGCCCTCGCCGCCGGGGCCGGGCTGGCCGCCGCGGCCTCCGGCCTGCCCGCGCCCGACTTCGCGCCCATCGCGGCCGCCTCGCCGCAGATCAAGCTCCACCTCGGCGCCGCGATCGCCACCTTTCTGATCGGGGCCGTGCTGCTGCTGGGGCCCAAGGGAACCCTGCCGCACCGCGCCCTGGGCTGGACCTGGGCGGCGACCATGGCGACCACGGCGGTGAGCTCGCTGTTTATCCGGGAGCTCAATGCCGGGAGCTTTAGCTTCGTCCACGCCCTCTCCGGCTGGGTGATCGTCGCCCTGCCCGCGGCCCTCTATGCGGCGCGACGCCACAAGGTCCGCGCCCACCGCGGCGCGATGATCGGAATGTATGTCGGCGGCATGTTCCTGGCGGGCGGTCTGGCCTTCCTGCCGGGCCGGATTCTATGGGCCGTGTTTTTCGCCCGATGATGAAATGATACGGGTGGCGGTGGTCGCCAAATCTTTGCTGCAATGCGACTTTTTCTTCCCGTGGCGCGGTTGCCACTGGGGGGCTCGGCGCCTATAACCCCGGCCACTCGCCGCACCGGGCGGGCTGCAGATCACGCGTTTCGCGACCTCATGAACATCCACGAGCATCAAGCCAAGTCCGTCCTCTCCGAGTTCGGCGTGGCGGTCCCGCGCGGATACGCCGCCTTCTCAGCCGAAGAGGCCTACCGGGCCGCGAAAAACCTCGGAGGGTCGGTCTTCGTCGTGAAGTCGCAGATCCACGCCGGCGGACGCGGCAAGGGACGCTTCGAGGGCCTGGGCGCCGACGCCAAGGGCGGGGTCCGAGTGGTCAAGTCCGCCGATGACGTCCGGGTCAACGCCGAGGAGATGCTGGGCCGGGTGCTGGTGACCCATCAGACGGGTCCCAAGGGGAAGCAGGTGAACCGCCTCTACATCGAGGAAGGCGCGGACATCGCCAAGGAATTCTACCTGTCGCTGCTGGTCGACCGCGAAACGAGCCGGGTCTCGGTCGTGGCCTCCACCGAAGGCGGCATGAACATCGAGGACGTGGCGCACGACACGCCCGAGAAGATCGTGACCTTCTCGATCGATCCGGCCACCGGCGTCTTCCCGCACCATGCGCGGACCCTTTCCAAGGCGCTCGGCCTCTCCGGCGGCCTCGCCAAGGAAGCCGCCGTGCTGCTCGGTCAGCTGTATGCGGCGTTCCTGGCCAAGGACATGAGCATGCTGGAGATCAACCCGCTCATCGTCACCGGCGACAATCACCTGAAGGTCCTGGACGCCAAGGTCAGCTTCGACTCCAACGCCCTCTTCCGGCACCCCGACATCGTCGCCCTGCGCGACGAGACCGAGGAGGATCCCAAGGAGATCGAGGCCGCCAAGTTCGATCTCTCCTACATCGCGCTGGACGGCGAGATCGGCTGCATGGTCAACGGCGCGGGCCTGGCCATGGCCACCATGGACATCATCAAGCTCTATGGCGCCGAGCCGGCCAACTTCCTCGACGTGGGCGGCGGGGCCGACGAGCCCAAGGTCACGGCCGCCTTCAAGATCATCATGGCCGACCCCAACGTGAAGGGTATCCTGGTTAACATCTTCGGCGGCATCGCCCGCTGCGACATCCTCGCCAACGGCGTGGTCAACGCGGTCAAGCAGGTCGGCCTCAGCGTGCCCCTGGTGGTGCGCCTCGAGGGCACCAACGCCGAGCTGGGGAAGAAGATCATCAACGAAAGCGGCCTCGACGTGATCGCCGCCAACGATCTCAGCGACGGCGCGGAAAAGATCGTCAAAGCCGTCCGGGAGCGTGCGTAATGTCCATCCTGATCGGCAAGGACACCCGGGTCATCTGCCAGGGCATCACCGGCGCCCAGGGCACCTTCCACTCCGAGCAGGCGATCGCCTACGGCACGAAGATGGTCGGCGGCGTCACCCCGGGTAAGGGCGGGACCACCCACATCGGCCTGCCAGTGTTCGACACCGTGCGCGAGGCGGCTCAGCAGACCGGCGCCGACGCCAGCGTGATCTACGTGCCGCCGCCGTTCGCCGCCGACTCGATCCTGGAAGCCATCGACGCCGAGATCCCGCTTATCATCTGCATCACCGAGGGCATCCCGGTGTCCGATATGATCAAGGTCAAGCGCTCCCTGTCGGGCTCCAAGTCGCGCCTGATCGGCCCGAACTGCCCCGGGGTCCTTACGCCTGAAGCCTGCAAGATCGGCATCATGCCGGGCAACATCTTCCGCAAGGGTTCGGTCGGCGTGGTCTCTCGCTCCGGCACGCTCACCTATGAGGCGGTGTTCCAGACCACCCAGGTGGGTCTTGGACAGACAACCGCTGTCGGAATTGGCGGCGATCCGGTCAAAGGCACCGAATTCATCGACATCCTCGACATGTTCCTGAAGGACCCTGAGACCGAGTCGATCATCATGATCGGCGAGATCGGCGGTTCGGCCGAGGAAGACGCGGCGGAGTTCATCAAGAATTCAGCAACCAAGAAGCCTATGGTCGGCTTCATCGCGGGTCGCACCGCGCCGCCCGGTCGGCGCATGGGACACGCGGGGGCGATCATCTCCGGCGGCAAAGGCGGCGCCGAGGACAAGATCGCGGCGATGGAGGCGGCGGGCATCCGCGTGTCGCCTTCGCCGGCGAAACTGGGCGAGACCCTCCTCGAGGTGCTGAAAAGCGCCTGACGGCTAATTAAGTAAGGGCGGTCCGCGCTCGGCTCCTTCTTCCGAAGTCCGTGGCCGGCTCCCCGGGAAACGGACGAAATGGCGGACGACGCAGGTCTGATCAACGAGGTGCTCGCCGAGACCTCATTCCTCTACGGCGGCAACGCCGCCTTCGTGGAGGACCTCTACGCGCGGTGGGCGGCCGACCCGAATTCGGTCGACGGCTCCTGGCGCGCCTTCTTCGCCTCCCTGCATGACCGCGCCGACGAGGTGAAGGCCGCCGCCGGCGACCGATCCTGGACCAAGGCCGGCGCCCCCGCCGCCCGGCCGGACTGGCTCTCCGCGATCGACGGCATGTGGCCCGCCATCGAGGCCAAGGTCGGCGCGAAGATCGCCGAACGCGCGCCGCCCACCGCCTCCTCGGAATCGGTCCGCGCCGCCACCCTGGATTCCCTGCGCGCCATCATGATGATCCGCGCCTACCGGATGCGGGGCCACCTGCGGGCCAATCTCGATCCGCTGGGCATCGCCATTCCCGAGGGCGACGCCTCGGAGCTGGATCCGGCGACCTACGGCTTTGCTGAGCCCGACTATGACCGGCCGATCTTCCTGGACTTCGTGCTGGGCCTTGAGACCGGAACGGTTCGCGAAATCCTGCAGATCGTGAAGCGGACCTACTGCAGCGACGTCGGCGTGCAGTACATGCACATCTCCGACCCGGCCCAGAAGGCCTGGCTGCAGGAGCGCATCGAGGGCCGCGACAAGGAGATCGTATTCACCAAGGAGGGCAAGGTCGCCATCCTGAAGAAGCTGATCGAGGCCGAGGGCTTCGAGCGCTTCCTGCACAAGCGCTTCCCCGGCACCAAGCGGTTCGGCCTGGACGGCGGCGAGGCCATGGTCCCGGCGCTTGAGCAGATCATCAAGCGCGGCGGCGCGCTTGGCGTCCGCGACATCGTCATCGGCATGCCCCACCGGGGACGGTTGAACGTGCTGGCCGCCGTGATGGCCAAGCCCTACCACGTGATCTTCCACGAGTTCCAAGGCGGCTCGACCCTGCCCTCGGACGTCGAGGGCTCGGGCGACGTGAAATATCACATGGGCGCGTCCTCGGACCGCGCCTTCGACGGCAACAGCGTGCACCTGTCGCTGACCGCCAACCCGTCCCACCTGGAAATCGTCAACCCGGTGGTGCTGGGCAAGGCTCGCGCCAAGCAGGCTTTCGCCTTGCGCGAGAACGCCGACGCCGGCCGAGGCCACGTCCTGCCCCTGCTGCTGCATGGCGACGCGGCCTTCGCGGGTCAGGGCGTCATCGCCGAGTGCTTCACCCTGTCGGGCGTGCGGGGCTACCGCACCGGCGGCACGATCCACTTCATCGTCAACAACCAGATCGGCTTCACCACCGCGCCGAAATACTCCCGCTCCTCGCCCTATCCCTCGGACGTGGCGCTGATGGTCGAGGCGCCGATCTTCCACGTGAACGGCGACGATCCGGAGGCCTGCACCTTCGCCGCCAAGGTGGCCACCGAGTTCCGCCAGCAGTTCGGCAAGGACGTGGTCATCGACATGTTCTGCTATCGGCGGTTCGGTCACAACGAGGGTGACGACCCGACGATGACCTCGCCCTTGATGTACGCCAAGATCAAGGACCACCCGTCGACCCGGGAAATCTACAGCCGCAAACTGATCGGCCAGGGCGTGGTCACCGAGGACGAGCTCACCGGCTGGATCGCCGAGTTCGACGACTTCCTCGACAAGGAGTTCGACGCCGGCAAGACCTACAAGGCCAACAAGGCCGACTGGCTGGACGGCGCCTGGTCGGGCCTGGCCCTGCCCGACAGCGACGACCGCCGCGGCGACACCAGCGTCAAGATGCAGAAGCTGCTGGACCTGGGCCACAAACTGACCGCCATCCCCGAGCGGCTGGACGTACACAAGAACGTCCGCCGGGTGATCGAGAACCGCCGCGCGGCCATCGACGCGGGCGAGGGGATCGACTGGGCGACCGGCGAGCATCTGGCCGTCGCGACCCTGCTGGACGACGGCTTCCCAGTGCGCTTCACCGGCCAGGACACCGTGCGCGGCACCTTCACCCAGCGCCACGCCGACATCATCGACCAGACCACCGAGGAGCACTACACCCCGCTGCTGAACCTGCGTCCCGGCCAGGCCCATTTCGAGATCATCGACTCGCCGCTGTCGGAAGAGGCAGTGCTGGGCTTCGAGTACGGCTTCTCCCTGGCCGACCCGAAGACCCTCACCATGTGGGAGGCCCAGTTCGGCGACTTCGCCAACGGCGCCCAGGTGGTCATCGACCAGTTCATCTCGTCGGGCGAACGCAAGTGGCTGCGGATGAGCGGACTGGTGCTGCTGTTGCCGCACGGCTACGAGGGCCAGGGCCCGGAGCACTCCTCCGCCCGCCTCGAGCGCTTCCTGCAGCTCTGCGCGGAGGACAACCTGCAGGTCGTCAACTGCACGACCCCGGCCAACTACTTCCACGTCCTGCGCCGCCAGATGCGCCGCGAGTTCCGCAAGCCGCTGGTGGTCATGACGCCGAAGTCGCTGCTGCGGCACAAGAAGGCCACGTCCAAGCTCAGCGACATGGCCGAGGGTTCGTCCTTCCACCGCGTGCTGCATGACGACGCCGAGCGCGGTCAGAACACCGCCACCGTGCTGGTCGCGCCGGAGAAGATCCGCCGCGTCGTACTGTGCTCGGGCAAGGTCTATTACGACCTGCTGGAAGCCCGCGAGGAGAAGGGCGTCGACGACGTCTATCTGATGCGGCTGGAGCAGTTCTATCCGTGGCCGGTGAAGTCGCTGTCGACCGAACTGTCGCGCTTCCCAAACGCCGAACTGGTCTGGTGCCAGGAAGAGCCCAAGAACATGGGCGGCTGGACCTTCGTCGATCCTTGGCTGGAGCTCACGCTCGAGCGCCTGAAGGTCAAGGCCAAGCGGGCCCGCTATGTCGGCCGCCCGGCCACGGCCTCCACCGCCGCGGGCCAGATGAGCCGTCACCTTCGTGAGCTACAGTCCTTCCTCGCCGAAGCCCTCGCCTAGGCTCGCGGCGGCCCCAAAGAACAAAACGACTTAAGAGAGACAGGAACTTCCAATGGCCGACATCATGACCCCCGCCCTGGGCGAGTCCGTCACCGAGGCGACGGTGGCGCGCTGGACCAAGAAAGCCGGGGACGCGGTTCGGAAGGACGAGATCCTGGTCGAGCTGGAAACCGACAAGGTCAGCCTGGAAGTCGCCGCCCCCGCCGACGGGGTGCTGTCGGAGATCAACGCCGAGGAAGGCGCCACCGTCGAACCCGGCGCGATCCTGGGCCGTCTGACCGAGGGCGCGGCCGGCGCCAAGCCCGCCCCCGCGCCGAAGGCCGAGGCCGCTCCCGCCAAGGCGCCCGAACCCGCCCCGGCGCCGGCGCCGACCCCCAAGGCGGAGGCCCCAAGACCCGTCGCCGCCGCCGCGCCGCTGGCCCCCTCGGCCCAGCGCATCGTGGCCGAGAACAGCCTCGACGCCTCGGCCATCGCCGGTTCCGGCAAGGACGGCCGGGTGACCAAGGGTGACGCGCTCGCCGCCCTCGAAGCCCGGGCCGCGGCCCCCGCGCCCGCTCCGGCGCCCTCGGCCCCGCGCGAGATCCATGAGCGCGAAGAGCGCGTGAAGATGACCCGCCTGCGCCAGACCATCGCGCGCCGGCTCAAGGAGGCCCAGAACGCGGCGGCCATGCTGACCACGTTCAACGAGGTCGACATGAGCGCCATCATGGCGCTGCGCAACCAGTACAAGGACGGCTTCGAGAAGGCCCACGGCGTCAAGCTCGGCTTCATGAGCTTCTTCGTGAAGGCGGTGATCCACGGCCTGAAGCACGTGCCCGACGTCAATGCCGAGATCGACGGCACGGACATCATCTACAAAAACCACTACGACATCGGGGTGGCGGTCGGCACGGAGAAGGGCCTGGTGGTCCCGGTTCTGCGTGACGCAGACACGCTTTCTCTTTCGGGTGTCGAGAAGGGCATCGCCGCGCTGGGCAAGAAGGCCCGCGACGGCCAGCTGGCCCTGGAAGACCTGCAGGGCGGCACCTTCACCATCTCCAACGGCGGCGTCTACGGCTCGCTGATGTCGACCCCGATCCTCAACGCCCCGCAGTCGGGGATCCTCGGCATGCACAAGATCCAGGACCGGCCCATGGCCATGGGCGGCCAGGTGGTGATCCGCCCGATGATGTACCTGGCGCTAAGCTACGATCACCGTATCGTCGACGGCCAGGGCGCGGTGACCTTCCTGGTCCGCGTCAAGGAAGCCCTGGAAGACCCGCAGCGCCTGCTGCTCGACGTCTAGGACCGCGCACGCACCGAACTGCTTAGGCGGCGGGGGCTGAACCTCCGCCCAAGGACTGGAAGTCATGGCCCAATACGACGTCATCATCATCGGGGGCGGCCCCGGCGGATACAATGCGGGGATCCGCGCCGGTCAACTCGGTCTCAAGGCCGCGGTGGTGGAGAAGCGCGGGACGTTGGGCGGCACCTGCCTCAACGTCGGTTGCATGCCGTCGAAGGCCATGCTGCACGCGTCCGAGCTCTATGACATGGCCAACGGGGAGTTCGCCACCCTGGGCATCGACGTGAAGCCCAAGCTCAACCTCGTCCAGATGATGAAGCAGAAGGCCGAGTCGGTGACCGCTCTGACCAAGGGCATCGAGTTCCTCTTCAAGAAGAACAAGGTCGACTGGGTGAAGGGCGCCGGCAAGATCGTCGGTCAGGGCAAGGTGGAGGTCACCGCCGAGGACGGCACGGTCACCTTGCTCGAGGCCGCCAACATCGTCATCGCCACCGGCTCGGAGCCTTCACCCCTGCCGGGCGTGGAGATCGACCAGACGCGCATCGTCGATTCCACCGGCGCCTTGTCGCTGCCCGAAGTGCCCAAGAGCCTGATCGTCATCGGCGCCGGCATCATCGGCCTGGAGCTGGGCTCCGTCTGGCGCCGGCTCGGCGCCGAGGTCACCGTGGTGGAGTTCCTGGACCGCATCACCCCGGGCATGGACGCCGAGACCGCAAAGACCTTCCAGCGTTCGCTCACCAAGCAGGGGATCACCTTCAAGCTGTCGTCCAAGGTGACCGCCGCCAAGGCCGGGAAGTCGAACGTCTCCCTGACCGTCGAGCCGGTGGCCGGCGGCGCGGCCGAGACGCTCACCGCCGACTATGTCCTGCTGGCCATCGGCCGGCGTCCCTATACCGCGGGCCTTGGCCTGGAGAGCGTCGGCGTCGTTCCCGATAAGCGCGGCTTCATTCCCACCGATCACTTCAAGACCTCGGCCCCGGGTGTCTGGGCGATCGGCGACGCGATCCTGGGTCCCATGCTGGCCCACAAGGCCGAGGAAGACGCCGTGGCCTGTATCGAGATGATCGCCGGCAAGTGGGCCCACGTGGACTACAACCTGGTCCCGAGCGTGGTCTACACCGCCCCGGAAGTGGCCTGGGTCGGCAAGACCGAGGAGCAGCTGAAGGAAGCCGGCGTGGCCTACAAGGTCGGCAAGTTCCCCTTCAGCGCCAACAGCCGCGCCAAGATCAACCACGAGACCGAGGGCTTCGCCAAGGTGCTGGCCGACGCCAAGACCGATGAGATCCTGGGCGTCCATATCGTCGGCCCCCAGGCCGGCGAGATGATCGGCGAATATTGCGTGGCTATGGCCTTCAAGGCGGCCAGCGAGGACGTGGCCCGCACCTGCCATCCCCACCCGACCCGCTCCGAGGCCGGCCGCCAGGCGGCCATGGGCGTCGAGGGCTGGACGATGCAGGCCTGACGGCGAGTTAACTTCCTCGCGAACACCGCTGGCGGTAGGCTCACCCCGCTACTGGAGTGATCGCCATGCTTGTGTCCATGCTGCTCGCCGCCGGCCTCGTGGCCGCCCCGCCGCCGAAGGTCATCGTGGCCGGCCGCCGGATCGCCCCGCTCGGCTGTCCCGCCGAAGGCGCGATGATGACCCGCAACGCCGAGCCCGCCCTGCTGCTGCGACCGCAGGACCGCCGCGGCGACCGCGGCGCCCGGGCGCTGGAGAGCATGCCGCCCGCGAACCTGGAACTGGCTGTCGCCCGCTCGGTCGGCGGTTGCGCCGTCTCCACGGTGGTCCGCGAGAATGTCGAGGGCGACGGCCGCTTCGCCAAATAGCTCAGGCGTGCGGGTGGGCCTTGGCGTAGGCGCCCAGCAAGGCCGCGGCGTCGACCTCGGTATAGCGCTGCGTGGTCGACAGCGAGGCGTGGCCCAACAGTTCCTGGATCGAGCGCAGGTCGGCGCCGGCCCCCAGCAGGTGGGTTGCGAAGGAGTGGCGCAGGGCGTGGGGCGTGGCGCTGTCCGGCAGGCCCAGCCGACCGCGCAGGAGCTGCACCGTGGCCTGGACATGGCGCGGGCTGAGCGCCCCGCCGCGCTTGGCGCGGAACAGGGGCTGGTCTGAAGAGAGGGCGAAGGGGAGATCGGCCAGATAGGCGTCGATGGCCTCGCGCACGGCGGGCAGCACCGGGACGATGCGGGTCTTGGACCCCTTGCCGAGGATCCGTAGCGAGGCGCCCAGCGGCGCATCGGAGCGCTTCAGCGACAGGGCCTCGGAGATCCGCAGGCCGCAGCCATAGAGCAGGGTCAGCACTGCCTCGTCGCGGCTGGCCTCCCAGTCCTCGCGGTCGGGGTCGAGGCCGGGCTCCGCCAGCATGCCGCGGGCCTGGTCCTCGCTGACCGGGCGAGGCGCGCTGGGGACCACGCGGGGGCCGCGCACCAGGGCGACGGCGGGGTTGGGGGTGTCCAGCCGGATGTCGAGATAGCGGTGGAAGGTTCGGATCGCCGACAGGGCCTGGGAGAGCGAGCGCGGCGACAGCGGCCTGTCGCCCTGGCGCAGGTGCGCCAGCCAGGCGCGGACCTCGCCGGCGGTGAGCGTCCCCATGGCGGCCAGGGAGAGGGCCTCTCCGCGATACTGTTCCAGGAAGCCGATGTAGCGGCCGGCGGCGAAGCCATAGGCCTCGACGGTGCGGGGCGAGGCGCGGCGCTCCTTGGCCAGGTGCTCCAGCCAGAGCCGCAGCGCGTCGCGGGCGGCTAGATGACCGGCCAACGCTCCGCGGTCCTTTCGACCACACGGGCGAGGAAGGCCACCAGTTCGGCGCCCATGTCCTCGGTGAAGCCGTTCTCGTCGGCGGAGCCGAAGGCCAGCAGCCCCTCGCGGGACGGCTCCCAGATCGCCATGCGGACCATGGCCATGGAGCGGACGCCCTCGGCCCGGTCGCCGAACAGGCCGAGCGCCGTGGGTTGGAAGCCCATCAGGGCCACCCGCTGGTGGCCGATGATCATGTCGATCTGACCCTCGACCAGCATCCGCCAGCCGGCGGGGGTGCGCTCGGGGCCGGAGAGGGCGACCACCCCGGCGGCCAGGCCGAAGCGGAGTTGCGCCAGTTCGTCGACCCGGCGGGCCAGGTCGGCGTGGTTGCGGGCCTCCAGCAGGTCGACCACGGCGCCGTGGGTCTGGGCCTGGGCGGCGAAGTTGGCGCGGGCAGTGGCTTCCAGGCGCTTGCGGGCGCCCGCCTCGCGCTTGTGGGCCTCGTGCACCCGGGCCAGGGCCGCGGGCCCAAAGTCGAGCACATTGGCCGCGTCGGGGCGCAGGCCGAGCTCGGCCAGCAGGGCCGGGTCGTCGCGCAGGAACTGTGGATTGTCGGCCAGGAAGGCCCGAACCTCGTCGGATCCCAAACCGTGATCCTTCGCCTGCGCGCCGTCCATGCTCAGTCCCCGTGTTTTACAGGATGGACTGACCCGTCTTGGCCCAGTCGCTCATGAACATCTCAAGCCCCTTCTCGGTTAACGGGTGCTTGAAGAGGTCCAAGAAAACATTGGGCGGAATGGTCGCACAGTCGGCCCCGGCCAGCGCCGCAGCCGTTACGTGGCCGGGATTTCGGATCGAGGCGGCCAGGATTTCGGTGTCGAATTCATAGTTGTCGTAGATGGCGCGGATCTCGCTGATCAGGTCCATCCCCTCCATGCCGTAGTCGTCGAGGCGGCCGATGAACGGCGAGATGTAGGTGGCGCCGGCCTTGGCGGCCAGCAGGGCCTGGGCCGCGGAGAAGCACAGGGTGACATTGGTGGCGATGCCCTGGACCGCGAACTCGGCCGTGGCGATCAGGCCGTCGCGGGTCAACGGCACCTTGACGACGACGTTGGGGGCGACACCGGCGAGCTTGGCGCCCTCGGCCAGCATGCCGGCCACGTCGGTCGCCGCGACCTCGGCGCTCACGGGGCCCTCGACGAGGTCGCAAATCTCGGCGATGACCTCCAGCATGGGACGGCCGGACTTGGCGATCAGGGTCGGATTGGTGGTCACCCCGTCGACCAGGCCGGTGGCGGCGAGATCCTTGAGGACGGCCGTGTCGGTGGTGTCGAGAAAGAGCTGCATGGGTGACCTTCTGGCGCGGGGTTCGGCGGGCTGTTTAGCGGTTGCGGGCGCCGCGGACCAGCCTATGTGGACGGGACCATGAGCCGCATCGCCTCCGTCCTCCTGCCCATGCCCCTGCCGGAGGCGTTCGACTATGCCGAACCCGAGGGCATGGAGTTGCAAGTCGGTGACCAGGTGGCCGCGCCCCTGGGGCCCCGACTGCTGCGGGGCGTCGTCACGGCCTTGCGCGAGGCCGCCGGCGGCAACCGGCCGCTGAAGCTGATCGAGGCCAAGCTGGACGATCCCCCCCTGCCGCCGGGAACCCTGGAGTTCATCCAGTGGGCGGCGCGCTATTCGGTGGATTCGCCGGGATCGCCGCTGGCTATCGCCACCCGCGGCGCCCGCGCGCCCAAGGCCAGGCCGGAAAAGGTGATGGAGCTCACGGGCGCCGCCCCCGCCCGGATGACCCCCGCCCGCGCCAGGGTGCTGGAGGCCGCCATCAAGCCCCTGTCGCCGGCCGACCTGGCCCGGGCGGCCCGGGTTTCGTCGAGCGTGGTCAAGGGGCTGGTGGACGACGGCGCCCTGGTCATGAGGCTGATCGTCCCCGAGGTTCGCTACCCCGAACCTGATCTCGCCCTGGCCGGCCATCCGCTGAACGCCAGCCAGGCCGCCGCCGCCGAGGCCCTGAAGGCCATGGTTCGGGAAGGCGGCTTCAACGTCGCCCTGCTGGACGGGGTGACCGGCTCCGGCAAGACCGAGGTCTATCTGGAAGCCGCGGCCGAGGCCCTCGCCCGCGACCCCGCCGCCCAGGTCCTGGTGCTGCTTCCAGAGATCGCGCTGACTCAGGCGGTGATCGCCCGCTTCGAGAGCCGGTTCGGCGCCCGGCCCGGCGAATGGCACTCCGACGTCGCTCCGCCCATGCGCCGCAGGGTCTGGGAGGCGGTGGCCACCGGAGGCTGCCGCATCGTGGTCGGCGCCCGCTCGGCGTTGTTCCTGCCGTTCACCAGGCTTGCCCTGATCGTCGTCGATGAGGAGCACGACAGCTCCTACAAGCAGGACGAGGGTTTCATCTACCAGGCCCGCGACCTGGCGGTGGCGCGGGGCAAGATCGAGGACGCGGCCGTCGTGCTGGCCTCCGCGACCCCGTCCCTGGAGAGCCTGCGCAACGCCGAGACCGGCCGCTATCGCTGGCTGAAGCTCTCCTCGCGCCATGGGGTGGCGCGGTTGCCGGACATCTCGCTGATTGACCTGCGGGAGACCCCGCCGGAGACCGGCCGCTGGCTTTCGCCCCCACTTGTCCAGGCCATGGTCGAGACCTTCGCCGCCGGCGAGCAGACCCTGCTGTTCCTGAACCGCCGGGGCTATGCGCCCCTGGTGCTGTGCAAGGCCTGCGGCGAACGCATGACGTCGCCCGACACCGACTCGTGGCTGGTGGAGCACCGCTACACCGGCCGCCTGGTCTGCCACCTGACCGGCTTCTCCATGCCCAAGCCGGACAAGTGTCCCCACTGCGGGGCCCGCGACAGCCTGACCTCCATCGGCCCGGGCGTGGAGCGGGTGGAGGAGGAGGCGCGGGGGCTGTTCCCGCAGGCGCGGATCTCGGTCTTCTCGTCCGACACGGTCTGGGACGCCAAGGAGGCGCGGCGGCTGGTGGCCTCGATGGCCGACGGCGAGATCGACATCCTGGTGGCCACCCAGGCCGCCGCCAAGGGCCACAACTTCCCCAAGCTCACCCTGGTGGGGGTGGTCGACGCCGACCTCGGCCTGCGCGGCGGCGACCTGCGGGCCGCCGAGCGGACCTATCAACTGCTGGCCCAGGCCACGGGGCGCGCGGGGCGCAAGGACCGGCCGGGCCGCGCCCTGCTGCAGACCTACGCCCCGGAGCACGCGGTGATGCAGGCGCTCAAGGCCCAGGACCGCGACGCCTTCGTCGAGGCCGAGATGGCCGAGCGCGAGATCATGAAGCTGCCGCCGTTCGGCCGGCTGGGGGCGATCGTGGTCTCGGGCCCCGACCCTCAGGCCCTGGAGGCCTTCGTGCGGACCATGGCCGAGGCGGCGCCCAACGCCGAGGGGGTGGAGGTCTACGGTCCCGCCGACGCGCCCCTGGGCCTGGTGCGCGGGCGCCGCCGCAAGCGCTTCCTGGTTCGGGCCGACCGCACGGTGGACCTCTCCGCCTACCTGGCCACCTGGCGGGCCCGGGTGCGGCCGCCCGGTGCGATCCGGGTGTCGATCGACGTGGACCCGTACAGCTTCCTGTAGGCCTACTCCGCCGCCTCTGGCTTGGGCTCGACCTTGGCGCCCGGACGCAGCGGGCTCTCGCGCAGGGGCGCGGCGGGCACCATCAGCATCAGCACGAAACCCGCCACCAGCACGACCAGGGTGAAGATCATCCCGTGGACGATGGCCGTGGAGAAGCTCTCGCGCACCGTCCGGTCCTGGGCGCGGAGCACAGGATCGGCGGCGCGGGCCGCGGCCTCTTCCGGATGCAGGGTGCGGTCGAGGGCCATCCGCTGCAGGTCGCCCATGTCCAGCACCCGCACTTGGGCGGCCGGATCGGCGGCGGCGTGGCGCTCCAGCTCCCCGGCCAGGCCCGCAGTCAGCAGGGCGCCGAATAGCGCCACGCCGATCGTCGAGCCGATCTGGCGGGTGAACTGGCTGGACGACGTCGCCACTCCAAGCTGATGGAACGGTACGGCGTTCTGCACCGCCAGGCTAAACAGGCTCTGGCCCGGTCCAAGGCCGATGCCGAAGATCAGCAGCCGCCAGGCCAGGTCCAGCATCGAGGTGTCCGGACCGATGAAGCAGAGCAGAGCCGCGCCCAGCACCAGCATGGCGCCGCCGCCGATCATGAACGGCTTGAAGTGGCCGGTGCGGGTGACCAGTTGGCCGCAGATGGTCGAGGAGAGGACGAAGCCGCCCATCAGGGCCAGCATGGTCAGGCCGCTGGTCGTGGCCGGGATGCCCTGGCCCACCTGCATGTAGAGGGGCAGGAAGCTCGACACCCCCATGAAGGCCATGGAGTAGACGAAGGCGGCGCCATTGGCGGTGACGAAGGTGCGGTTGGCGAACAGCTCCAGCGGCAGGATCGGGTCGCGGACCTTGGTCTCGATCCACAGGAAGGCGACCACGCCGACAAACGACCAGGCCATCATGCCGACGATCAGCGGCGAGCCCCAGGGATGTTCGCGCCCGCCCCAGGTGATGGCCAGCAGCAGGGGGACGAAGGCGGCCACGATCAGGGCTGCGCCGAACCAGTCGATCCCGCCGCCGCCGCGCTGGGGCAGGGTGGGCATCTTCCAGACGATCATGGCGACAGCGGCCAGGGCGAAGGGGATGTTGAAAAAGAACACCCAGCGCCAGCCGGCGATCAGGTGGCCGAACAGGATCACCGTCCCGTGGTCGGTGAGGAAGCCGCCCACCAGGGGGCCGAACAGGCTTGAGATGCCGAAGATCGAGCCGAACAGGCCCGAGAACTTGGCCCGCTCACGCGGCGCGAACAGGTCGGCGAGGATCGCGAAGGCGGTGGTGAACAAGGCGCCGCCGCCCAGGCCCTGGATCCCGCGGAAGGCGATGAGCTGGGTCATGCCGCCGCCCAGCAGCGGCAGGTCGCCGAACTCGCCCGCCAGCCCGGCCAGCCAGGAGCCGGCCAGGAACAGGCCGATGCCGGTGAGCAGCACGACCTTGCGGCCGTAGAGGTCGCCCAGCTTCCCCCAGATCGGCACCATGACCGTGGAAGCCAACAGATAGGCTGTGGTGGCCCAGGCGTAGAGGTGCAGCCCCGACAGGTCGCCGACGATGCGCGGCATGGCGGTGGCGATGACCGTCTGGCTCATGGCGGCAAGCAGGAAGACGATCATCACGGAGATGAGCGTAAGCCGGCGCTCGTCGTCGCTATGGACGTGAGGCTCGTTCAATCGGCGTTTCCGTAGCGGTCAATATGGACCGCCCCTGATCTATCGTTTTTGTCGTCGTTCAATCTTCGGACGGGACGGACGGAAGAATGATCGTCCGCCCCGCGATGAAGCCTAGTGCAGCCTAGCAGCTGTGTCGCCACCCTGTGTTTCGGACAGGTTACGTTTCCGGTTTGCGGCGCGGCGGGAGGCCATGTTGAGCCCTTCCACCAGGGCCGAGAAGGCCATGGCCGCGTAGATGTAGCCCTTGGGCACATGCACGCCGAAGCCGTCGGCGATCAGCACAGCGCCGATCATCAGCAGGAAGCCCAGGGCGAGCATCACCACGGTCGGGTTGTTGTTGATGAAATTGGCCAGGGGATCGGCCGCGACCAGCATGATGGCGACCGTGATGACAACGGCGATGATCATCACCGGCAGGTGGTCGGTCATCCCCACAGCGGTGAGGATCGAGTCGATCGAGAACACCAGGTCCAACAGGATGATCTGGAAGATGGCGGCCCCGAAGTTCAGGCTGACCGCCGCCTTGGTGTCGAACACGTCATCGTTGGGCGTGGGGTCCATGGTGTGGTGGATCTCGGTGGTGGCCTTCCAGACCAGGAACAGGCCGCCGGCGATCAGGATCAGGTCGCGCCAGGAGAAGGCCAGCTCCCAGGCGGGCACTCCGTGAGTGTCGACCGGTCCCTGCCAGGGCAGTTCGAAGACCGGCGCGGTCAGGCCCACGATGAAGGCGAGGGTGGAAAGCAGGGCCAGGCGCATGACCAGGGCCAGGGCGATGCCGATGCGCCGCGCGCGGGTGCGTTGTTCGGGGGGCAGCTTGTTGGAGAGGATCGAGATGAAGACCAGATTGTCGATCCCGAGGACCACCTCCATGACGATCAGCGTGATCAGCGCCGCCCATACCGTGGGATCGGCGGCAAGGGTCATCAGGCTATCCATCGGGGTCCTCTCGAGGGTGGTGAATGTCCCTATCTAGTGCATCGGGCCGCCGCCGCCAGAGGCGGGCTGGCGACGCAGGCACTCCATCAGGCCGCCGGCGCCAGCCTTGCCTTCATGAGCCCGGACCATCCCTCGACGCCGCCCGGCCCGGAAACCTTCTCCGGGAAGGGCATGTGCTTCGAGCTACAGGTGGAAGACGCCGCCTCGGCGCACGAAACCTGCCGGGCCAAGGGCCTGGTCGCCGACTATCCCCTGACCCGGGAGACTTTCGGCCAGTTCCGGTTCGGCTTCTTCGATCCCTCGGGTCTCTGGGTCGATGTCGTCGAGCAGGTCGAGCCGGCCCCGGGCTTCTGGGACCGCTACATGGGCGCGTAACCGGATGGTGAGGCTTTGGCCGCATCCTGGGGTCGGTCGCGTACGATGTTTGCACGCTGACCTTCGAGCGCGCCGTCCAGGCGCCGAATCGGGACGCGAGCATGAACGACGCGCAGAACATCCGGCCGCTGACCTCGCTGAGGTTCTTCGCGGCCATGTGGGTGGTGATCTATCACTACTGGCCCAAGCTGGACGTGGCCGGCGCCGTTCCGATGGTCGTGGAGAAGGGCTATCTGGGGGTGGAGCTGTTCTTCATCCTCTCCGGCTTCATCCTCTGTCACGTCTACCGGACCAGCGTGGAGGAGGGGCGGTTCCGCTACGGATCCTTCCTGTGGAACCGGTTGGCCCGGGTCTATCCGCTGCATCTGGCGACCTTGCTGGGCATGATCGCGCTGGGCTTGGGCGCGGGCCTGGCCGGCTTCGCCATCGACGCAAACATCCTTTCCTGGGAATCCCTGCCGGCGAACCTGCTGATGCTGCAGGCCTGGGGCCTGGCCCCGCAGGCGGCCTTCAACCATCCGTCATGGTCGATCTCGGCCGAATGGTTCGCCTATCTGTCCTTCCCGGCCTTCGCCTGGGCCGCCCTGGCGCTCAAGGATCGTCCCTATCTGGCGGTCGGACTGGCGGTGGGCTTCCTGGTCGGCCTCTACGCCGCGTTCCAGGCCCTGGCGGGTTTCCCGCTGACCCAGGCCACCATCGCCTGGGGCGCGCTGCGGATCGTCCCCTGCTTCGCCCTGGGCTGCGCCCTGCATTCGCTCTGGCGCGCCAAGCCGGCGCAGAATCGGCTGGCGGCGATCGTCGCATCTGCCGCTTCCGCGGGCGCTGTGCTCACAATGTCGGCGTTCGCCGCCCCAGATGCCTTAATTGTGACCGGCCTGGGGGCGGTGATCTTCTTCATGGCCCGCACCGCCCAGACGGGTGGCGAGGTCTTGGGACAACGGCCGCTCGTCTATCTGGGTGAGGTCAGCTACTCCGTCTACATGGTTTGCGTGCCGTGGAAGATAGTGTTCGTGAATGCAGCCTCCAAGGTTTTGCAGATCAACGACGAGCGCCTACCCCTTTGGCTGTGGTTAGTTTTCTTGGGATCCGTGGTTCCACTGGCCGCGGCGTCCTATCATCTGATAGAAAAGCCGGCTCGTGCCCGGATGAAGCTGATGGCCGACTCGTGGGAGTCGCGGCGACCTTCGGCCGCACAGGCGTAAAGGGTCTTTTCATCCCGATGGAGGATAGGTAACCCTACGGCCGAAACTCGTGGGGAGTTCCTCTAACATGCTGAAACGACCGAGAGCCCTTCTGGGTTCCCTGGCCGCCATAGCGGTTATGACCTTGGCGCCGGTGTCCGGCGCGGTCGCCGACACCTACTGGCAATGCGTGCCCTTCGCCCGGCTGATGTCTGGCGTGCAGATCTATGGCGACGCCTGGACCTGGTGGAAGCAGGCGGTCGGCAAGTACGACACGGGCGTTTCGCCGAAGGCCGGTGCGGTCCTCTGCTTCAAGCCGAACGGCAAGATGCGGCTGGGCCACGTGGCCGTGGTGAGCCAGGTGCTCACCGACCGGGTCATCCAGATTAGCCACGCCAACTGGTCGCGCATCGGCGGGACCCGCGGGCAGATCGAGAAGGACGTCACCGTCATCGACGTCTCGCCCACCGGCGACTGGTCGCAGGTCAAGGTCTGGTACGATCCCGTCCGCGACCTTGGCTCGTCCACCTATCCCACCCACGGCTTCATCTATCAGGACGCCGTGGCGGTCCGCACCGCCAGCTCCGGCTTCAACTCGGCCCAGAGCGCCGCCATCGCGGTGGCCCAGGGCGCGGCCAACCAGGTGGTCTCGATGGTCCGTCCGGGCGCGGGACCCCTGCAGATGCTGGGTCAGGCCGCGGACTCCACTGACCGGATCGCCGCCCTTATCCAGGCCGCCACCCAGCCGTCCTCGGAAGACTAGCTCCTGGCGCGAGCCGGTTGACGGCTCGCGCGCAGCGCCGCACATGGGGTCGAGCCCGTGGCGGAGAATCCCATGCTGAACCTGCTTCGCCGAGCCGCGCACGGCCTGTTGACGGAGCCCACCGGCGCGGACTGGCGGCCGCCCGAGGACGCCATCTGGATCGATCTCGTCTCGCCCACGCGTGATGAAGAGCTGGCCGTCGAGGCGGCGTTCAAGATCGACCTTCCGACGCGTGAGGAGATGGCCCATCTGGAGCCGTCCTCGCGGCTCTACCAGGAGGCCGGGGCGACCTTCCTCACCGCGACCCTGCTGGCGCACAGTCAGGACCAGCATCCCGTCCCGACGCCGGTGACCTTCGTCCTGGCCCGGGGGGTGCTGATCACCATCCGCTACGAAGAGCTCCGGGCGTTTCGCATCTTCGGCGAGCGCTGCAAGCACGTTCATATCGTGGAGGGCGCCGAGGTCCTGCTCGAGCTCCTGGACGCCGTCGTCGAACGGGCCGCCGAGGTGCTGGAGCGGGAATCCAGCCTGGTGCAGGAGACCTCGGTGGCGATCTTCAATCGGCCGCCCTCCACCGCCTTCGCTCCCATGCTCAGCGACCTGGCGCGCGCCCAGTCGGTGACCTCGATGATCCGCAAGAGCCAGCTTTCCCTAAGCCGGCTGGCCAACTTCGCCGCCCTGGCCGCCGAGCTGCAGGAGGGCGAGGGCCGCCGCGGCCACCTGGTCTCGATACAGCACGACATCCAGGCGCTTACCGAGCATTCCGGCTTCCTGTCGAACCACATCTCGTTCCTGCTCGACGCGGCCCTGGGCCTGATCAACATCGAGCAGAACAGCATCATCAAGTTCTTCTCGGTGGTCGCCGTGGTGTTCCTGCCGCCCACCCTGGTGGCCTCGATCTACGGCATGAACTTCGACCACATGCCGGAACTGCATTGGCTGCTCGGCTATCCGTTCGCCATGTTGCTGATGGCGTTGACCGCCGTCGCGCCCTTCTGGTGGTTCAAGAAGAAGGGCTGGCTGTAGCCGGCCAGCTCTTATGGCCAAGCTTCCACGGTAAGGTTGACGGAAAATGCGACCGGTGGTCGCAACCGTTCCTTAAGCGCGAAAGACCATCCTGCGGTTATTCCAGCTTACCGTGGTCAGAATGTCAGCCGTCGCCAGTATATTCCGCAGTATCGACCCAGATCGGTTGCGACAGGCGCTCGACCTGCACCGGCGTTATCTTTCCGGCCGCACGGGCGGCCGGAGGGCGAATCTCAGTTACTTGGACCTTAGCCATCTCAAGCTTGAGAAGATCGACCTGCGCGACGCCGACCTGACCGGCGCGCGGCTGAACGGCGCCCTGATGATCGGGGCCAATCTGGCCGGTGCGGTGCTGTTCGGCGCCGACCTGCGCGACATCGACCTGCGCAAGGCCAACCTGGCCAAGGCCGACCTACGCGGCGCATCCCTGCGCGGCGCCAACCTGGCCGACGCCAACCTGGCCGGCTGCGACCTGCGCGAGGGCCGCATCGCCCTGCAGGACCGCGTCCAGGGCTTCCGCTATCTCGACCATGCCGGCGGGCCTGGGGAGCTCTCCTTCGCCGTCCTGTCCGGCGCCAATCTCACCGGCGCGCAGATGACCAACGCCAACGCGCTCGCCACCGACTTCACCGAGGCCAATCTGGCAGGCGCGTCCCTGGGCGGTGCGCGGCTGATAAAGGCCCGCCTGGACGGCGCCGACCTCACCGGCGCCGACATCGCCGGGGCCGACCTCTCGGGCGCGTCGCTGCGGCGCGCCGTGCTGGTGCGGGTGGACCTCTCGTTCGCCACGGTGGAGGGCGCGGACCTCTCGGAGGCGCTGCACACCCCGCCGGCCGTGGTCTATGTGGACGACCGGCCGCTGGTGGGCCTGGTCAACGCCCACGAGGCCTATTGTGTCAGCGGCGGCGGCGCGGGCGAGGCGGTCCGCCTCGACGGGGTGGACTTCCGCCCGATGCGCAACCTCAGGCGCCGCAAGCTCAGCGGCCTGCACGCACCCGGCTCGGTGTTCTTGGGCCTCGACATGGAGGGGATCGAGCTGCAGGGGGCGGACCTCTCCCGCTGCGACCTGCGCGGCGCGAACCTGCGGGGGGCCGACCTCCGTGGAGCCAGGCTGATCGACGCCCAACTCGGCCGGGCCAATCTGCGCGGGGCCCAGCTTGGACCCCTGGAGATCGGCCCGGGCCGTTATGTGCGCACGGACCTGTCGCGGGCGATCCTGCGCCACGCCGACCTGCGCACGGCCCACGCCCGCCGCGCCCGGTTCCTGGGCGCCGACCTGCATGAGGCGCGGATGGATCTGTGCGACCTGGCGGGGGCGGAGCTGGAGGTCTAGGCGCCGGCCGCGACTCGGCCGACACGGTGCCGATGGTCACCTGCCACATCCGCTACGTCGTCGACCCTGACAAACTCGCCGAGTTCGAAGCCTATGCGCGGATGTGGATCCCACTGGTGACCAAGTTCGGCGGAACCCACCACGGATATTTCCTGCCGTCGGAGGGCGCCAGCGACATTGCGGTCGCCCTGTTCAGCTTCCCCAGCCTGGCCGCCTACGAGACCTATCGAGCCGCCGCGGCGACCGACCCGGAATGCCAGGCCGCCATCGCGTTCAACGACCTGCACCGCACCTTCCTGCGTTACGATCGCAGCTTCATGCGCCCTGTGCTGTCTTAGCCTCACATCTCGTGGCGCAGGGGCTGAAGGTCCTGGAACACCGGATCGCGCTTCTCGGCCTTGGCCTTGAAAGCCTCGCCCATATGGGCGCCGGAGAACATGCCGGTCTGCCATACGGCGATGTAATCCAGCCCGTCCTTGATGGTGTGGTCGCGGGCGTAGTTGATCATCACCTTGGACCCGGCGACCGCCAGCGGCGCCTTGGAGGCGATCTCGCGGGCAGTGACCAGGGCATGGTCGACGCACTGCTCATGGGTGTCGAACACTTCGTTGACCCAGCCGATCTCCTTGGCCTTCTGGGCGGGCATCCTGCGGCCCGTATAGGCCATCTCGCGCACCCAGCCTTCGGGGATCAGCTTGCACAGCCGCGGGAAGGTGCCGACGTCGGCGGTCATGCCGATATTGATTTCCTGGATGCAGAAGAAGGCGTCGGCGGTGGCGTAACGGATGTCGCAGGCGCTGGTCATGTCCACCGCCCCTCCGATGCAGCCGCCCTGGATGGCCACGATCACCGGGATTCGCGCGTCGTCCAGACAGCCGAAGCAGTCCTGCAGCCAATGGATATGGTGGCGCTGCTGCTCGGCGTTGATGTGGCGATCCTGCACCTGGTTCTGCGATGTGGATCCGCCGCCGCCGAACACCGCCAGGTCCATGCCGGCGCTGAAATGCCTGCCGGTCGACGAGATGACGATCACCCGGGCGCGGGCGTTGTGATCGATGTCCTTCACGATGGCCGGGAGCTCGTTCCAGAAGGCGCGGACCATGGTGTTCATGGCCTCGGGGCGCTTCAACTGGATGTGGGCGACATGGTCCTCGATGGTGACGGCGAAGCAGGTCCAGTCGGTGGTGGTCACATCGATGGCGGTGGTCATGGCGCGTCTCCCTATGGCGTTGCGGCATCATCGCGCCGTGACGATGGGGAAGGGAAGCGCGTCTAAGCCCTGTGGATCGGATCGATCCAGGCCACGCCCTCGGGCCTCTCGACGGGTTCGATGTCCAGATTGACCACCACGGCCTCATTGTCGCTGCGCACCAGCACGCACTCCAGCGTCTCATTGGTGGAGGCGTTGATCTCCTGGTGCGGCACGAAGGGCGGCACATAGATGAAGTCGCCGGGGCCGGCCTCGGCGGTGAATTCCAGCTTCTCGCCCCAGCGCATCCGCGCCCGGCCCTTCAGCACATAGATCACGCTCTCCAGCGGCCCGTGATGATGGGCGCCGGTCTTGGCGTCGGCATGGATATGGACGGTCCCGGCCCACAGCTTCTGGGCTCCGACCCGGGCGAAGTTGATCGCCGCCGCCCGGTGCATGCCCGGCGTCTGGGGGGTGTTGTCGTCGAGCTGGTCGCCGGGAATCACGCGGACCCCGCTGTGCTTCCAGCCGTCTTCGGGGATCTCGTCGGACATGGCCGCTCTCCTGAGACGGTCAGACTATCCCCTTGGCCCGCAGTTCCGCCACCCTGGCGGGGGTCAGGCCCAGGCCCCCCAGCACCTCGTCGGTGTGCTGGCCTAGCGTCGGACCGGGCCAGCGCACCGCGCCGGGGGTCTCCGAGAGCTTCGGGAAGGCGTTCTGCATCTTCACCTTGCCGAACACCGGATGGTCGGTCTCCACGATGGAGTCACGGGCCAGGTACTGCTCGTTCTCCAGCATGTCCGGGGCGCGGAAGATGCGGCCCGACGGGATGCCCTTCTCCTCCAGCAGGGCCAGCAGGGCGTCCAGCTCGAAGCCCTTGGTCCAGCCGGAGATGATCTGGTCGAGCTCGTGCTGGTTCGCCCCGCGCGCGGCGTGGTCGACGAACTTCGGGTCCTTGGCCAGGTCCGGGCGACCCATGGTCTCGCAGAGCCGGGCGAACACCGTGTCGCCGTTGCCGCCGATCAGGATCATGCCCTCGCCGGCGCAGGGATAGACGTTGGACGGCGCGATGCCGGGGAGGATCGAGCCCGAGCGCTCACGGACATAGCCGGTCAGGTCGTACTCGGTGACCAGGTTCTCCATCACCGCCAGCACGCTCTCGTACAGGGCCGCGTCGATCACCTGGCCGCGGCCGGTGTTGGTGCGCGCGTGCAGGGCCATGGTGATTCCCATGACCGCGTGCATGGCCGTCAGGCTGTCGCCGATGGAGATGCCGGCCCGGGCCGGAGGCCGGTCGGGCTCGCCGGTGACGTGGCGCAGGCCGCCCATGGCCTCGCCGATCAATCCATATCCCGCCCGGCTGGAATAGGGCCCGGTCTGGCCGAAGCCAGACACCCTGGCCATGATCAGGCGCGGGTTGCGGGCGCTAAGCGTGGCGTAGTCCATGCCCCACTTCTCCAAGGTGCCCGGCCGGAAGTTCTCGATCAGCACGTCGGCCTGGGCGATCAGGTCCTGGGCGATGGCGCGGCCTTCCGGCGTGCGCAGGTCCAACCCCACCGACTTCTTGTTGCGTCCGATCACCGGCCACCAGGGCGAGAGGCCCTTGGGCAGGCTGCGGCCCCACTGGCGCATGGGGTCGCCGGTCTTCGGATCCTCAATCTTGATCACATCGGCGCCGAAATCACCCAGGATCTGGCCGCAGAACGGGCCGGCGATCAGGGTGCCCATCTCTACGACCTTCAGGTCCTTGAGGGGGCCGTTGTTGGGGGCGTCGGTCATGGCGTCCTCGATGCTGCTTGTCGCCCGTTGGACCCGCCTGACGCTTCGTCTGTCAATGCCGGCCTTCACAGTCGGGCGCGTCGGGCGTAAGGGCGCAGGCATGACCGACTACGTCCTGGCCCCGCCGCCCACGCCCACCGTTCCTGTTGAGGGGGAGGCGGCCGCCTTCCCGGTCCGTCGGATCCTTTGTGTGGGGCGGAACTACGCCGCCCACCGCCGTGAGATGGGCGGCGACGACCGCGATCCTCCGTTCTTCTTCGCCAAGCCGGCCGACGCCGTGGCGCCACCGGGCCAGGCCGTGCCCTATCCGCCGCGCACGGCGAATCTGCATCACGAGATCGAGCTGGTGGTGGCCCTGAAGTTCGGCGGGCGGGACATCTCGGTCGAGACGGCCCTCACCCTGATCTACGGCTACGCGGTCGGCGTCGATCTCACCCGCCGCGACCTGCAGAACGCCGCCAAGGACAAGGGCCAGCCCTGGGACGCCTCCAAGGGCTTCGACGCCTCGGCTCCGATCTCGGCTATCCGGCCCTGGACGGGCGCGGCGCCGCAGGGCCGCATCACCCTCTCGGTCAACGGCGAGGTCCGCCAGGACGCCACGGTCGCCGACATGATCTGGAACGTGGCCGAGATCATATCCGAAGCCTCCAAGCTCTGGACCCTGGCTCCCGGCGACCTGATCTTCACCGGCACCCCCGAGGGCGTCGGGCCCGTGGCGGTGGGAGACCTCGTGACCGGCGAGGTCGAGGGCGTCGGCCAACTCCAGTTCACGGTGACAGCATGAGTCTGACCCTTCACTCCTATTGGCGGGCCACCGCCCCCTACCGCGTGCGCATCGGCCTGCAGCTCAAGGGCCTCGACTACGGCTATGTCGCGGTGAACCTGCTGGAGGGGAACCAGCACCAGGCGGCCTATCGCGCGGTCAATCCGCAACGGCTGACCCCGGCGCTGGACATCGGGGACGGTGAGATCCTCACCCAGAGCCTGGCGATCCTTGAGTGGCTGGACGAGACCCATCCCGAGCCCGCCCTGCTGCCCAAGACCGCCCTGGACCGCGCCCGTGTCCGAGCCATGGCCGACATCGTGGCCTGCGACATCCATCCGCTGAACAACATGCGGGTGAACCGGGCGCTGGAGGCCATGGAGGTCAGCGCGCCCCGCCGCGCAAAGTGGGTGGAACGCTGGATCGTCGACGGCTTCCAGACCCTGGAGCCGATGGTCGCCAAGTACGGCCAGGGGTTCGCCTTCGGCGACACGCCCACGCTCGCCGATTGTTGCCTGATCCCGCAGGTCTATTCGGCCCAGCGTTACAAGGTCGATCTGGAGGCGTTCCCGGCGATCCGCGCAGTGGCCGAGCACGCCGCCCAGCACCACGCCTTCATCGCCGCCCACCCCGACAATCAGCCGGACGCCAAGCCGGTCTAGCTGCTGATTCCTAGGTCCTCCCCTTCTGGGGGAGGTGGCGCGTCGCCGTCTTCGGCGACGTGACGGAGGGGGTTGAAGCCCACAATGCAAGGGTCAAAGTCCCCCTCAGTCGGCTTCGCCGACAGCTGCCCCAGAGGGGGAGCATCTGGGACCTAACCGCCCTTGACCCGCACGCGCGCCGAGGCTTTGCGGCCCTGCGCATCCACCACGGTCAGCCGGTAGAAGCCCGGGCCTTTCGGGCGCCAGACCGTGCGGCCGGAGACCGGTTCGGCGGCGAGGGGGGCGCCTTCGACGTACCAGGCCAAGCCTTCGCCCCCGGCGGCCAGGACCAGGCCGCGCGCGGGCGGGCCGAAGGCCTCCACCTGCACGGTCGAGCCGTCCGGCGGAAAGATCAGCCGTGGGCCCTGGTCGGCCTGTTCCAGTCTTTCCAGCGCCTGTGGCGCGGCGCGGGGGGCGATCGGCCGGGGGGCGGAGGCGGGGGCGTCGAGCTGGTCGGCCACGTCGAACAGCAGGGGCAGGGCGGCGTCGCGGCCGGTCAGCCCTCCGCGCGCGCCGCCGTCGGCCCGGCCTGTCCAGACCACGATGACGTAGCGCCCGACGATGCCGGCCGCCACGGCGTCGCGGAAGCCGTATGAGGTGCCGGTCTTGAAGGCCATGACCGGGCGGCCGCGGGTCAGGGCCACGGGGGTCGAGCCGGCCGGCGGCGGGGTCTCACGCAGGATGTCCAGCACCTGGGCGGCGGCTTCGGGGCGCATCAGCCGCTCACCGCCCTGGCCCTCGCGCCGCGCGGCCTCGACCTGCGTCCAGGCGAGCGGCTTGGCAACCCCGCCGTCGCCCAGGGCCGCATAGAGCACCGCCAGGTCGCGCAAGGTGATGCCCACCCCACCCAGGGCCATGGCCAGGCCCGCCGCGCGGGTCTCGGCGCGCGGCCGGACCAGGTTCACGCCCGCTGCGTCCACCCGGGCCTCGAAGGCCGCCGGGCCCAGCTTGTCCAGCAGCTCCACCGCCGGGACGTTGAGCGAATTGGCCAGGGCCTCGCGGGCCGTGACCTTGCCCCGGAAGACCCGGTCGAAGTTCTCAGGCTGGTAGTCGCCGAACCGCCGCGCGGCGTCCTCGATCTGGGTGTCGGGCGCGGCGATCCCGTCGTCGAAGGCGAAGCCGTAGATGAAGGGCTTGAGCGCCGAGCCGGGCGAGCGGACGGCGCGGGTCATGTCGATCCAGCCGCCGGGCCGCTGCAACCCGCCGGAGCCGACGGCGGCGCGCACGGCGCGGCCCTCAATCTCCACGACCAGAATGGCCGCGGTGGCCTCCGGGCCCTGGCCGCGGGCGACCTGGGCGGCGAGGGGTTCGAGCTTCGACTGCAATCGCGCGTCTATCGTCGAGACCACGGTGGCCTGGCTCACCGGCGCGGCGCGGGCCAGTTCGCCGGCGGCGTGCCAGGCCATGGCCGGGAAAGGGGCGCGGCCGGGCAGGGGTTCGGTCTCGGCTTCGTGGGCCTCGGCCTCGCTGATCACGCGGGCGCGGACCATCTTGTCCAGCACCTGGCGGCGGGCGGTGCGAGCGGCCTCGGGGCGGCGATCGGGGCGGCGGGCCTCGGGCGACTGGGGCAGGGCGATCAGCAGCGCCTGCTGGCCGAGGGTGAGGGTCTCGGGCTCTTGGCCGAAATAGGACAGGCTTGCGGCGCGGACGCCCTCCAGGTTGCCGCCATAGGGGGCCAGCGTCAGGTAGAGCGCCAGGATCTCGCGCTTGGAGAGCCGCGCCTCGATCTGCAGGCTGCGGATCATCTCGATCAGCTTGGACCCGAGGTTACGCGGCCGCGGCTCCAGCAGCCGGGCGGTCTGCATGGTGAGCGTCGAGGCGCCGGAGGTGATCGCGCCGCTCGCCAGGGCGCCGCCGCCGGCCCGGGCGACGGCCAGGGGATCGACACCCCGATGCAGCCAGAAACGCTCGTCCTCCACGGCGATCATCCGGCGCAGGAAGCTGGGATCGGTGCGGCTCAGGTCCGCCCGGATCCGCCAGCGACCGTTCTCCACCGGCAGGGCCCGCAGCCAGACGCCGCGCCGATCCAGGGCCACCGGCGAGGACCGCGCGCCCCGCGACAGGTCGGGCGGCAGCGCAGCGTCGAGGACGAAGACAGCGACTTCGACGGTCAGCAGGGCGATGAGGGCGAGGGTGAGTTGGCGCATGGCCCCAGATGCTCCCCCACTGGGGGAGCTGTCGGCGGAGCCGACTGAGGGGAACTTTGATTCTGCTTCCCGTGCGGCGGCGCCTCCTCCACCGCTTCGCGGTTCCCCTCCCCCAGAGGGGGAGGATCTGGGCAGCGAAGTCATTGCCCCGGCGCGATCACCATGCGGCCCGCCGCCGTCCGGGCGTTGAGGCTCGGACGATACATGTCGCGGGCCTCCGCCCCCGGCAGCAGGAACTCGCCCGCCGTCACCGCGCGAGCTACGTAGGCGAAGGCGAAGTTGGTGTGGCCCTGCAGGTCCAGGGCGGCGATGTAGCGGTCGTCGCGCGATTCCTGGACGTCGGCGCCGGTTAGGGTCCCTAGGAATTTGAATGGTCCGCTCTGGGCGTCGTCGGGGCCCAGCACCGTCTCGATCTCGAACCCGGCCGGCAGGGGATCGTCGACCACCAGGGCCATGGAGCGGGCTTGGCCCGAGCGGCCGGAGACCAGCACGATCACCCGGTCCCCCTGGCGCAGGTCGGCGGGATCGACGGTCCCGCCGGTGAAGCCCACCAGCCGCTTGGAGAGGGTCAGGCCGTTCTGCACGGCGGCCGGCGGGGCCACCGGCGCGCCGGTCACCGACACCGTCCGCCAGAGTGCGCCGGAGCCGGCGTTGACGAACCTCGCCTCGGCCAGCCGGCCCACCGCCCAACGCGGGGCGCCGCCCGAGGCCTTGAGCGGGATGGCGCCGGTGGCGTTGATCTTCATCGTCCCGGCCGCCCGCAGCATCCAGTGGGCGGCCTGCAGCAGGCGGGCCTGTTCCTGGGTGTTGAGCGCGTCGGGGTCCTTCACCGCGTTCTCCAGCCGCCCTTGCAGGCTGCGCGCGAGTTCGGTCTCGCCGGCCTCGTAGGCGAGTGCGATGACGCCCGCGATGTCGCGCAGCGGGCTCTGGTACCAGTCGCTCTCCTCGCGATAGCCGAGCGAGCGGACCGCCTGGCGGAAGGCCGAACGGGCACGGGCCCGGTCGCCCATCAGGGCCAGACCGGCGCCGACCTGGGCCTTGGCGAGCGGCGACGCCTCGGTCTTCATCTGCACGTCGTGCCACCAGCGCAGGCGGGCGAGGTCTCCCTTGCCGCCCTTGGCCAGGACGTAGAGGGCGTAAGCCGAGGCGCGGCTACGCATGACCGCGGTGGCCTTCTTGGAGGCCTCCGGCGACCCGGTCCACCAGGTGGGATATTCCAGCCGGTAGGAAACCGAGGCCCAGCCTTCGGGCCGGGAAATCTGGCGCATGGCGACCAGGGCCCGGTCCACCGCCTGTTGCGGCACGGGGGCGCCGGCCTTCTGCGCCTCGATCAGGAAGTCGGTGGCGTAGGCGCCCAGCCAGGCGTCGGCCTCGCCGTCGCCCACCCGCCAGAGGCCGAAGGCGCCGTCCAGCGTCTGGCGGTCCAGCAGCTTGCCCACGGCCTGGTTCAGGGCCGCGGAGGTCCGCCGGAGCTTCGGATCGGTGGAGACCTCCTGGGCGTAGAGCAGGGGATAGGCGCCCGACACGGTCTGTTCGGTGCAGCCATAGGGATAGCGCGACAGGGCCTGGGCGATGGGGCCCGGGTCGAAGCCGCGGAATGGCGAATAGCTGACCTGCAGGGTGGCGTCCCCCGCCGCCAGGCCGGCCAGCAGTCCGGGAACCGGGGTGTAGGACGCGCCGGCCCGTTGCAGTTCGATAGTGGTCCGGGTGATCGGGCTCCAACCCAGCCGGGTCTGGATCGGGTAGTCGCGGGCGGTGGTGAAGCCTGGTCCCGAGACCTTGAAGCCGACCTTGCCGATCCCGGCCCGGCTCGGGGCGTTGAACGGAATCCGCTCTGCGATCCGCTGGCCGAGCGCCAGCTGGAAGGCCTTGCGGAAGGGCGCGATCACCCCGCCCTGGGCGGTGAGTTCAGCCACATAGGCTCCGACCTTGCCCTCGAGATTGTGCAGTTCGAGGGTGGCGAAGGCCTTGTCGCCGGGCGCCAGGAAGCGGGGCAGGGAAAGCTCCGTCACCACCGGCTCGCGCACGGTGAGCGGCCTGGAGGCCGAGCCCACCGCCGTGTCGGTCCAGGCCACCGCCATCAGCCGCAGCTCGCCGTTGAAATCGGGGGCTGGCAGCCTGATCACCGCCTTGCCGTCCAGGCCCGTCTCCACTACGCCCGACCACAGGGCCACGGTCTTGATTGGGGTGACCGTCAGGCCCTCGCCGCCGATCCCGTCGGCGCCGAAGCTGACATTGGCCGGGGCGCCCAGGTTGGGGTCCAACAGGCGGCCATAGTCGTCGCGATAGTCGAGGGTGAGCGCCCGCTTGCCGAAATACCACTTCACCGGATCGGGGCTCTCGAAGCGGGTCAGGCGCAGGATGCCCTCGTCCACAGCTGCGAGGGTCACCCGCGCGCGGCCGCCGAAACCCGCGCCCTTGATGGTGATCGGCACCTCCAGAACGGACTTGGAATCGACCTTGGCCGGGGTGTTGATCTCCACGGCCAGCTTGCGGTTCTTGGGATCGAGCGGGACATAGACCAGGCCCAGCGCACGGCGCGGCTTCGGCGAGGCCACCGGGTCTCGAGGCTGGATGACGCTCACCAGCACATAGGCCCCGCCGCCCCAGGCGCCGCTGGTCTTGAGCCGCACCGTCGTCCCGTTCTTGCCGACCGTGACGGTCTTGAAGTCGATCAGCCGGTCGGTGGCGACGGCGATCTGGGCCTCACCGGCATAGGGCGGCTTGAGCGTGATCTCGACGGTGTCGCCCTGGCCGTAAGCCTTGGGCCCGGCGGTGACGCGTACGAAGTCAGGCGCCTCCACGTCCTTGGCCGGGGCGCCCCAGCCGGAAGCGAAGCGAATGACGCTGGCGGCTCCGCCGGGTCCGCTGAGCTCCAGCCGGTAGTCGCCCCAGCCCAGGCGGCGCGCGATCCGCGTGGGCTTGCCGGGGTCGATATTGACCGTTCCCCGCGCCACCACCACGTCGCGGCTGGTGCGCCGCCACTGCCAGCGGCCGTCCTGCTGGAACCAGTCATAGTCCCAGTTCTCGGCCACCAGGCTGTAGGTCGCGCCCTTGGCGGCGACCCGCTTGCCCGCGGCGTCGGCGGCGATGATGTCCAGCAGCATGGTCGGGTCGCCGCGAGCGTCGGTGTCGCCCTGGTCGATCTTGACGCCCAAATAGAGGGGCTTGGTGCGGACCTTCAGGTCCAGGCCCTCGCGCACCGGACGCCCGCCGGGCTCGAAGACGCTGGCGGTGAAGGTCGCCGACAGCGGCTGCGGCGTGTCGCCCGCTTCCGCCGAAGAGATGGCGAGGACCGCGCGGCCGTCGCCGTCGGTGACGGTCTGGCCGATCTCCAGGAATTTCTCCTCGAAGGGCGCGCGCTGGTCGCCCCACTGGTAGCCCTCGAACTGGGGGAAGGGATTGGGGTCGACCCGCAGCCGGGCCTCGCCCTGGGTCTGCAGCCCGGCGCCCGCCGCGCCATAGAGGAAGTGGGCCGTGACGTCGATATTGCGCGTCTCGCCGGCCTTCATCGGCACGGTTTCCTGGCCGACCACCGTGACCGCCAGCCGTTGGGGCGCGAAGTCCTCCACCGAGAACGAGAGCTCGCCGGCCGGCTTGTCGAGGCCCTCGATCTCCAGCTTGGCGGTCCAGCGGCCGCGCGGTGCGCTCCGGGGCACGGCGATGTCGACGGTCACCGCGCCGCCCGGGCTGCCGTCGAAGGGATAGCGCCGGAACTCCACGCCCGAGGGCCGCCGCACCACGATGGCGCCCTTGCGATCCTTGACCGCCTTGGCCTCGCGGTCGCGCAGCAGGGCGTTGAGGTGCACGGTCTCGCCCGGCCGATAGATGCCGCGGTCGGCGTAGAGATAGCCGTCTATGGCCGAGACGACGGAACGCCCCGATGTCCCGCCGCCTTCCTCGGTCCGTCCGCCGATCCCCTGCTTGGAAAGGTCGACCGGGGCGCGGTCGAGGTCGAGCACCGCCAGGTCGCCCTGCGGCCCATAGGCCATCACCATCTTGGCGTCGTCCGCTCCCTTGCCCTCAAGCAGCGGGCGGTCGAAGCGCACGTGGCCCTGGGCGTCGGTCCGGGCCTCGGCCAGGTCCTCGCCGTTGCGCGCCACCAGGGCCACGCGGATCCCGGCCAGGGTCTTGGCGCTCTTCAGCGAACGGACCACCACATCCAGGGCCTCGGAGCCGTCGTAGCCGGCGAGCGCCATGTCGGTGAACACCACCCAGCGCCGCGCCTGGGCCGGCGGGTTGGGATCGTAGTCGTCCTCGTCGCCTTCACCGGCCTTCAGGCCGCGTCCGCCCGAAGCGTCGCGAGCCTTTACCACATAGGCGCCGGCCTTCATCTCCTTGAGCACCGCGCCCAGGGGGAAGACGGTGGTCACCCGCTCGCCGGTCCCCTGGGTCTGGACGGCGACCTCGCCCTTCCAGACCATGCGCCCCTCGTCATTGGGGCTGTCGGAGCCATAGTCATCCGAGTACTGGCCGTCGCCGGTGGGGTCGGGGGCGCTGATCGACTTGCGGACCAGGTTGCGGTCGACCACCCGCCAGACCTCGATCTGCAGGCGGCTGACATTGACCGTCTCGATGCCGATCCCGTCGGCGTCCTCGCGCGGCAGGATCACGCCCTCGCCGGCGAAACCCACATAGGGCGGCTTCTCGCCGAAGGTGAAATCCACGTCGGCGTTGGCGGCTAGGGTCTCGCCGCCCTTGGCCGGCAGGCCCTTCAGCAGGGTCACGCGGCGGTCGGCGAAGCCCAGGCCGGCCACGCAGAGCTCCGCGCCCTTGACCTGGACCGCCGGGCTGGGGCCGAGGTCCGGCGAGACCAGCACGAAGTCGGCATAGGACTTGGACGGATCCAGCGGCCGGGTCAGCTCAACGCAGGCCAAGGGTTCGGATTTCGAGGTTTCGATGCGGTTGCGCCAGACGGCGAAGCCCTCGGGCTTTGGAATCCCGCGCCGGGCGGCTCCCGCTCCCCTGGGCTTGCCGAACAGCGACCACTCCTGGGCGCCGGGGGCCGTGACCGCCGGCTTGGCCTGGGTGAAGGCGTCGAGCCCCTTGGCCGCCAGGAAGCCGCCGCCGAAGGCCGCCACCAGCAGGCCGGCGGCCACGGCGCCGGGAATCCGGCTGGCGCGGATCTTCTGGGCCCAGGCGCGCAAGCGGGGCGTCGGCGCGCTCGGCGTCTCGTCGCCCCCCATCTAACCCCTCCCGCCCGATAGAATGTCGCAGGGCCGATGGGACTCGAAAGCCCGGGCGCCGTCAATCAAGGTGAGCGGGCCTCGATAGGACGCGCCCATTCGTCAACGGGCGTAGGCGTCGCGCCGAGTCCTCGGATCATGGCATCCGGCGCACCGCCTTAAGCAACCCATAAGTCGGTAAGGCCCCAAGGGCTCCCGCCTGGGTCGGCGAGGTGACGGTCAACATTTTCGTGTTGCGGCGCGGGGCCCTGCAACGCTTGACTCCCATGGGCGTTGGAGTCGCTATTGGTGGCATATGCCGCGTTGCAGCATGAAATTGGAGGCGCATGTGACGGAAAAGCCGTTCGCCTATTCCCTGTCCCACGCCGAGGCCGGTTGGGCCTGGAGCATCTTCGACGAAGAGGGCGAAACCGTCGCCCAGGGGACCGACCTGAGCCAGTCCGGCGCCCGGGCGGCTGTGGAATCTGCGATCGCGCGCGCATCCACGGAGCTTCGCGTCTAGGGCGCCGACTCCCTTGACGAGTCCATTCCCGGCGGTCCAGTCCTGGCCAGAAGCGTGCTTCGCGCACCCCCCTTCCAGGAACGTCCGTCGTCATGAAGTCTCAATTGCTGGCCGCCACCGCCGTCGCCCTGCTGGCGTTCGCGCCCGCCGTGGCGCAAGACCTCAAGCCCACGCCCGCAGAGGCCAAGGCCTTCGTCGAGAAGGCCGAGGCCGAGCTCGCGGCGTTCAACCAATATGTGGCCAGGTCGTCGTGGGTGCGCGCCACCTATATCACCGAGGACACCCAGTGGCTGGAGGCCAAGGCCAGCGGCGAGCAGAACGAACTGGTCACCCGCTACGCCAAGCAGGCGGCCAAGTATGACGGCGTCGCCGTCGATCCTGTCACAGCGCGCAAGCTGAAGCTGCTCAAGCTCTATCTGGTGTCGCCGGCCCCGGATCGTCCGGGCGCGGCGGCCGAGCTCGCCACCCTCTCGACCAAGCTGGACTCCACCTATTCCAGCGGCAAGTTCCAGCATGGCGGCAAGACCCTCACCCTCAACGACGCCGAGGACATCCTGGCGGCCAGCCGCGACCCGGCCGAGCTGAGGGCGGTCTGGGAGGGCTGGCACTCGATCTCGCCGGTGATGCGTGCGGACTACGCCAAGCTGGCGGCGCTCTCCAACGAAGGCGCCCGGGGCCTGGGCTTCAAGGACACCGGGGCCCTGTGGCGCTCCAACTATGACATGGACCCCGACGCCTTCGGCGCCGAGACCGACCGGCTGTGGAAGCAAGTGGAGCCGTTCTACAAGAACCTGCACTGCTATGTGCGCGCCCGGCTGAACGACAAATACGGCGACGCCGTGCAAAAGCGCAGCGGCCCGATCCGCGCCGACCTCTTGGGAAACATGTGGGCCCAGCAGTGGGGCAATATCTACGACGTGGTTCAGCCGAAGGCCGCGACCTCCAGCTACGATCTCGACAAGCTCCTGGAGTCCCGGGGCTACGACCCGGTGAAGATGGTCAAGACCGGGGAGGGCTTCTACACCTCCATGGGCCTCGCGCCCCTGCCGGAGACCTTCTGGAAGCGCTCGATGATCACCCGGCCGCAGGATCGCGAGGTGGTCTGCCACGCCTCGGCCTGGAACCTGGACGACCGCGAGGACATCCGCATCAAGATGTGCACCAAGGTCAATGGCGAGGATTTCTACACCGTTCACCACGAACTGGGTCACAACTACTACCAGCGCGCCTACAGGGATCAGCCGTTCCTGTTCAAGAGCGGGGCGAACGACGGCTTCCACGAAGCGATCGGCGACTTCGTCGGCCTCTCGGCCCTGACGCCCACCTACCTCAACCAGATCGGCTTGCTGGACAAGGCGCCGGGGGTCGAGGAGGACATCCCGTTCCTGCTGAAGATGGCGCTCGACAAGATCGCCTTCCTGCCGTTCGGCCTGATGGTCGACCGTTGGCGCTGGCAGGTGTTCTCCGGCCAGACCCCGCCGGAGCGCTACAACGACGACTGGCTGAAGCTGCGGCTGCAGTACCAGGGCCTGGTCCCGCCCGGACCGCGTCCGGCCGACGCGTTCGATCCCGGCGCGAAGTACCACGTGCCCGGCAATGTGCCCTACACCCGGTACTTCCTGGCCCATATCTACCAGTTCCAGTTCCAGCGCGCGGCCTGCCGCCAGATGGGCTGGAAGGGTCCGCTGCACCGCTGTTCGGTCTACGGGCAGAAGGAAGTGGGTGCGAAATTCAACGCCATGCTGGAGATGGGCGCCTCCAAGCCGTGGCCGGAAGGACTTGCGGCCTTCACCGGCGAGACCAAGACCGACGCCAGCGCCGTGGCCGATTATTTCAAGCCCTTGAACATCTGGCTGACCGCGCAGAACAAGGGCGAGACCTGCGGCTGGTAAAGGCCTGGCGCGCACTCGGCTTCGCCTTCGGGCGCTGGACAATAGTTTTTGATTCACCGTGTCCGGCGCCCGTTTGTTTACGCTGACCTGTCAAATTCGCTCGAATCCGACGAGCGGGGGTCCGGGCGTGGACACGAATTCGAACCAAATCCGCGGGCGTTTCGCCCGCTTCGGCGCGGCCATGATCGGCTTCGCCCGACGCATGACCCGCGACGAGGGCGGCGCTTCGGCGGTGTTCTTCGCCGTGGCCCTGCTGATGCTCACCCCGATGACGCTCGGCCTGGTCGACGTCTACATCAGCACCACCCAGCGCGGACAGCTGCAGGACGCCCTCGACACCGCCACGCTCTATGCGGCCCGATCCTCGGCCACCACCACGGCCGAGATCGACACGATCGGCGACGCGGCTCTGCGCGCCAACCTGGTCCTGCCCGAGGGCGAGAGCATCGTCGAATCCAACTTCGTGCTGGACGGGATCAAGGTGGTCAGCACCGCGGCCGTAACCCCGCCGGGCATCTCACCGCAGATCTGGAACCAGCAGAACCTGCGGGCCACATCCGAGGTGGTCCGCAACTCGAACCACGTCGAGGTCGCCCTGGTGCTCGACACCACCGGCTCGATGAGCGGCCAGAAGCTGACCGATATGAAGACCGCGGCCAAGGAACTGGTCGACATCGTCGTCCAGGACATCCAGACGCCCTACTATTCCAAGATGGCCATCGTCCCCTACTCGATGGCGGTCAATGTCGGCAGCTACGCCAACGCCGTGCGGGGCACGCCGAAGTCGGGCACGAACCCGACCGGCGGCACCAACACCTCGCCGCCCTATTCGAAGTTCAAGTTCACCAAGAACGACGGCACGGTGCTGACCAACACCAACGCCTGGCCGATCAACACCTGCGTGAGCGAGCGGACGGGCGCCAACGCCTATACCGATGTCGCGCCCGCCACGGCGCTCGTCGGCCACAACTACCAGGCGTCCACCAGCACCTGCACCGCCGTGTCCGCGATCGAGCCGCTGAGCACGAACAAGACGACGCTGAAGAACAAGATCAACGGCTTCACCGCCACCGGCGTGACCGCCGGTCATATCGGCCTGGCCTGGGGCTGGTACATGGTGTCGCCGAACTTCGCCTCTCTGTGGCCGACCGCCAGCAGGCCCGCCGCCTATGGGACCGACGACCTGCTCAAGGTGGTGATCCTGATGACCGACGGCGAGTTCAACACCCAGTACTGCAAGGGTGTGGTCTCCAGGGACTCGAGCGGCACGACCAATGGCGAAGAGATCAATTGCAACGCCACCAACGGCAGCGCCTTCACCCAGGCCAAGACGCTCTGCACCAATATGAAGGCACAGGGGGTGATCGTTTACACCGTCGGCTTCGCGTTGGGCGGCAATCCGAGCGCTGTCGATGTCATGAACTCCTGCGCCACCGACGCGAAGCACGTCTACCTGCCCGGCAGCGGCGCGGCCTTGAAGGACGCCTTCAGGGCCATCGGCCAGGACATCAACTCCCTGCGCCTGGCGAAATAACGGACAGACCCTCCAGTCTGAACTTCGGGGCCTCGCTCACGGGACGTGGGCGGGGCCTTCTCCTTCCTTGGCCGCCGCCGCGGCCAGGCGGCTCAAGGTTTCCGCGTGGCCCGCGCGGGTGATGCGGTAGAGCGAGACGCAGGTGATCGCCGCGCCGTAGAGCGCCGCCAGGACGATCAGATAGACCACCCCCAGATCGCGGATGACGTCGACCGGCACCTGGCCGGGCTTGGCGCCCTGGGGAAAGGCGACGAAGACCAGGATCATGCTCGAGGCGAAGATGCCGACGCCCGAGACCGCCTTGGCCACGAAGGCGGCGGCCGAGAAGAACAGGCCCTCCGACCGACGCCCGGTTCGCAGTTCGGAGTCCTCCACCACGTCGGCGATCATCGACGAGATCAGGATCGACGAGATGATCGAGAAGGCCGTCGAGAAGATGGTCTGAAGGAACAGGATCGGGATCACTGCCGGCGCGCCGTTGGCCGGGAAGACGTCCAGCAGCCGCAGGCTGATCGGAACGAATGAGATCACGAAGGCCAGCACCTTGGTGAGCTGGGCGGCGGGCTTCTTGCCCATCCACTTGGACAAGGGCGCGGCCAGGGCGAAGGCCAACGCCGCGGAGACGAAGTTTCCCGCGGCGAGGAAGGCGACCTGACCCGCCGACAGTTCCCAGAAATAGGTGTTGAAGTAGAGGTTGAGCGACAGGACCAGGCCCTGGGCCATGGCGTTGAACAGTCCGGCGCCCATGAGCACCAGAAACGACCGGTGGGTGAGGGTGCTGAACATCTCCTTAGCCAGCTGGCCGAGGGTCAGCTTGCGTTGCGGCGGCGTCTTGAACCCGGCGATGTGTCGATGGGTGCCCATGGCCGAGATCATGATCGCGCCGAACATGATCGCCGAGGCGACCAGGGCGTAGACCTGATAGCCCGCCGGATTGAGCTGGCCGACCGGGTGGGTCGCGTCCGGCTTGAGGAAGACCTGCAGGGCCAGGACCGTCATGGTCAGCCCGCCGAACCAGCCGAAGAAATAGCGGTAGGAGAGGACCTTGGTGCGCTCGTCGTAGTCGGTGGTCAGCTCGGGCGCCAAGGCCGCGGAGGGGATCTCGTACATGGTGATGAAGCTGCGGATCACGACAGCGACCACGATCAGGTAGAAGAATAGCGCCTCGTGCGACCAGTTGGGCGGGTTCCAGAGCAGCAGGTAGGAGACCGCCACCGGGATGGCGGCGGCGTACATGAAGGGATGGCGGCGGCCCCACTTGGAGCGCCAGTTGTCCGACACCTGGCCCATGATCGGGTCGAGCAGCGAGTCGAACAGCAGGGCGACCATGATCGCCAGGCCCACGGTCGCCGACGGCAACCCGACCACCTGGTTGTAGAAGATCAGCAGCAGGTACGAGAACCCCTGGTCCTTCACCCCGAAGGCCACCGAGCCGAAGCCGTAGAACAGCTTGGTGGGGATGCTGAGCTTGCCGGACGCGGTCGGGGCGGGTGGGGGCAAGGCGATCTACTCCGGAGTCAGGCGGTCATCTTCAGCGGTTCCACGCTGTTCGCGCGACTATGTTATACGATGTAAATTGTAGCAAGAGCCGGCTAGGCGCGAGGCGGGATCAGGTCGGGCGCGACTTCCGCGGCCTTCTCGAGATCCGCGGCCGCTTCCTTCAGGGTGGCCAGGTTCTGCTCATGGGTGTCCTGATCGATGCGGTAGAAGACCAGCACCAGGACCGACAGGCCGTTCATGACGGCGATGACCGGCAGGTAGATCGAGACCAGCCGCAGCATGATCGCCGGATCCACCGCGCCCTGCGCCGCGCCGGTCGGAAAGGCCACCAGGGTCAGCAGCAGGCCGGCCACGAACACCCCGATGCCGGCGGTGAACTTGGGCAGCAGGCCGTTGGCGGCGAACAGCAGGCCCTCGGAGCGCACGCCGGTCCTCACCGCCGCGTCCTCAACCACGTCGGCGATCATCGAGGAAACGATGATCAGGCCGGCCACCACCAGGGTGGTGTAGATGAAGCCGTCCGCCAGCAGGAACAGGAACACGGCCGGCGAACTGTTGGGGGGCATCACGCCCGCGAGCTTGAGGGTCAGCGGCAGCAGCGACGTCACCCAGTAGGCGGAGAACAGCACCAGCATCGCGTTCTTCTTGCCCAGCGCCTTCGAGGCCGGCCCGGCGATCAGGATCGCGCTGATCGAGGCGAGGGCGCCTGCCACCGACAGATAGGAGATCTGCGCGGCCGAAAGGCCCCAGAGCTCCAGATAGAAGTACTGGCTGAGCGCGTAGCTCATCCCGGTGCCGATGCCCGAGCAGAGGCCCGACAGCATGACCACCACCAGGGAACGGTTGCTGAGGGTGCTCACCACCTCCTTCACCGCCTCGCGGAAGCTGATCTGGCGCACCGCCGGCTTGCTGAGGCGCGGGATCTGATTGTGCGTGCCGAGGGCCGAGACCAGGATCGAAATCGCCATCACCGCGGCCGCCAGCAGACCGTAGTGGGCGTAGGCGTCGCGGTTGAGGACGCCGCCGGCCGCCGGGCTCAGGAAGACCTGGTAGAGCACGACGTTCATGCCCAGGCCCCCGACCACGCCGAAGAAGTAGCGGTAGCCGAACAGGCTGGTGCGCTGGTGGTAGTCGGTGGTCAGTTCGGGGGCCAGCGCCGCGCTCGGCACCTCGTACAGGCTGACGCAGAGCCGCAGCAGCACCAGCATGCCGATCAGATAGAATCCGGTCGCCTCCAGCGGCCAGTCGGCCGGTGAGTTCCAGAAACCGAGGCAGGCCATGGCGACCAGGGGGACCGAGGCGTACATCAACGGGTGGCGCCGGCCCCAGCGGGTGCGCAGCTTGTCCGACCAACGGCCGATGCCGGGATCGATCACCGCGTCCAGCATCAGGGACAGCATGATCGCCGTTCCCACCCACAGGGCCGGCAGGCCGATGACCCGGTTCAGGTAGGGTTGCAGCAGGGAGGACGAGAGGCCGAGGCTCGCGACCCCGAACGCCACCGAGCCGAAGCCGTAGAGCATCTTGGTGGGGACGCCCAGCTTGGCGGGGGCCGGAACGAGAGTCGCGGCGCCGGCGGCGATATCGGTCATGGGCGTTTCGTCTTCCCTGTGGCTACGGTTCATGCCGCGCGCCTTTCGAATTTTCGGTACGACCTTCGCGGCAAAACGCCGTTTCGAAAAGGGAAAAATTACGAACGCGGCGAAACCGCGCGCCGGTCCTCCGGGTGGCTCAGGGCCTGGGGGTTATGGGCGACAGATCTCCGGCGGGGCCGGTCGCGGCCGGCGAGCCGGCTTCGATCTGGGCGTCGGTGGTGCGGGTCTCCAGCGCGCCCTCCGCCAGCTTGCGCAGGTTTTCCTCGTGAACCGACTTGTCGATCTTGTAGAGGAACAGGCAGCTGATCGCGACGGCGTAGAACCCGCCGATGGTCGGCAGGTAGATGAGCGCCAGATTACGCAGCAGCTCCGGATCGACTTCGTTCGGCTTGGCCCCCTGCGGGAAGGCCACGAAGGTCAGCAGCACCCCCGAGACGAAGACCCCGACGCCCGAGACAATCTTCTTGAACAGGTTGTCGGCCGAGAACAGCAGGCCCTCGGACCGGCGGCCGGTCTTGACCTCCGAGTCCTCCACCACGTCGGCGATCATGGACTGCAGCATGACCCCGGTCATGATGGCCATGATCCCGTTGGCCATGAAGTCGATGATCAGTATGCCGAACAGCAGCGGTGTGCCGTTCGGCGGCATGACACCCAGAATGCGCAGGCCGATGGGCAGCAGCAGGGCAATCACCGCCCCGAAGAACATGCTGATGGCGGCGTAGCGCTTGCCGATCTTGCCCGAGATGATCGGCGCCAGCGTCACCCCGATGATGCTGGCGACCACGCCGGTCACGGTCATGATCGCGAGCTGGCCCTGGGTCAGGCCCCAGAAATAGAGGTTGAAGTAGAGCTCCAGCGCCGTCTTGAGGCCCAGGGACACGTTCATGAACATGCCCGAGATGGTCAGCACCACGAAGGAGCGGTTGTTCAAGGTCGCGGCCACCTCGCGCAGCATGGCGCCGATGGTGATCTTCCGGGTCGGTGGCTTGCGCAAGTAGGGGATCTGGTGGTGCGTGCCGGCGCTGGAGATCAGGATGATGGTGAAGATCGTGATGGCGGCGACGATGGAATACAGCTGCCAGCCCTCGCGTTCGAGAAGGCCGCCGGTGCCGTCGGCGTTCTCCTTGAGGAACACCTGGTAGACCAGCAACTGCATGACCAGCCCGCCGGTCACGCCGCAGAACGAGCGGATGGCGATCATGCTGGTGCGTTCGTTGTAGTCGGCGGTCAGTTCCGCCAGCAGGGCCGACGACGGCAGTTCGAAGAAGGTGTCGAACAGCCGGATGGTCAGCAGGCAGACCAGCATGTAGCCGAACAGCGCTTCTTGCTCCCAGCCGACCGGCGGATTCCAGATCAGGTAGAAGGCGATCGCGACAGGCAGGGCCGCGGCGTACATGAACGGGTGGCGCCGGCCCCAGCGGGAGCGGGTGTTGTCCGAGATCTGGCCGATGGTCGGGTCGACGAAGGCGTCGAAGATCAGGGCGATCATGATCGCCGTCGACACCATGGCCGGCGGCAGGCCCACGACCTGATTGTAGAACAGCAGCAGGAAGGTGGTGATCCCGCGCTGCTTGATGATGTTGGCGCTTGCCCCCAGGCCGTAGAGGACCTTGGTCCGGAGGCCGATGGGCGGGCGCGGCGGCAGGCCGGCGAATGCGTCAGTCATGATTGTGGCTCCGGACTTAGGCTTTGGAGCCCAGGGGCGAGATGCCGCCTGCGACGCTGGTCGACGAGGCGGCCTCCTCGAGCACCCCTGCCTGTTCGGCGGTTTCGCGCAGGCGGCGCAGATTGTCCTCGTGCTTGGCCCGGTCGATATTGAAGGCGAACAGGCAGACGATCCCCAGGCCGTAGAGCAGGCCCACCGTGGGAATATAGATCAGGCCCATATTGTGGATGATCTCGGGGTCGACGGCCCCGCGCTTGGCGTTTTCCGGGAAGTTGATGAAGGCCAGGATGGCGCCGGAGACGAAGACCCCGACACCTGAGACGATCTTCTTGAACAGGTTGTCGGCCGAGAGCAGCAGGCCTTCCGACCGGCGTCCGGTCTTGACCTCGGCGTCCTCGATCACGTCGGCGACCAGAGAGACCAGCATCACCCCCGTGGCGGCGGCCAGCGCCGTGTTGATGAAGGTCTCGACCACCAGAACGGTGAACAGCAGGTCCGTGCCATTGGGCGGCATGATGCCGGCCAGGCGGGCCACGACGGGCGAGATGCCGACAAGGAGGGCGCTCGCGAACATTGTGATGGCGCCGTACTTCTTGCCCATCCGCTTGGCGACCTGAGGGGCCAGCAGCACCCCGACGGTGGCGCCGGCCACATTGATCATGGTCAGCAGGGCGAGCTGGCTTTGCTTCAGCTCCCAGAAATAGAGGCCGAAATAGATCTCCAGCCCGCCGCGCGTGCCGGCGGCGACGGCGATGCACATGCCGGTCAGAGTGGCGACGACGAAGGCGCGGTTGTTGAGGGTGTGGGCCACCTCCTTGGCCATGCCCTTGAAGGTGATCTTCCGGGTCGGCGCCGCGCGCAGGTAGGGGATCTGGCTCTGGGTGCCGCGGGTCGAGACCAGGATGGCGGTGAACACCAGGATCGCCGCGGTGACCGAGTAGGCGAAATAGCCATCGCGGGCGAGCACGCCGCCCGAGCCGTCCGGGTTCTCCTTGAGGAACACCTGGTAAGCCATGACGGTCATGCCCAGGCCCCCGATCACGGCGAACAGCATGCGCATGGAAATCAGGCTGGTGCGCTCGTGGTAGTCCTTGGCCAGTTCGGGGGCCAAGGCGCTGTGCGGAAGCTCGAAGAATGTGTCGAAAAACCTCAGGGTGAGCAGGCAGGCCAGCAGGTAGCCGACCAGGGCCTCGTCCGACCAGCCGACCGGCGGATTCCACAGCAGGAAGAAGGCCACCGAGAACGGGACGGCGGCGGCGTACATGAACGGGTGACGCCGGCCGAGCTTGGATTTGAAGTTGTCCGAGATCTGGCCGATCAGCGGATCGACGATGGCGTCGAAGGTCAGCGCGATCATCAGCACGAAGGTGACCATCTGAGGCGGCAAGCCCACCACCTGATTGTAGAAGATCATCAGGAAGGTAGAGAGGCTGCGAAGCTTCACGGCGCTGGCGACCGATCCGACGGCGTAGAGCAGCTTGGTGGCGAAGCCGAGTGGCGGGCGGTCGATGATTGTCGCCGTCGCGGTCATGCAGGTCTCCAGGCGAAATGGCTCCGGCCGCATCCCGAAAAACACGGCGGCCGGCTGCGCCGAGCGGTGGCGCGTTCAATAATCGTTTGGGCGAAGATCAGAGTCGGTCGGACGGCGACGGGACCGGCAATGCGGCCACGGACGATCGGCGCGTGGCGACCGCGATCCAATGCGCTCCTCCCGCCGCGCGGCCGACCGCGCGGGCAAATTTATTGACGGTCGCCAGACGGGCCCTTGAAGCACGGCGCGGCGTCCAAATTTCTATGGCGGAAGCCTGCGGGACGCGTTCCGTACCGTCAACGATTTTGATCTTACATTCCTGACACAAAGGCCTTCGGCCAGGCCCTACGCCGCAAGGCTTGGCCGTCGCGGCCAGGAATGTTTCAGGAACATTCCGGGCCCAAGAAACCAGCGCCCTGCCGACAGCAGAACGGGCGCGCCGGAGGCCGGCGCGCCCGTGGAATCTCCGCGAACGAAGCCTAGAAGCGGTACTGGACCTCCACCCCGAAGGTGCGGGGCGGGGTGAGGCCGTAGGTGGTGTTGATCCCTAGGACCACGGGTCCGACGGCGGGATTGATCCCGGCGCGACGGGTGGAGGTGGAGCCCTCGTAGTAGCCCAGGTCGTCGAAGATGTTCTTCCCGTAGGCGATGATCGTGTAGCGGTCATCGGCGTCGGTCCAGGTCAGGCGCAGGTCGACCTGATCCCAGGATGGGGACTCGTTGTAGGAGCGGGTGAAGATCGAGCCGTACATCTTGTCCCGGTAGATGTAGCTGGCCGAGGCCATCAGGGTCCCGGGCGAGAACTCCCACGAATAGAGAGCGTTCAGCGCCAGCTTGTTCTTCGGCGCCTGCGGCAGGGAGTTGCCGGCCAGGTCCTGCCCCTGTTCCTTGCGGCCCGTATAGATGTCGGTCGTCGGGCTGGGCGGTCCGCTGGGGCGCGCGCCGGGGGCGGCGGCGGTGGGGTCGGTGGAGTCGACGATGCCCGAGGCCTCGTCGATATAGGCGTCGTTGTAGGCGTAGGTGGCCAGCAGCCGAAGATTGTCGATCGGAGTCCAGACCGCCTCGATCTCGAAGCCCTTCGAGATGGCCTTGGGGATATTGTAGAACAGGGTCTGGGCGGTGCCGACCGAGCCGGTGTTGTTGACGATGGTCACCGGCGCCTGGAAGTTCTCGTAGTCGTAATAGAAGGCCGAGATGTTGGCCTGGAAGGTGCGCGCGAAGTTCCACTTCAGGCCGAGCTCGAAGGCGTTGTTGCTTTCCTTGTCGGTGAAGGGGTTGGTCACCACGGGGGCGACGATGCCGGAGTTGAAGCCGCCTGCCTTGTAGCCGCGGCTGAACTTGGCGTAGGCCAGGATGTCGTCGTTAGGCTTCCAGTCGACGCCGATGGTGCCGGTGGTCGCCTGCCAGGAGGCGTCCAGGATCCGCTTGGCCAGGCCGCTGACCGGATCGATGACCGTGGCGACGGCCACACCGGGCAGCAGGGTGCCGTCGGGCCGGCGGCCCGTACCGACGGCCGCGGCGGTGATGTCGACGGCCGGAGTGAAGCTGCCCAGGAGTTGCGGCGAGGTCCCGCAGGCGGCGAGGGCGAAGCAGACCAGCCGCGCCTCTTCCTGGCCGAACTTGTGGTCGTGCGAATAGCGCAGGCCGGCGGTCACCTTCAGGGTTTCGGTGAACTGCCAGTCGACCTGGCCGAAGACCGCATAGGAGCGGTCCTTGAACTCCGGACGGGTGTCGTACCAGTAGCGCTGCAGATTGCGTGGCCCGTTCACCGGGGTGGCGAACTGGGGCTGGTTGGGAAGCTGCACCGAGACCGGCTGCTTATAATGCTCGTAGTAGAAGTAGGCGCCGCCCAGCCATTGGAAGTCGCCGTCGTGGGTCGAGGTCAGATTCAGTTCGTGGCTGAACCAGCGCTTGTCTTCCTGATAGTCGGTGACCGCCTTGGGGAAGATGGTCAGCGGCGTGCAGACGCCGATCGAGACCAGGAAGGTCGAGCACGCGCCGGTCCCGGTCAGCGGGATCGTGTACTGGTTGACCGGCCCGTTATCGTTGTCGGCGATCAGGGTGTAGTGGTACTTCGCCCCGCCGCCGATGTAGCGCAGGTCCATGCTCTCCATGTGGTAGGTGAATTCCGTCGCCACGAAGAAGGTGTCATCGACGCTCACCGTCGAGGGCGTGTTGGTGGCGAACTTGCGCGGATCGTTGATCGCTGGATTGACCGAGGTCCCGGACGGGTTGACCACGCCGCCCACCTGGCCGCTGAACGCGTAGCCCTGGTTCAGGAAGAAGATCGATGGCGCTTCCTGGGTGGTGTTGAAGGGCGATGGCGTATAGGCGGCGCGACCGCCCAGACCACCGCCGCCGTTGTTCCACTCGTAGCGGGTGATCTTGAACCAGCCCTCGAGGTTCTCCCCGAAGTCCATGTCGAGCTGGAGCTCGGTATAGTTCTGGTCGATGACGTTGCCCTCGTCGGGCATCCCCGGGACGATGTTGTCGTACCAGCCGTCGCGCTGCTTTTCCCAACCGGCGTTGAGGCGGATGCGCAGGCTGTCCGACAGCGGCCCCGACACCGTGCCCTGGAAGAGGGTGTAGTCGTAATTGGCGACCGTGGCGCGGATCTCGGCCTCGAATTCCTCGGTCGGGCGCTTGGATATGACGTTGATCGCGCCGCCGATGGAGTTGCGTCCGTACAGGGTGCCTTGCGGGCCGCGAAGGACTTCCACCCGATCGACGAACATCGGCGGCTTGCTGGCCTGGAACGTCGTCGACTCGTAGATGCCGTCCGAATAGATGGCCACCGCGCCGTCGGCCGACTGCACATTGGAAATACGGCCGATGCCGCGCAGCGTGATGCGGTCCCCGGAGTTGTTGTACGTCAACCCAGGCGTGAAGTTGGTCATGTCCTGGACGGAATTGATCCCCACCAGGTCACGCGCTTCGGAGGTGTAGGCGGAGACTGCGACCGGTACGTCCTGAAGGCTTTGTTCGCGCTTCTCGGCCGTGACGACCAGTTCCTCGATAGTCGTCACGCCGCCGGATGTTTGGGCGTGTGCGACACTCGTAAAGATTGTAGCGGCCAACGCACTTGTGGCCATGAGATAAAGTCTCTGACGCATTGATTGTCCTCCCCGACAACGGCTCTTTAGGCCACGCGATTACTGCGTTTTTTCGAGGGTGAGGTACGGATGACAGCGCGTCAATGGACATTGTGTCGAGGCTGAAACCTCAAAGGCTAGACGTCGGGAAAAACGCGCGCGCCTGGGTCGTCAGGACGCCAAGGAGCGGCTTGGCAAGGAACATCCGCGGCGGCTGGCCATGACTTGCCCAGTTCGTGGACCGCCCGCTCGCGGGTCGACCAGGTTCGGCGGCTGCAATTTTCGAGTTTTCGGTTTGCGGCGGGCGCCCCAATGGCTGATGCTGAAGGGGTCGGCGTCGGAGAGCGGCGCCCCAAGGGCGAGGGAGCTAGGACTTGGACCGGCTGAAAGGCAAGATCGCCGTCATCACTGGAGGTTGCTCCGGAATCGGGCTCGGGACCGTCGAGCGGTTCGTGGCCGAAGGCGCCCGCGTCTTGGTTGGCGACATCTCGGACGCGGCCGGCGCCGAGCTCGCCGCCCGGTTCGAGGGCCAGGTCGCCTACCGCCGCTGCGACGTCACCGATGAGAGCCAGATCAAGGCCCTGATGGACGAGGCCGGATCCCGGTTCGGCGGGATCGACATCCTGTTCAACAACGCCGGGGCGGGAGGCGCCCCCAACCGTTTCGAGGACATGACCGGGGAGGCCTGGGACAGTGTCCAGGCCCTGCTGGTGCGCTCCGTGGCCTTGGGCATCACCTACGCCATCCCGCACATGAAGGCCCGGGGCGGCGGTTCGGTGATCAACACCGCCTCCATCGCCGGGACCCAGGCGGGCTACGGCCCGGTCGCCTATTCCACCGCCAAGGCCGCGGTGATCCACCTGACCCGGGTGGCGGCCGCCGACCTGGCCCGCGACGGTATTAGGGTCAACGCCATCTGCCCCGGCTTGATCCTGACCAACATCTTCACCCCGGCGGAGACCGTCTCACCGGGCCTGGCGACCCTGATCAAGCAGACCATGGCCCAGAGCGCGCCCAACACCCAGCCGATCGAGAAGGCCGGCGTGCCGGCCGACATCGCCGCGGCCGTGCTGTTCTTCGCCAGCGAGGAGAGCGCCTTCGTCACTGGAACCCACCTGCTGGTCGACGGCGGCCTCGGCGTCGGGCCGCGCAATTCCTGGGACCCCGAGATGCGGGCCGAGCGCCAGCGCGTGATGGAAGAGCGCCGCGCCGCCTTCGCCGCCGCCCAGGTCGAGGACGTTCAGGCCGGCTAGATCAGGTCAGCCGCCCGGGCCGGACATCATGATCGCCAGCTGATCGGCGCAGGCCCGCAGGGCGGACGACCTCTGCTCGGCCTTGGCGATGGCCATGGCGCCGGAGAACATCGCCACCACGACGGTGGCGAAGCCTTCCGGGTCCTGGGCGGCGAACGGCGCATGTCCCGCGGCGGCGTCCTGCCTCAGCCGCTCGGCCAAGGCCTGCCGCCAGGCGTCGTATTCGGCCGCGATGGCGCCGCGGAAATCCTCGTCGGCCAGGGACAGCTCAAGGGCCAGGTTGTTGAGCGGGCAGCCGCCCACCGCCCCGGCGGCGTCGAGCTGGGCGATGGTGCGCCCGAAGACCGCGAGAATTCCCGCCGCGGCGCTCGGCGCCTCCCGGACCGCCTGGATCCAGGTCTCCGCGACCTCGGCGGCGACGCGTTCGGAGATCACCGCCAGGGCCAGGGCCTTCTTGCTGGGGAAGTGGTGATAGAGGGCGCCGCCGCTTACCGCCGCCTGGCGGGTGATGTCGTGCATGCTGGTGGCGCCGTAGCCCGCGGCCTGGAATGCTCCCGCCGCGACGTCGAGCACGCGGTTGCGCATGCCCGTGGGGTCGTTGGTCCGAAGCTGGTTCACCCGCTTGCGCATCTCATCGGCTCCCCGGCTTTCGTAGCATAGTTGACAAAACCGGACAACCGGTCTGTTTTTCCAGATCACTCCCTCATGGAGCGCAAAACCAATGACGTGCAGGATCGCGAAACTCGCCGGGGTCGCCGCCTCGCTCGGCCTGGCGATGGCGGCCGGACCCACTGGAGCCGCGCCGGCCGCGGGTCCGGTCATCGAGCTGCGCCAGTACAAGATCGTTCCCGGCAAGCGGGACACGATGATCGAGCTCTTCGAGGCCAGGTTCATCGAGAGCCAGGAGGCCTTGGGCATGCGGCTGGTCGGCCAGTTCCGCGACCTGGACGACCCCGATCGGTTCACCTGGATTCGCGAGTTCCCGGACATGGCGCGCCGCGAGCCGGCCCTGTCCGCCTTCTATTTCGGCCCGGTCTGGCAGGCCCACCGCAATGCCGCCAATCCGCTGCTGGATGACAATGACAACGTGCTGCTGCTGCGCCCGGCCGGCCCCGGCCAGGGGTTCGCGGTCGGTGGGGGCGATCGCCCGGCGCCCGGCGCGGCTGCCCAGCCGGCCGGCGTGGTTGTGGCGACGATCTACTATCTGTGGAAGGACCCGGATGAGGGCTTCGCCGCCTTCTTCCAGGGTGAGGTGGCCCCGGCGCTCGAGGCCGCGGGCTTGCCGGTGTTGGGGGCCTATGTCCCCGAGGCCACGCCGAACAACTTCCCGCGGCTGCCGGTGCGCCAGGGCGAGAAGGTCTTCGTCTGGTTCACCCGGGCGCCCGACCAGGCCGCCTATGACGCGGCGCTGGCCAGGCTCAAGGCCGGCGAGAGGCTGCGCGGCTATCAGGAACGGCGAGCCCAGGTCCTGCGACTGGCGCCGACCCCGCGCTCGCTGTTGCGCTGATCTCTGGCCGTCGGGGCCCAGCCTAGGCGATCAGCATCACCTTGCCGACGTGGCTCCCGCTCTCGAGATGGGCGTGAGCGGCGGCGGCCTGCGCCAAGGGGAAGGTCTTGTCGATCCGCGGCCTGACCTTGCCCGCGGCGATCCACGGCCAGACCACGCGCTCGATCTCGGCGGCCAGGCGGGCCTTCTCGTCGGCGTCGCGGGGCCGCAGGGTCGAGCCGGTGACCAGGGCGCGCTTCTGCATCAGACGCATGATGCTGAGATTGACCTCGCCCCCGGCCTGGGCGGCGATGAACACGATCCGCCCACCGGTCTTGAGCGCGTCCAGGTCCTTGGCGAAATAGTCGCCGCCGACCATGTCCAGCACCACGTCCACCCCGCCGTGGATCTTGGCGACCTCGGCGAAGTCCTCCGCCCCGGCGTCGATCGCCACGTCGGCGCCCAGCGTCCTGGCCTCCCGCGCCTTGGCCGCACCGCGGGCGGTGGCGATCACCTTGGCGCCGGCCGCCTTGCCCATCTGGATCGCGGTCGTGCCGATCCCGGAGGTGGCGCCGTGCACCAGCAGGGTCTCGCCGGCCTTCAGGCTTCCGTGCTCGAACACGTTGGCGAACACGGTGAACACGGTCTCGGGCAGGGCGGCGGCCTCGACGAAGTCCAGGCCATCGGGGATCGGCAGGGCGTGGCGGGCGTCGCAGACGGCGTATTCCGCATAGCCGCCGCCGCCCAGCAGGGCGCAGACCTTGTCCCCGGCCTTCCAGCGTCCGGCGCCGACCTCGACCACGCCGGCGACCTCCAGGCCCAGGGTGGCGGGCGCGCCGGCCGGCGGCGGATAGAAGCCCAGGCGCTGAACGATGTCGGGCCGGTTGACGCCGGCGGCCGCCACCTTGATCAGGATCTGTCCCGGGCCCGGAACCGGCCGGTCGAGGGTCACCGGCTTCAGGGCTTGCGCGGGTCCCTTGCCGTCCTCCACAGCGATGGCGGTCATGGTGTCGCTCATGGGGGGACTCTCCGGTTCATTGCCGCTAACTTGCTCGGCAAGTCAGATAGACGTCCAACGACGCCCGGCAAAGGGGAGGCCTTTGATGGAAGAACCGGCGGAAGTCCGTATCGCGCGCGGCCAGCGGCTCACCGAGGCCATGCGCGAGGACCTGGAACTCTATGGCGTGGGCGAATTGGAGGAGCGCATCGAGGCGCTTGAGGCCGAGATCGCCCGGTGCCGCGCCCAGATCGAGAAGAAGGGCGCCGTGCGCGCCCAGGCCGACGCCCTGTTTTCCCGCCCAGGCTGAAAACCAGGGATAACGATGCGTAAACGGGGGATCGTCGATACTCGGCGTCCGGCCTTGGCACGGGGGTTGCAGTCCTCGAGCCCAAGACCACCGTCCGTCCGTGGACGACGATTTAGAGGCGAAGTGCTTAAATGAACGAAGGAATTGTCCAGGCCGGAGCCTGGCGGACGGATGTCATCCAGGACTTCGCCCGCTCGGAGCTCTTCGACCGCACCTTCCAGGAAGGCATGGATCTGGTCGAGGAGACCGCCACCTATCTGGACGGTTCGGGCCGCCAGGAATCCAAGCTCCTGTCGCGTAACGCCGCGCTCGCCTATGCCGGCGAGAGCATGCGCCTCACCACGCGGCTGATGCAGGTGGCCTCCTGGCTGCTGGTCCAGCGCGCGGTGCGCGAGGGGGACATGCCGGCCGAGAACGCCCGCGAGGACCGCTATCGCCTGGGCGCCGAGGATGTCTGCCGCGGGGCCACCGAGGAAGACCTGCCGTCCGGCCTGCTGATCCTGCTCGACCGTTCGGAACGCCTCTATGAGCGCGTCCGCCACCTCGACCGCCGCATGTACGTTGAAGAGGCCGAGGGCGAGACCCCTAATCCGGTCCAGAACCAGTTCGACCGCCTGCAGGCGGCGTTCGGGGGCTAGGCCCGCTCCACAAGGATGCACAGCAAAAAACGCCGCGCGATGAGCGCGGCGTTTTTCGTATCTGCCGTGGACGCGGCGCTCGTTCGAGCGCCAGGCGCCTACTTGCGGGTGAAGCCGGCGAACTTGGCGTTGAAGCGCGAGACGCGGCCGCCGCGGTCCAGGAGGGTCTGGTTGCCGCCGGTCCAGGCCGGGTGCGTCTTCGGATCGATGTCCAGGTTCAGGGTCGCGCCCGCTTTCTGGTACGTCGAACGGGTCTGATAGCTGGTGCCGTCCGTCATCACCACGGTGATGAAGTGGTAGTCGGGGTGGGTGTCTTGTTTCATCGCGAGGTCAACCGACGTAAAGGAGCGGCAGAAATATACACGCCTGGCCACGAGGCCGGGCGCGAGGAAGCCGCGCCTATACAGGAAAAGGCGGGGCAAGAGCAAGGGCGCTGGTTTTCATGAGTGATTTGGCCGCCGAGGCCGTCGAAGGACGGCCCAGCGCCGGCGCCGCCCTGGCGCAGGACCTGAGCGAGGCCGCCGAGCGCCGCGCCCGCAGCCGCAACGTCAAGGTCCTGGGCCATCTGCTGCCCTTCCTCGCGACGCACAAGCTCGACGCCGCCATGGCCGGGGTCTTCCTGCTGACCGCCACGGCCGCGACCCTGGGCCTCTCCGGCGCCGTGCGCCTGCTGGTGGACCAACTCACCGCTCCCAACCTCAGCGCCGAGGCGGTGGACCCCTGGTTCTGGCTGCTGGGCGCCGTCGCCGTCGCCTTGGCCCTGTCCTCGGCCCTGCGCTATTTCTTCGTCACCAAGCTGGGCGAGCGGATCACGGCGGACCTGCGCAAGGCCGCCTACGCCCACATCCTGACCCTCGACCCCACCTTCTTCCTGACCACCCGGACAGGGGAGGTGCTGTCGCGGCTGACCACCGACATCCAGATCGTCGAGAGCCTGCTCTCCACCTCCATCTCGGTGGCCCTGCGCAACCTGCTGACCCTGATCGGGGCCCTGATCCTGCTCATCGTGGTGAGCCCAGGCCTGACGGGGCTGGTGGTGCTGACCTTTCCTGTGGTGATCCTGCCGCTGTTCCTGTTCGGCCGCCGTGTGCGCAAGCTCACCACCTCGACCCAGGACAAGTTCGCCGCCGCCGTGGGCCATGCGGGCGAGACCCTCGACGCCCTGGAGACCGTCCAGGCCTTCGGACGCGAGGCGGCCGGGGCGCAGCGGTTCGGCGAGGCCGTGGAGGCCTCGTTCCGCACCTCCCTGCGGCGGATGACGGCGCGGGCGGTGATGACGGCCCTGGTCATCGCCACGGTGTTCGGCGGCGTGGTCTGCATCTTCTGGCTGGGGGTCCATGCCGGCCTGCGCGGCGACATGAGCTGGGGAACCCTGTTCCAGTTCGCCTTCCTGTCGGTGCTGGCGGCTGGAGCGGTGGGGGCGCTCGGCGAGACCTGGGGCGACGTGCAGAAGGCCGCCGGCGCCATGGAGCGGGTCTCCGAGCTTCTGGCCGCCCGGCCCAGCATCGCCGCGCCGGCCAATCCCCGTCCGCTGCCGTCGCCGGCGCGCGGCGAGATCGTTTTCGAGAACGTCGACTTCGCCTATCCCGCGCGTCCCGACCTGCCGGCCCTCGTTGGTTTCGACCTCAAGGTCGCCCCCGGCGAGCGCGTGGCCCTGGTGGGGCCCTCCGGGGCGGGCAAGAGCACGGTCTTCCGCCTGCTGCTGCGGTTCTACGATCCTCAGTCCGGGACGATCCGCTTGGACGGGGTGGATATCCGCGACGCCGACCCGTCCGAGGTTCGCGCCCGCATGGCGCTGGTGGCCCAGGACTCGCCGATGTTCTCCGGCTCGGCGATCGAGAACATCCGTTTCGGCCGCGAGGCCGCCGCCGAGGGCGAGATCCGCCAGGCCGCACGGGCGGCCCAGGCCGAGACCTTCCTGGACGCCCTGCCGCAAGGCTTCGACACCCCGCTGGGCGACCGGGCCAAGAGCCTGTCCGGCGGACAAAAGCAGCGTCTGGCCATCGCCCGCGCCCTGATCCGCGAAACCCCGATCCTGCTGCTCGACGAGGCCACCAGCGCGCTGGACGCCGAGAACGAGCGCCTGGTGCAGAAGGCGCTGGAGGAGGCCATGGTCGGCCATACCACCCTGGTCATCGCCCACCGCCTGGCCACCGTGCTCAAGGCCGACAGGATCGTGGTGATGGAGGCCGGCCGGGTGGTGGATCAAGGCACCCACGCCGAACTCTCGGCGCGCGGCGGGCTCTATGCGCGGCTGGCGGCCCTGCAGTTCGGCGACGCGGCGGCCTAGCTCCGCGCGGCGACCGCGATGGCGGGGAAGTCGCTGAACAGCCCATCGACCCCGGCCGCGTAAAGCGCTCGACAGAGCGCCTCGGCGTCGCCATGCCCGGCCAGCGAGTTCCCCCGCCGCAGCCTGGCCGGCAGATAGCGGTTCTCCGCGCGCACGGTCCAGGGATGGACCGCCAGGCCGAGCGCGTGGGCCCGCTCCACGAGCGGCGTCGGCGGGGCGAGCGCGCCGTCCACGGTCGGCAGGACCAGCGACCAGTCAGGCCCGATCCCGTCGGCATAGGCCGCGATCGTCTTCAGACCCTCGGCCGAGACCATGGCGGGATTTTCGCCGCCGACCAGCTGCACGCGGCGGGCCCTGGACAGCTTGGCAAAGGTCTTCAACGGTTCAGGCTCGAAGCACTGCACGAAGACCGGCGCGGTGCGGCTGTCCAGGCCGTTGGTTTTCAGCGCGTCGGCCAGCCGCGCCTCGATCGGCAGGCCCTGGCTGGCCAGGAAGGCCGGATGCTTCATTTCCGGATAAAGGCCGATAGTGCGCTTCACCCGACGGCTCTCGGCCTTGGCCAGGTCGATCACCTCCTGGAAGGTCGGGATCGCCTCGCGGCCGTCATAGCTGGTCCCCCGCAGCTCGGGGAGGCGTTCCCGGGTTCGCAGGGTCTTCAGTTCGGAGAGCGTGAAGTCCTCGGCGAACCAGCCCTCCAGGCGTTCGCCGTCGATGACCTTGGCGGTCCTGCGCGCCGCGAATTCCGGGCGGGCGGCGACGTCGGTGGTTCCCCCGATCTCGTTCTCGTGGCGCACCACCAGCACGCCGTCTCTGGTCAGCACCAGGTCGGGCTCGATGAAGTCGCAGCCCTGCTCGATGGCCAGGCGGTAGGCCATGGGCGTGTGCTCGGGGCGCTCGCCGCTGGCCCCGCGGTGGGCGATGACGATGGGGCGCGGCTTGGCGAGCGCCGGGGTGGCGGCGGCGAGAGCGGCGGCGGCGAGGGCGCGTCGGGTCATGGTTTGCGGCATGCCTCCATCTAGCCTCGTCCCGCGACGCTTTCGTCAAGCTTCCCGTTAGCGGCGCGGTAACTGCGATCATGCGCTACCTTCGCTCCGTCTCGCCGCTTCCGGATGGCCGCCATCACCAGTCACCCCAAGCCTGTGGCGCCTGCGCTCCAGCCCTTGCTGCGCAAGGCGCTCGACGCCGTCCGCGCCGGGCGCCGCGACGAGGCGGCCAAGGCGGCGCTGGCGGCCCTGGACGTCGACGAGACCAGCGCCCCCGCCTGGCACATCCTGGGCGTCTGCCGCGAGAAGTCCGGCGACTTCACCGGCGCCCTGCAGGCCTATGAGGCGGCGCTCGGCTTCTCGCCCGACGAGCCGGAGCTTGCGAGCGATCTGGCCCGGCTGGCCCTGAAGATGGGCATGGCCCCCGTGGCCGAAGGCCTGCTGCGCAGCTACCTGTCCCGCCGGCCCGGCTCGGTCGATGCGCTCAACAATCTGGGCCTCGCCCAGCGTGACCAGATGAAGTTCGCGGCCGCCATCGAGACCCTGCGCGGCGCGATCCAGGCCAATCCGGGCAGCGCCATGCTGTGGAACACCCTGGCCTCGGTGCTCACCCTGCAGGGCCAGACCGAGCAGGCCCTGGTCTTCTACGACGAGGCCCTGCGGCTGGAGCCGAGCTTCGCAGGCGCGCTCTACAACCGCGCCATGGCCAGGCTGGCGGCGGGGGTGACCGACGGGGTCATCGCCGACTTCGACGCCGCCATCGCGGCCGTGCCGCCGGACGAGGCGGGCGCCATGCGCGTGGCCCGCGCCTGGGCCCTGCTGGCGCGGGGCGATCTCGCCGAGGGCTGGGCCGCCTATGCCGCGCGCCACGATCCCGCCTATGAGGACGCCGTCCACTTCACCATCGACGCGCCGGCCTGGCGCGACGCTCCCGACCTGGAGGGCAAGACCCTGCTGATGGTCGGCGAGCAGGGGGTCGGTGACGAGGTCCTGTTCGCCCAGATCCTGCCCGACCTCGCCGGAGAACTCGGTCCCGACGGGCGGTTGATCCTGGCCGTCGAGCCGCGCCTGGTCCCGCTCTTCGCCCGCTCGTTTCCGAAGGCCGAGGTCGGCGCCCACGCCAGCTTCAAGGTAGACCATCACAGCGCCCGCACCGTCCCTTTCCTCAAGGATCGCCTGGGCGAGATCGATGTTTGGGCGACCATGGGCCAACCCCTGGCGCGGCTGCGTCGGACGCCCGAGACCTTCGGCGTCGGCGGGTATCTGAAGGCCGATCCGGCGCGGGTTGCGCACTGGCGGGCCGTGCTGGCCCAGGCCGGGCCCGGCCGCAAGGTCGGGGTGCTCTGGCGGAGCCTGGTGATGGACGCCGAACGGGTGCGCCATTTCGCGCCCTTCGAGACCTGGGCGCCCGTCCTGGCCACGCCCGCCGTCAGCTTCGTGAACCTGCAATACGGCGTGGGCCCGATCCCGGGGCTATGGACGCCGCCGGGCATCGACCTGAAGGACGACCTGGACGACGTCGCCGCCCTCTGCGGCGCGCTGGACCTGGTGATCGGGCCGTCCAACGTCACCACCAACCTGGCCGGGGCGACGGGGGCTGCGCTGTGGCTGATCACCCCGCGCGGCGCCTGGACCCAGCTGGGGACCGACGCCTATCCCTGGTATCCCCAGGCCCGCGTGTTCAGTCCCCCTCAGCTCGACCAGTGGCCCGTGGCCATGGCCGAGATCGCGGCGGCGCTCAGGGACTGGGTCTAGGCCGCGGCCTTCAGGCGTTCGACCATCAGGGGCTGGAGGTCGAGATTGGCCCCGCAGATGCTGCCCGCCTCGAGGATGTCGTCGCCGCCGTCGGCCGAGGTGACCTTGCCGCCGGCCTCGGTGATCAGCAGCATGCCCGCGGCCATGTCCCAGGGCTTCAGGTCGCGCTCCCAGAATCCGTCGAGCCGACCGGCAGCCACATAGGCCAGGTCGAGCGCCGCGGCGCCGAAGCGGCGGACACCGGCCACTCGCTGGCTCATCTGGTGCAGCTCCTTGAGGAACTTGGCGTGCTGGCCGTGGCCGAGGAACGGGATGCCGCAGCCCAGCACGCTCTCGTCCAGGCGCGTTCGCTGGGCCACCCGCAGGCGCTTGTCGTTGACGAAGCAGCCCTTGCCCTTCTCGGCCCAGAACAGCTCGTTGGTCACCGGGTTGTAGGTCACCGCCGCCACGATCGCCCCGTCGCGCTGCAGGGCGATGTTGATGGCGAAGTGCGGGATGGCGTGCAGGAAGTTGGTGGTGCCGTCCAGGGGGTCGACGATCCAGGTGTGGGTCTTGTCGGTCCCTTCGATCAGGCCCCGCTCCTCGCCCAGGAAGCCGTAGCCGGGACGGGCGTGCTGCAGCACCTCGAAGATGGTCTGCTCGGCCTTCAGGTCGGCGGCGGAGACGAAGTCGGCCGGCGCCTTCCTGGCCACCTGAAGCTCGGACAGCTCGCCGAAGTCGCGATTGAGACCCCGCGCGGCCTTGCGGGCGGCGTCGGTCATGACCTTCAGGAGGGCGGTTTGCGTGGACACGGCTGGGTTCCGATCAGTCGGCGCGGCGGAGGTATTCGCCGGTCTCGGTGGAGACCAGAACGCGCTCGCCGGCTTCCATATAGGGCGGGATGAGGATGCGCATGCCGTTGTCGGCCTTGGCGGGCTTGTAGGATGAGGACGCCGTCTGGTTCTTCACCACGGCGTCGGCCTCGACGATGGTCAGGACCACGTGGTCGGGCAGGGCGATGCTGATCGGGCGGTCCTCGAACGTCTGCAGCTTCACGGCCATGCCGTCCTGCAGGAAGCGCACCTGGTCCTCGCCGACGAAGTCCTTGGAAAGCTCGGTCTGCTCGTAATTGGCCTGGTCCATGAAGACCAGGGTGTCGCCCTGTTCGTAGAGGAAGGTGCAATCCTTCTGGTCCAGGTGGACCTGCTCGACGGTGTCGGAGGTGCGCCAGCGCTCGTTCAGCTTTCGGCCGTCGAGTATGTTCTTCAGCTCGACCTGGGCGAAGGCGCCGCCCTTGCCGGGCTTCACATGGACGGCTTTCACCGCCACCCACAGAGCGCCCTCGTGCTGCAGGATATAGCCGGGCTTGATCAGGTTGGCGGAGATCTTGGACATGGGGTCGCTTTGCGCGCGCACACGGGAAATTCGGGCGCGGAACCTAGTTGGACGGGCGACTTAAAGCAAGGCGAGCGCCCTAGCGGCGCTGGGCGAGCCCTTCGGCGATGGCGGCGTTGAGCGCCTTCACGGCGGCCGCCGGACCCTGCGGATGCGCCCAGATCCCGGCCGAGACCGCCAGGAAGTCGGCGCCGGCGGCGGCCAACGGCGCGGCGTTGGCGGCGGTGATGCCGCCGATGGCCACGCAGGGGGTCTCCACATGCGACTGCCAGCCGGTGAGGATCTCAGGATCGGCGCGGGTCGGCGCATCCTTGGTGGTGGTCGGATAGAAGGCCCCAAAGGCCACATAGTCGGCGCCGGCCTCCGCCGCCTCCATGGCCAGGTGCAGGCTATCGTGGCAGGTCACGCCGATCATGGCGTCAGGCCCCATGATCCGGCGGGCCTCGGCATAAGAAACGTCCGACTGGCCCACATGGACCCCGTCGCAGCCGAGCCGGGCGGCGAGGTCGGGGCGGTCGTTGAGGATGACCGCGGCGCCGCGGGCCTGGGCGATGGGCATCAGCACGTCGACGGCCGCGGCGATGATCTCGTCGGGCTGGTCCTTCAGGCGGATCTGCAGGGCGGCCACGTCCCCGGCGTCCATGGCGTGCGCCAGGCTCCGGCCGAAGGCGGCCAGGTCGTCGATGCGCGGCGGGGTGATGATGTAGAGGCGGCAGTCGGCGGTCATGTGCGCGGTTCTAGCCGCCTGGGCCTCAGCGCAACAGCGCCTTAAGCAGGTAGGCGACGGCCATCACGCTGAGCGATCCCGCCACCGCCAGGCCGACGAACCAGGCGAGCCGCTTCCAGATCGCCGGCAGGGGATCGCCCGGCTCGGGCGGCGGCTCAATGATAGCCCGCATCGGGCGTGACCTTGCCGCGGAACAGCCAGTAGACCCAGATCGTGTAGCCCATGATCACCGGCAGCAGGATCGCCACCCCGCCCAGCATGAGGGCTAGCGCATTGTCCTGGTTGGCCGCCTGCCGGAAGGTCATGTCGTAGGGCACGATATGGGGGAAGAACCCGGCGGCGAGGCCCGCATAGCCTGACAGGAAGACCAAGGTCGCCCCCACGTGCGGCCAGCCGTGCGACTTGCGGCGAAGGCCCACGGCGACGACCGCAAGGCCGGCCAGGCCCAGCAGCGGGATCGGCAGGTGCGGCAGGAGGGCGGCCAGATCGAAGGCTCCGTTCGCGAAGCCCCAGCGCCCGGCGATCCGGGGATGCACGAAGAGGGTGGCGAAGCTGACTGCCGCAAGCAGGCCGGCGACGGCGACCGCGGCGATCCCCGCCCAGCGGCGGGCGTCGCCGTGCAGCTCGGTCTCGGTGCGCCAGACCAGCCAGGTGGCGCCCAACAGCGCGTAGCCGGCGACCAGGCCCGCGGCCACCAGCACGGTGTAGGGGGTGAGCCAGTCGAAGGGGCCGCCGGCGAACTGCGAGCCCTTCAGCGTCACGCCCTGGATGAAGCCGCCCAGGATGAAGCCCTGGGCGATGGCGGCGGTGAGCGAGCCCCCGGCGAAGGCCGCGGTCCAGAGAGCCTTGCCGCGCCGACGCCCCCGGATGCGAAACTCGAAGGCCACCCCGCGCAGGATCAGCGCCAGCAGCATCAGGATCACCGGCAGGTAGAGGGCCGGCAGTATGGCGGAGTAGGCGAGCGGGAAGGCCGCGAACAGGCCGCCGCCGCCCAGCACCAGCCAGGTCTCGTTGCCGTCCCAGACCGGGGCGATGGAATCCATCATCACGTCGCGGTCCCTCGGCGTGCGGGCGAAGGGGAAGAGGATGCCGACGCCCAGGTCGAAGCCGTCCAGCAGCACGTAGAGCAGCACCGCCGTGGCGATGATTCCGGCCCAGATCAGCGGCAGGTCCAGACCGTTCATGGCGCGCCTCCCTGGCCCGGATCCAGCGGCGCGGCGGCCATGGCCGAGCCCGGGGCGCGCAGGCCCTCGGGCAGCGCCTCCTCCGATCCGACCGCCGGACCCTCGGCGATCATGCGCAGGATGTAGAGCACCCCCACCGAGAAGATCACCGCGTAGACGACGAGGAAGCCCAGCAGGGAGGCCGAGACCTGGCCCGCGCCGACCGGCGAGACGGCGTCTGCGGTGCGCAGGACGCCGTAGATCACCCAGGGCTGGCGGCCCACCTCGGCGACGATCCAGCCGGAGATGACGGCGACGAAGCCGGCCGGCCCCATGGCGACGCAGGCGCGCAGGAACCACGTGGAGCGTTCCGCCCCGCCCCGCCAGCACAGCCAGGCGCCCCAGGCGCCCAGGCCGATCATGGCCAGGCCCAGGCCCACCATCACCCGGAAGGACCAGAACACCAGTCCGACCGGCGGCCGGTCCTCGGGCGCGAAGGCCTTCAGGCCCTTGACCTCGGCGTCGATGCTGCCGGCGGTGATCAGGCTGCCGACCTTGGGGATGGACAGTTCCCAGCGATTGGCCTCGAGCCTGCCGTCGGGCCAGGCGATGATATGGAAGGCCTGCTCGGACCTGGTCTCCCAGAAGGCCTCGATGGCCGCCAGCTTGGCCGGTTGCAGGCGCAGGACGTCCTTGCCCGACAGGTCTCCGGCCACCAGCTGCAGCGGGGCCACGATGGCGAACATGCCGATGGCCATGCGCAGGGCCATGCCGGATTCAGGCTCGTCGGGGCGCCTGAGCAGACGCCAGGCCGAGGCCGCGCCCACCACCAGGGCGGTGGTCAGATAGGCCGCCAGCGTCATGTGAATCAGCCGCTCGGGGAAGCTGGGCGAGAAGATCACCTCCATCCAGTCCACCGCGATCAGCCCGCCCTCGGCCGTGCGGGCGAAGCCGGTCGGATGCTGCATCCAGCTATTGGCCGAGATGATCCAGAAGGCCGAGATCAGGGTGCCGACCGCCACCAGCACGGTGGCCGCGAAGTGCAGGCCGGGGCCGACCTTCTTCCAGCCGAACAGCATGATCCCCAGGAAGCTGGCCTCGAGGAAGAAGGCGGTGAGGACCTCGAAGGCCAGGAGCGGCCCGATCACCGGGGCGGCCACGGCGGAGAACACGCTCCAGTTGGCGCCCAGCTCGTAGCTCATCACCACCCCGGTGACGACGCCCATGCCGAAGGAGATCGCGAAGATCTTCAGCCAGAACAGATAGAGAGTCTTGAACACCTCGTTGCGGCTGGTCAGCCACAAGCCTTCCAGCACCGCCAGGTAACTGGCCAGTCCGATCGTGAAACTGGGAAAGATGATGTGGAACGCAATGGTGAAGGCGAACTGAAGCCGCGACAGCAACAGGGCGTCGACGTCCATGGTCCGAACCTTGGTTGACGCCGGTGATCTTCCTTGACCGCCAGCAAGGGCGCACTCTCACGCCGTAAAACGCGTTACTCCAAGCTTGGCCGCAGCGACAAACCGACGCAGGGCGCTCTGACGTCTGGCATGGTTGTTGCAAATGAGTTGCAACGGCGTTCGCATCTGGTACATGTGGGCCGTCGTCGGAGAGAACCGCTGTGTACGTCTGCAACTGCAACGGCATCAGAGAGCGCGAGGTCCGGGCCGCCATCGAGTCCGGCGCCCGACGCCCGGCTGAAGTGTTCCGCGCCTGTGGCTCGCGGCCCCAGTGCGCCCGCTGCGTCTGCGACATGCGCGAGATGATCGCCGAGCAGGACGAAGCCCTGCGCTACGCCGCCGAATAGGCCTCGCGCCGGCTGAAGCGTCGGCCGCGATCGAATGACACAGCCAGCTTCGTTCCGACACCGACGAGGGTCTCCCCATGCCCGGCGGCCTGACCTTCGCGCGCCGCGAGGGCTTGCGAACGAAACGCGGAATCACTTGCAAATATAGACTTTGACACGGGTTTCCCCGCGGATGAGGTTGCGCCTCGAGACGGGATTCGAGGAGCTTCACATGCAAGGCGACAAGGCGATCATCCGGCGGCTGAACGCCGTGCTCACCAACGAGCTGACCTCGGTGAACCAGTACTTCCTGCATGCGCGGATGTACGAGAACTGGGGCTTCGCGAAGCTCGCCAAGATCACCTATGACGAGTCGATCGGCGAGATGAAGCACGCCGACAAGCTCATCAAGCGCATCCTGTTCCTGGATGGCCTGCCCAACCTGCAGGATCTGCACAAGCTGAAGATCGGCGAGAACGTGCCCGAGTGCATGGCCTCCGACCTGTCGGTGGAGATCGCCGGCCGGGCCGAGCAGATCGAGGGCATCCGGGAATGCGAGGGGGCGTCCGACTTCGTCTCGCGCCAGATCCTGCGCGAGATCCTCACCGACACCGAGGGGCACATCGACTTCCTGGAGACCCAACTGTCCCTCGTCCGGTCGCTGGGCGAGCAGAACTACCTGCAGAGCGCGCTGGGCGAACTCGAGGGCGGCGGCGGTCACTAACTAGGAAGGGGAGGCGTGCCAGAGAGCACTTCCCCCTCAAGCTCGTCATGGCCGGCCTTTGTGCCGGCCACCCATGATCTCCGTCAGAAGAGATTTGGGTAGAGGTCATCCCAGTTCGGATTGTCCTGCTCGATCAGGTTGATCTTCCAATCGCGCCGATACTTCTTCAGCCGTTTTTCCCACCAGATGGCCTCGACCACCGTGAAGCACCGGCGGAACCAGACGAGACGCTTCACGCCGTAGCGGCTGGTGAAGCCGAGTCTTCACGATGCTCGTGGATGCGTTTGATCAGGTCGCTGGTCACGCCGACGTAGAGCGTGCCGTGCTTGCGGCTGGCGAGCATGTAGACGGCGTTGTTCGCGTGCACCGGATCCATGGCCAAGCTTGGTGTCTATGGATGGCCGGGACAAGCCCGGCCATGACGAGCGGGGAGAGGGGGACGTGGAGCCTGGAATGGCCTTCTGACCTCCTACAAATGCCGCTAGGCTCGCCCCGACATCAGTGGGGGGCAGGATGGCGCAGGACGCAGTGGCGGAAGGACAGGTCGCCGACGTCGGGACCAGGAACCACCGGCTGATCATCGGCGCCGCCTCGGCCGGCACGGTCTTCGAGTGGTACGACTTCTACCTCTACGGTTCCCTGGCCGGGTTCATCACCCTGCACTTCTTCTCGGGGGTCAACGAGACCACCGGCTACATCTTCGCCCTGCTGGCCTTCGCCGCAGGGTTTGCGGTGCGTCCGTTCGGGGCCCTGGTGTTCGGCCGGCTGGGCGACCTCTGGGGCCGCAAGAACACCTTCCTGGTCACCATGCTGCTGATGGGGCTCTCGACCTTCGCGGTCGGCCTGCTGCCGGGCTACGACCAGATCGGGGTGGCCGCGCCGATCGCGCTGATCCTCATGCGCCTGCTGCAGGGCCTGGCCCTGGGCGGCGAGTACGGCGGGGCCGCGACCTATGTGGCCGAGCACGCCCCGCCCGGTAAGCGCGGCCTCTACACCAGCTGGATCCAGACCACCGCGACGCTCGGCCTCTTCCTCAGCCTGATCGTCATCCTTCTGGTCCGCACGATGCTGGGCGAGGAGGTGTTCAAGGCCTGGGCCTGGCGCATCCCGTTCCTGGTCTCCTCGGTGCTGCTGGGCGTCTCGCTGTGGATCCGGCTGAAACTCAACGAGAGCCCGGTCTTCCAGAAGATGGTCGACGAGGGCACGACCTCGAAGAAGCCGCTGACCGAGGCCTTCGGCGAGTGGAAGAATCTGAAGATCGTCATCCTGGCCCTGGTCGGCCTCACCGCCGGCCAGGCGGTGGTCTGGTACACTGGCCAATTCTACGCCCTGTTCTTCCTCGAAAAGACGCTGAAGGTCGACGGGCCCCTGACCAACACCCTGATCGCGGTGGCCCTGCTGCTGGGGACGCCGTTCTTCGTGGTGTTCGGCTGGCTGTCGGACAAGATCGGCCGCAAGCCGATCATCCTGGCCGGCTGCCTGCTGGCGGCCGTGACCTATTTCCCGATCTTCAACGCGCTGACCGTGGCGGCCAATCCGGCCCTGGCGGCGGCCTCGGCCAGTGCGCCCGTGACGGTGATCGCCGACCCCGCCGACTGCTCCTTCCAGTTCGATCCGGTCGGCAAGACCGCCTTCACCTCGTCCTGCGACGTGGCCAAGTCGGCGCTCGCCACCGCCGGGGTTAGTTATGAGAACCAGGTCGCCCCGGCCGGCGCTACGGCGGTCATCAGGATCGGCGGGACCGAAGTCCGCAGCTTCGACGGTCGGCCGCTCGCCAAGCTTGAGTTCGCCGCCGCCAAGGCCGACTGGACCAAGATGCTGACCACGGCGCTCGGCGAGGCGGGCTATCCCGCCAAGGCCGACCCGGACAAGGTCAACAAGCCCGCTGTCGTGGGCCTGCTGTTCGTCCTGATGATCTATGTGACCATGGTCTATGGACCGGTCGCCGCGGCCCTGGTGGAGATGTTCCCGGCCAAGATCCGCTACACCTCGATGTCGCTGCCCTACCATATCGGCAACGGCTGGTTCGGCGGCTTCCTGCCCACCACGGCCTTCGCCATGGTGGCGGCCACGGGCAACATCTATTTCGGGCTCTGGTACCCGGTGGTCATCGCCCTGGCGACGGCCGTCATCGGCTTCATCTTCGTGCGCGAGATGCGCGGAGCCAATGTGGACGACTAAACTTTCGAATCCGGGCGCCCGCCGCCAGGCCGGTTGACGTCATAGGGCTCGTCGTAGCCGTGCCGCGCGGAGTGGAAGGCCAGCCACATCAGCCCGCCGGTGAGGGCGCCGACCACCAGCAGGCCGCCCACCACATAGAGCATGATCGGCCCGAGGCTCGACCAGCCGCCGCCGATGCTCGACCCGGCATAGAAGGTCCAGCCGCCGAACGCGGCCACCGCGGTCAGCCCGGCGATGGCGAGCAGGATGGGGAGGGCGCGCTTCATGGGCTAGGAAGTCGACCGCCCCTGCCGAAGTTCCAGCGGCCATGCGAAAGCCGCCGCCCGAGGGCGACGGCTTTGCGAGGGTCGGGCGTCTGGATGCTATTCCGCCGCGTGGCGCGAGATGCCGATCTTCGGGGCCAGTTCGCCGGCGGCGTAGCGCTTGGCCATGACCGACAGCGGGATCGGGGTGATCTTGCCGGCTTGGCCCGCGGCGCCGAACTCTTCCATGCGCTGGCGGCAGACCGCGCGCATGGCGTCCATGGCGGGCTTCAGATACTTGCGCGGGTCGAACTCGCCCGGGTGCTCGGCGAAGATCTTGCGGATGGCGCCGGTCATGGCCATCCGGTTGTCGGTGTCGATGTTGATCTTGCGCACGCCGTGCTTGATGCCGCGCTGGATCTCCTCGACCGGAACGCCCCAGGTCTGGGGCATCTCGCCGCCGTACTTGTTGATGATGTCCTGCAGGTCCTGCGGCACCGAGGAGGAGCCGTGCATCACCAGGTGGGTGTTGGGCAGGCGGCGGTGGATCTCCTCGATCACGCCCATGGCCAGGACGTCGCCGTCCGGCTTGCGGGTGAACTTGTAGGCGCCGTGGCTGGTGCCCATGGCGATGGCGAGCGCGTCGACCTCGGTGGCCTTCACGAACTCGACGGCCTGGTCGGGATCGGTCAGCAGCTGGTCATGGCCGAGCTTGCCCTCGAAGCCGTGGCCGTCCTCCTTCTCGCCCATGCCGGTCTCGAGAGACCCCAGCACGCCCAGCTCACCTTCGACCGAGGCGCCCACCCAGTGGGCCATGTCGACCACGTTGCGGGTGACCTTGACGTTGTAGTCGTAGTCGGCCGGCGTCTTGCCGTCGGCCTTCAGCGAGCCGTCCATCATCACCGAGGTGAAGCCGTACTGGATCGCGGTGGCGCAGGTGGCTTCGTTGTTGCCGTGGTCCTGGTGCATGCAGATCGGGATGTGCGGGTACATCTCGGCCAGGGCGTCGATCAGGTGCTTCAGCACGATGTCGTTGGCGTAGGAGCGCGCGCCCCGGCTGGCCTGGATGATGACTGGCGCGTCGACCGCGTCGGCGGCCTCCATGATCGCCAGGCCCTGTTCCATATTGTTGATATTGAACGCCGGAACCCCGTAGCCCTGCTCGGCCGCGTGATCCAGAAGTTGTCTCAAAGTAACCCGGGCCATGCCCTGCCCTCCAAAAGTCGTATCTAAATGGCCAGCGCCGCCACTCCGGGCAGCTCCTTGCCTTCCATCCATTCAAGAAACGCGCCGCCCGCCGTGGAGACGAAGGTGAAATCGTCGGCGACGCCGGCAACGTTCAGGGCCGCGACTGTATCACCCCCGCCCGCCACGGCCACCAGCTTGCCGGCCTTGGCCCGTTCGGCCGCGTGGAGGGCGGCCTCGACCGTCGCCTTGTCGAAGGGCGGGACCTCGAACACGCCCAGCGGGCCGTTCCAGATCAGGGTCGCCGAGCCGTCGATCGCCGCAATCAGCTTGGCGAGCGTCTTGGGCCCGGCGTCGAGAATACGGTCGGCGCCCTGGATGTCGGCCAGGTCGCGGACATTGGCCGCCACGCCGGGCTTCACCTCCTGGGCGACCACCACGTCGATAGGCAGCAGCAGCTCGCAGCCGGCGGCCTTGGCGCTCGCCATGATCTCGCGGGCGGTGTCGGCCAGGTCGTGCTCGCAGAGCGAGGCGCCCACGTCGACGCCCTGGGCCGCCAGGAAGGTGTTGGCCATGCCGCCGCCGATGGCGAGCCGGTCCAGCTTCTTCACCAGGTTGTTCAGCAGGTCGAGCTTGGTGGAGACCTTGGAGCCCCCGACGATGCCCAGGACCGGGCGCTTGGGCTTGCCCAGCGCGGCCTCCAGCATCTCCAGCTCGCGGCGCATCTGTTCGCCCGCATAGGCCGGCAGCATGCGGGCGATCCCCTCGGTGGAGGCGTGCGCCCGATGGGCGGCGGAGAAGGCGTCGTTCACATAGAGGTCGCCGTTGGCGGCCAGCGCCTTGGCGAAGTCCGGGTCGTTCTTCTCCTCGCCCGGATGGAACCGGACGTTCTCCAGCAGCAGGACGTCGCCCGGCTTCATCGTGGCGATCGCCGAGGCCGCGACCTCGCCCACGCAGTCGGCGGCGAAGGCCACCGGGGCGCCCAGCACCTCGGCTAGGGCCGGGGCGATGGGCTTGAGGCTCATCTCGGGAACCACCTTGCCCTTGGGCCGGTCGAAGTGGGCCAGCAGGACGACCTTGGCGCCTTCCTTGGCCAGCTTGGCGATGGTCGGGACCACGGCGCGCAGGCGGGTGTCGTCCGACACCTGCCCGTCGGCCATGGGGACATTGAGATCCACGCGCACCAGGGCGCGTTTGCCGGAGAGGTCCGCGTCGTCCAGCGTTCGGAAGGTCATGCAATATCTCCGCTCACCCCGGCGAAGGCCGGGGCCCAGATGCATCCGGGGCGCTGGGTGGGTTTCACCTGGGTCCCGGCCTTCGCCGGGATGAGCGGTGAAAGGGCCGGGGTCATGGCTCTGATCTTAGATCAGCTTGGCCATGGCGAGCGCGGTGTCGGCCATCCGGGTGGAGAAGCCCCACTCGTTGTCGTACCAGGAGAGCACCCGGCCGAGGCCGCCGTCGATGACCTGGGTCTGGGCGAGCGCCGCGGTCGAGGAGGCGGCGATGTGGTTGAAATCGATGGAGACCAGCGGATCGTTGGTCACCGCTAGCACGCCTTTCAGCGGCCCCTTGGTCGCCGCGGCGGTCAGGGCCTCGTTGATCTCTTCCTTGGTCAGCGTGCGGCCGGGGACCCAGGTCAGGTCCACCACCGAGACATTGGGGGTCGGCACGCGGATCGAGGAGCCGTCCAGCTTGCCCTGCAGTTCCGGGATCACCAGGCCCAGCGCCTTGGCCGCGCCGGTAGAGGTCGGGATCATCGACATGGCCGCGGCCCGCGCCCGGTAGAGGTCCGAGTGCATGGTGTCGAGGGTCGGCTGGTCGCCGGTGTAGGAGTGGATGGTGGTCATGTAGCCGCGCTCGATGCCGGCCAGGTCGTGCAGGACCTTGGCGATCGGCGCCAGGCAGTTGGTGGTGCAGGACGCGTTCGAGACCACCAGGTCGGCGGCGGTCAGGGTCTCGTGGTTGACGCCATAGACGATGGTCTTGTCGGCGTCGGTGCAGGGGGCCGAGACCATGACGCGCTTGGCGCCGGCGTCCAGGTGGGCCTTGGCCTTGTCCTTGGAGGTGAACAGGCCGGTGCACTCGAAGGCGATGTCGACGCCGAGGTCCTTGTGCGGCAACTCGGCCGGATTGCGGATCGCGGTGACCTTGATCTTGCCCAGGCCCACATCGATCGAGTCGCCGTCGACGGTGACCATGCCCGGGAAACGGCCGTGCACGCTGTCGTAGCGCAGCAGGTGGGCGTTGGTCTCGACGGGGCCCAGGTCGTTGATCGCGACGACCTCGATATCGCGGCGCGCATGTTCGACGATCGAGCGCAGGACAAGCCTGCCGATGCGGCCGAAACCATTGATGGCGACGCGTACGGTCATCGAGAGAACTCCTGAGCCAAGTGATTGCGGCGGTTTCTTGAGGCGCGGGCGCGTTTAGTCAACCCCTGCCGGGGTCAACTCTGGCTGCGTTTTGTGACGGAAGGGGGCGTCCGACGACGTCAAACGCCCCATCTTAACTCTACTGAACCTTCGCCTTCAGAGCCGCCTCCAGGCCGGGTGCGAACTCCGCGCCGTGCGGGACGGTCATCGATGTCTTGACGAGGGCGGCGCCGAAGGGCTCGGCCCGACCGCCCAGGCAGCGACCCAGGAAGTGTTCCGCCGTCGCATAGAAGGCGATGTTGTTCTCCGGCCGGGCGAAGCCGTGGCCCTCGTCGGGGAACAGGGCATAGGTCACCGGGATGTTCTTGGCCTGCAGCGCCTTGACGATCTGATCGCTCTCGGCCTGGTTCACCCGCGGATCGTTGGCGCCCTGGCCGATCAGCAGGGGCTTCTTGATCCGGTCGGCCTTGGTGAGCGGCGAGCGCTCCTTCAGCAGGGCCGCGCCCTCCGGCGTGCCGGGATCGCCCATCCGGCGGTACATCTGCTTGCGGCCGGCCTCCCAGTAGGCGGGTACGGTCGAGAGCAGGGTGTTGAGGTTCGAAGGGCCGACGATGTCCACCCCGCAGGCGAAGACGTCCGGCGTGAACGCCAGCCCGGCCAGGGTGGCGTAGCCGCCATAGGACCCGCCCATGATCGCCACCTGGTCCTTGGTGGTGACGCCGTTCTTCACGGCCCAGTCGACGGCGTCCAGCAGATCGTCGTGCATCCTGGCGCCCCATTCCAGGTTGCCGGCGTTGACGAACGCCTTTCCGAAGCCGGTGGAGGCTCGGAAGTTGGCCGACAGCACCGCATAGCCGCGGTTGGCCAGCCATTGGTGCTGGCCGTTATAGCCATAGACGTCGCGGCCCCAGGGCCCGCCATGGACCAGCAGGACCATGGGCAGGGGCTTGTCGGGCTTGCCATCGCCATTGCTGTCCCAACCTGGCGGCAGGGTGAGATAGGAGGCCTGGACCAGGCCGTCGCGGGACTTGATCTCCACCGGATGCATGGCCGCCAGGGTCGCCCCCTCCAGCTCCGGCCGGGTGACATAGAGCTTGCTGAGCGCCCTGGCCTTGCGGTCGTAGAGGTAGAGCGCCGAGGGCGCGGTGACCGGGTCGACCGCCACGGTCCACAGGTCGTCGGCGTCGGTGCGCGAGGTGACGGCGATCTCGCCCTCGAGGTTCTTCTCCAGGAACTCCAGGTCGCCCTTCACCGCCGGATCGACGACCTTCCATTCGGTGGTCAGGTAGTTGACCGCATAGGCCTCCACCTTGCCGGTCCTGGGGTTGATCATGGCGCTGCCGATGTCGGCCTTGGAGCTTTCGCCCAGCACCGTGCGGGCGCCGGACTTCACGTCCTGGGCGACGAGGACGGCGGTGTCGCGGTTGCGCGGATCGACCCAATAGCGGGTCGCGCCATCGACGGTGAAGCCGACGCCTTGGAAGCTGCCGGTGTCCTCGAAGCCGACGGTTTCGGCGACCGCTGGCGCGACCTTCCCGTTCTCGACGGCATAGAGGTCATAGCCGCCGTCAGGCCGCGGCCTGTACGCGGTGCGGACCTGGAGCTGCTCGTCGATATCGAAGCCGCCGAAGCCGTCGCCCTGCAGGACCAGGGACAGCTTGCCGGTCGCGAGGTCCAGGCTGTGGACGTCGTGCCAGCGGGGGTCGCGGTTGTTCAGCCCCACCAGGATGCGGTCCTTCACCTCGCGGCTGATGCCCAGGACCTGGACGCGGGTCTTCTCGAAGGGGGTGAGCGTCGTCTGCACGCCGCTGGCCACCTCGACCCCGTAGAGCAGGAAGTTCTCATCGCCGCCCTTGTCGTTGACGAACAGGATCTGGGAGGCGTTGGGCGCCCAGAAATAGCTGCGGATCGGTCGGGTCTTCTCATCGGTGAGCGGCTTGGCCTTGGCCGGATCGGCGATCGGCGCGACCCAGATGTTCTGCACCCCGTCGCGCGGGGCGATCCAGGCCAGCCACTTGCCGTCCGGGCTGATGCGGCCCTGGCTGCGGCTGGGATTTCCGAAGAACTTGGTCCGCTCGATCAACGGGGCGGAAACGCTGGGGGCGGCCTGCGCGGTCATCGCGCCCATCCCCAGGGTGAGGGCCGCGGCCGCGACCAGAAGCTTGCGCATGAGAATTCTCCCGACATCGGCCGGGATGCTAGGCGGAGCCGTGACAGGCGGCAAACGCTAGGTTGTTACGCGGCGAGGGTGGCGGACGCGGCCCGAAGGCCGCGCCCGCCGGTCGGTCCTAGTGCTTGTGTTCGGGCTGCGGCTGGGCGGGCTTGCCGTCCGCCGGTTTGTCCTTGCAGCACTCGCACTTGGCGCAGCAGTCCATCTTCGTGGCCTGATCCGCGGCGAGGGCGGCGCCCCCGCCGAGCGTGGCGAGGAAGGCGGCGAGCGCCAGGGTCTTCATCGGGTTTTTCATAGCGATCCTTTCGGCCTCACGGGCCGTGATGTGATTGAACGGTTGGCTCGGATATCCCTCAGCCGCGCGGCGGGGGCGTTTCCGGCGTGAGGTTCAATCCCACCATCTGGCGCGGCGCGGCCGGAACCAGGGCGGCGAAGGCGACACGAAGGACCGTCAAGAACGGTGTCGCAGCCGGCATGGCGTGACACAGCACGCAACCCGCCGGGCAGGTTTCCTCGTCCATCGGCGCGCCGCAGTCGTCCATGGTCGCTGTCATCGCGGCAGAGGCGTGCATCGTGGCCGCCATGGCGACGGGGCCGTTGAAGGCCAGGGCGAGGAAGACGACGGCGGCGATCAGGACGCGGACCATGGCCGCCATAGACCACAGGCGCGCGCCTCCGCCAAGCTGCTCAGCCTGCGACCGGCCTGACCCGGGAGGCCGCCTCGCGGGCGCGGGCGCGTGCTTCGTCCACGTCGGCGGCGCGGGCCAGGGCCACGCCCATGCGGCGGCGTTCGAACGCCTCTGGCTTGCCGAACAGGCGCAGGTCCGCCCCGGGGACGGAAAGGGCTTCGGCGACGCCCTCGAAGGCGATCCCCCGGGCTTCCATGCCGCCATAGATCACCGCGCTGGCGCCCGGCTCGCGCAGGGCGGTGTCCACCGGCAGGCCCAGGATGGCGCGGGCGTGCAGGGCGAACTCGCTCTGCGCCTGGGTGGCCAGGGTGACGAGGCCGGTGTCGTGCGGCCGGGGGCTGACCTCGGAGAACCAGACCTCGTCGCCGCGCACGAACAGCTCGACGCCGAACAGGCCAAGCCCGCCCAGCTCGCCGGTCACGGCGGCGGCGATCTCGCGGGCACGGTCGAGCGCCGCGGCGCTCATGGCCTGCGGCTGCCAGCTCTCCACATAGTCGCCCTTCACCTGCCGGTGGCCGACGGGGGCGCAGAAGCTGGTGAGGATGGATCCGTCCGCCGCCTTGGAGCGGACGGTCAGCAGGGTGATCTCGAACTCGAAGTCGATCCTGCCCTCGACGATCACCAGGGCCTGTTCGACCCGTCCGGCCTCCAGGGCGTAGCGCCAGGCCGCGGCGATCCCCTCTGGGCCTTCCACATAGGACTGGCCCTTGCCGGAGGACGACATCACCGGCTTCACGAAACAGGGGAAGCCGGTGGCCTCCGCGCCCGCCGCCAGTTCCGCCTCGGTGGCGGCGAAGGCGTATGGCGAGGTGGGCAGTCCCAGGGTCTCGGCGGCCAGCCGCCGGATGCCCTCGCGGTTCATGGTCAGCTGGGCGGCGCGGGCGGTCGGGATGACCGTGGCCAGGCCCTCGGCCTCGATGCGCACCAGCTCGTCGGTGGCGATGGCCTCGATCTCGGGCACGATCAGGTGCGGCCGCTCCAGCTCGACCAGGGCGCGTAGGGCCTTGGCGTCCGTCATGGCGATGACGTGGCTGCGATGGGCGACCTGATGGGCCGGGGCGCCCTCGTAGCGGTCGACGGCGATCACCTCGCAGCCCAGCCGCTGCAGCTCGATGGCCACCTCCTTGCCCAGCTCGCCGGAGCCCAGCAGCATGACCTTTACGGCGGTGGGCGAGAGCGGCGTGCCGAGGCGCATGGCGATCAACCCAGCTTGGATCTGGCCGCGGCGGCCACGGCTTGGGCGGTGATGCCGAACTGCTTGTAGAGCACCTCGGCCGGGGCGCTGGCGCCGAAGCCGGTCATGCCCACGAACACCCCATCCTCGCCGATGAACCGTTCCCAGCCGAAGCCGACCTGGGCCTCGACGGCGACGCGGACCTTGGCCTCGCCGATCACCGACTTCCGGTAGGCGGCCGGCTGGGCGGCGAACAGCTCCCAGCAGGGGGTGGAGACCACTCGGGTGGCGATCCCCTCGGCTTCCAGCAGCTTCTGGGCGGCGACCGCCACGGAAACCTCGGTGCCCGAGCCGAAGAGGGTCACCTGGGCCGGACCGCTGGCGGGGCTGAGTTCATAGGCGCCCTTGGCCGAAAGGTTCTCGCCTGCGGAGTCGCGCACCGCCGGGACCTTCTGGCGCGACAGGGCCATGACCGAGGGCGTGGTCTTGGTGGAGAGGGCCAGCTTCCAGCACTCGGCCGCCTCCACCGCGTCGGCGGGGCGGAAGACGTTGAGATTGGGGATCATCCGCAGGGATCCCACATGCTCCACCGGCTGGTGGGTCGGACCGTCCTCGCCGACTCCGATGGAGTCGTGGGTCATGACGTGGACCACGCGGATTCCCATCAGGGCGCCCAGACGGATGGCCGGGCGGCTGTAGTCGGAGAACACCAGGAAGGTGCCGGAGAATGGGATCACCCCGCCGTGCAGGGCCATGCCGTTCATCGCCGCGGCCATGCCGTGCTCGCGCACGCCGTAGTGGACGTAGCGGCCGTCATAGTCGGGCAGGTCGAAGGCCTTGGTTCCCTTGACGTAGGTGTTGTTCGAGCCGGTCAGGTCCGCCGAGCCGCCGACCATCTCCGGGATGGCCGGGACCAGCTGCTCCAGGGCCGAGCCCGAATGCTGGCGGGTGGCGGCGGCGGGCTTGGAGGCGGCGGCCTCCGCCGTATAGGCGTCCAGGCGATCGAAGGCGCCGGCCGGCAGGTCGCCCCGCATGGCCCGTTCGAACTCGGACTTGAGCGGCGACTTGTCGAGCTTGGCCTGCCAGTGCTTGCGGGCCCTGCCGCCCTTCTTCCCGGCCGAACGCCAGGGCTTCAGCACCTCGTCCGGCACCTCGAACGGCGCGTGGGTCCAGCCCATGGCCAGGCGGGCGTCGGCGATCTCGTCGTCGAACAGGGTGTAGCCGTGGCTGTGCGGGTCGCCTTCCTTGCGGCCGGCGCCCTTGGAGATCTTGGTCTTGCAGGCGATCAGGGTCGGGCGGTTCTGGCGCGTGGCCCACTTCATCGCCGCGGCGATCTTGCCGAAGTGGTGGCCGTCGACCTCCTTCACCGCCCAGCCGTAGGACTTGAAGCGGGCCAACTGGTCGCCGGTCTCGGAGATGGTCGCCTCGCCGTCGATGGTGGTGTTGTTGTCGTCGAACAGCACGGTGAGCTTGGCCAGCTTGAAGCGTCCGGCGATGGAGGCGGCCTCATGGCTCACGCCCTCCATCAGGCAGCCGTCGCCGGCGATCACCCAGGTGCGGTGGTCGACCACCTCGTCGCCGAAGCGCGAGTTGAGGTGGCGCTCGGCCATGGCCATGCCGACGGCGGTGGCCAGTCCCTGGCCCAGGGGGCCGGTGGTGGTCTCGACGCCGGGCGTGTGGCCGTATTCGGGGTGGCCGGCGGTGTTGGAGCCCCACTGACGGAAGTCGCGGATCTGATCCATGGTCACGGCCTTGAAGCCGGTCAGGTGCAGCAGGGCGTAAATCAGCATCGAACCGTGGCCCGCGGACAGCACGAACCGGTCGCGATCGGCCCAGTCGGGCTTGGCCGCGTCGTACTTCAGGAACTTGGTCCAGAGCACCGTGGCGACGTCGGCCATGCCCATCGGCATGCCCTGGTGACCGGACTTGGCCTTGTGGACCGCGTCCATCGAAAGCACGCGGATGGCGTCGGCCATGGTCTGGAGCGATGCGGACATTAATATCTTCCGGAGATGAGTCTGGGCGCGAATGGGCGCGGGGTCGCACGCGGGGCCTGAGGGGTCAAGGAACCCAGCGCGCACACAGCGGGTTTCGGCGCGCGCCCGGGCGGGTCTATAGATTAACGGTCACACTTTCGGAGCTTGGAATCATGCGGGAGCCGATGGGCGAGAACGCCCTCGACCAGGCCGTGAAGCGGCTGGATCGGGCGCTGTCCCAACTGGAGCAACGCCTGGGCAAGGGCGGCGGCGCGAAGGGCGGCCTGTTCGAGCAGGGCGACGCCAGGCTCGCGGCCGAACTGGACCAGGCCCGCGCGCGGGAAAAGGAACTGGAGGCGGCCGGGGCCGAGGCTTCTGCGGCGCTAGGCCGCGCGATCGCCGAGATCAAGACCGCCCTGCACAGCGCCCCCGCCGAAGAGACCGAGGAGGCCTGAGCCATGGCCCAGATCAATATCAATGTGAACGGCCGGCCCTATGCGGTGGGCTGCGAGGACGGCCAGGAGAACCACCTGATGGAGCTGGCGAGGATCTTCGACCGCCAGGTCCGCCAGGTGTCGCAGGACATGGGGCAGCTGGGCGAGACGCGCCTCTTCCTCATGGGTTCGCTGCTGCTGGCCGATGAGCTGATGGACCTGAAGACCCGCCTGGGCGCCGCGCAGGCGGAACTGGCCCGCGCCCAGTCCGACCACGCCCGCGCCGAGAGCCGGCTGGCCGGCGTCCTGGAAAACGCCGCCAAGCGCATCGAGAAGCTGGCGGCGGAGTAGGGGCGCTTGCCTTAGCCCTCTCCAACCTAGAAGCTCCACTGTAAGTGGAGGGACCATGCCGAAGAAGCTCTGGCCGCTAGCGGCCGTCTTGGTCTCGGCGGTATTTCTAACGCTGCTGTTCGGGAAGGAACAGATCGGCATCGTGATCACCGCGATGGCCGGCCTAGTGTTCCTGTTCATTGCGCTGCGGAGCGAGGTCTTGAAGGCCGCCGCGTCGCGGTGGCCGAAGGCGTTCGTGGCCGTTGGCGTCGTTATCGTCGTGCTCTCATTCGTCGGCTTGCTGGCGGTTGACCTCGAGATCGCGCCGGCGATCTCCGCGGGTGTCACCATGCTCGGGATAATGGTGGCGATGCTGCCGCGCTCGTACGCGAGATTGGCGGACTCTGAGCGCGCCATACAACGAGCGAAGGCCGACGAAAACCGCCCCGTCCGGTTCTCGGGCGCTGATGAAGCGCTTCAGGTCTTTCGCTTCATGGTGAAACAGCGGGGGCCGTTGATGCGTCTGCTGACGCCTTGCCTGGTCTTCACGGCGGCCCTGTTCTTCGCCCTCATGGCCCTCTCTCACGGGATGGAGGCGGCGTCTCGAAGTGAGGCGCTTTGGCTGCTGGTCGTTCTAGGCGCGATCATCGTGCTGTACGCCATGATGACTCCTGTCTTGTCGATCGCATGGTGCCGCTTCGTGGTCGGCGGCGAGCCGCCGGCGCTCCTGGCTCGCCCTTTCAGACCGCTATGGAGCTATGTGTGGCGCTTGGTCATCGCGCTCAGCGTCCTGAACGGGATCGAGGACCTGGCAGTGTCGCGCGGCGTGGGCCTGCTGACGGGCATCGCGGTCGAGGCCGAGGCAGCCGAGGCGATTCTGAGATTCGCGATCTCGGCCTTGTTACTGTTGGGCGCGGCGCCTTTCGCCGCGGTCTTTCCTGGCTTGGCGGTGGGCGCGAGCCTAAACGCCTCCACCGCCGCCTTCCAGGCGCGGACCCTTGGCCTTGGCTTCTATTGGGGCGCCATACTGACCGCCGGACCGCTCTGGCTCGCCCTAGCTCTTCTGGACCTCATCGACACCACACCCGAGGCGGAGACCATGGGGCTGGCCACCGTCGGGATCGGCGTTCTCTACACGATGGTCATGTTGCTCGGCGTGGTCGCGATCTCGACCTATTTGTCCCGGGTCTACATGCTGACGAGGGACGCAGAGGCGGGCGCTACCGATCCCAGAACGGCTTGACGCGCGCCCCTTCCGAGCCCGCCGCCGGCTCGCCGAAGGCGGGCTTTTCGGGCGGAACCTCGGCGCCGTTCATGCCCGTGGCCACCACCGAGACCCGCAGCTTGCCCTCCAGGGCCTGGTCCAGGGCCGCGCCAAAGATGATGTTGGCGTCGGGGTCGACCTGCTCTGAGATGGCGTTGGCGGCCTCGTCGACCTCCAGCAGGGTCATGTCGTTCCCGCCGGTGACATTGACCAGCACGGCCTTGGCGCCGGCCAGGGAGGTCTCGTCCAGCAGAGGATTTGCGATGGCGTTCTGGGCGGCCAGGCGGGCGCGGCCGTCGCCGGTGGCCTCGCCGGTGCCCATCATGGCGTTGCCCATGCCGCCCATGACCGACAGCACGTCGGCGAAGTCGAGATTGATCAGGCCCGGCAGCACCATCAGGTCGGTGATCGAGCGCACCCCGGCGTGCAGCACCTGGTCGGCCAGGGTGAAGGCGTCGGCGAAGGTGGTCTGCTCGGTGGCGATGCGGAACAGGTTCTGGTTCGGCACCACGATGGAGGTGTCCACATAGCGCTGCAGCTCGGCCAGGCCCGCATCGGCCATCCGCATCCGGTGGCGACCCTCGAAGCGGAAGGGCTTGGAGACCACGGCCACGGTGAGGATGCCGCGCTCGCGGGCGCACTTGGCCACGAAGGGCGCGGCCCCGGTGCCGGTGCCGCCGCCCATGCCCGCGGTGATGAACACCATGTCGGCGCTTTCCAGATGGCGGACGATCTCGTCCACCGACTCCTCGGCCGCCGCCAGGCCCGCTCCCGGGCTGGCGCCGGCGCCAAGACCCTGGGTGGTGCGCACGCCGAGCTGGATGCGCTGGTCGGCCTTGGAGAGCGAGAGCTGCTGGGCGTCGGTGTTGGCCACCACGAAGTCCACGCCCTGCAGGCCAGACGTGATCATGTTGTCGACCGCGTTGACCCCGGCGCCGCCCACGCCGATCACCACGATCCGCGGCTTCAGGTGGGTTTGCGGTCGCCAGGACCCGCCGCTGGGGGGCGTCGCGGTCATGTTTTGGTACTCCATCCTGGGCCGGCGCTCCGTTGCCTTGGCAAGCGGGCGGAGGAAACGCATAGGAATGTGGTCGCAAACGGGCAAGCCCTGATGAGGCTTACCTTGAGAACTTGGCGGGGAAGGCCTATCTTGCGAGGTGGCGGGCCTGCTGCGGCTCTCGTCGAAGGCAAATTTTCCCAGCGACCTTAATTCACTCTAAGGGAGCTGTCCCTGTCCGGTCCCGTGGGACCGGGCAATACGGCGCCCACCTGGTTATCCAGGTCGAGGGGATTCAACCGTCCTTCACGGCTCTCGCGGCGCCGCCACCCTTCGCCTATGCTGAGGGCGTGAACCCTGATCCCACCAAGTCAGACCTGCGCGCGGAACTGCGCCGCCGCCGCCGCAAGCTGGCCACGGCCGCGCCCCACGCCGCCGAGGCCGCCGCCGAGCACCTGGTCCTCGAGCACCTGCCCGCCTTCGCCTGTTTCAGCGGCTATCACGCCGTCGGGGCGGAGATCGATCCCAGCCCGCTGATCCGCAGGCTGGCGCGCACCGGCGCCTTCTTCGCCCTGCCGGTCTGCGAGGAGCACGAGGCGCCCCTGGTGTTCCGCGCCTGGGACGAACGCGATATCCCCCAGCCGGACCTGTTCGGCGTGCCGGCCCCGCCGCGCCACGCTCCGGTGCTGCACCCAGATCTCATCGTGTGTCCGCTGCTGGCCTTCGATCGCCAGGGCGGGCGGCTGGGGCAGGGCGGCGGTCACTTCGACCGCACCATCGCCGAGCTGCGCGCCCACAAGCCGGTCTTCGTCCTGGGTCTGGCCTATGCGGGCCAGGAGGTGCGGTCGGTCCCCTGCGAGCCGCACGATCAGAGGTTGGACGCCATTCTGACCGAAAGCGGCTATATCCACGTCCGAAAGGACTAATTTCCATGCGTTTCGCTTTCTTCGGGGATGTGGTCGGCCGCGCCGGCCGTGACGGCCTCGCCGACTACCTGCCCGCCCTGCGCCGCCGGCTCGACCTCGAGTTCGTCATCGTCAACGCCGAGAACGCCGCCGCCGGGTTCGGGATCACCGAGAACACCGCGCGCGAGCTGTTCGACGCCGGCGCCGACTGCCTGACCCTCGGCAACCACTCCTTCGACCAGAAGGAGGCCCTGACCTATATCGTGCGCGAGCCGCGCCTGATCCGGCCGGTCAACTATCCGCTGTTCGCCGACACCCCCGGCCGCGGCTCGCAGATGTTCGAGACCCAGGCCGGCAAGCGCATCCTGGTGGTCAACGTGCTGGGGCGCATCCACATGGATTCGCTCGACGATCCGTTCGGCGCCGTGGACCGGGAACTGGAAGCCTGCCCCCTGGGCATGGCGGTCGACGCCATCGTGGTCGACATGCACGCCGAGATCACCTCGGAGAAGATGGCCATGGGTCATTTCTGCGACGGCCGCGCCAGCCTGGTGGTGGGCACCCACACCCACGTCCCGACCGCCGACTGCCAGATCCTGCCGGGCGGCACCGCCTACCAGACCGACGCCGGCGCCTGCGCCGACTATGACAGCGTCATCGGCAACCAGAAGGAAGAGCCGCTGCGCAGGTTCACCACCCGGGTCTCCGGCGGCCGCTTCAAGCCGGCCGAGGGTCCGGCCACGGTCTGCGGGGTCTATGTGGAGACCGACGACGCCACGGGCCTGGCCCGCCGCGTCGAGCCCATCCGCATCGGCGGCCGGCTGTCGCAGTCGATCCCGTCGCTCGAGGCGGTGAGCGTCGGCTAGGGCGGCGGGCTGCCGCTATCCTGCCGCGGCCTTGCGGTTGCGCGCGGCGACGCTCTCGCCGCCGATGCCCCAATCCTCGGTCTGCACCTCGTCGATGATCACGAAGGTGGTGGCGGGGTTCTTGTTCAGCACCTTGACCAGCAGGTCCGTCGCCCCCGCGATCAGCTCGGCCTTCTGGGCCTCGGTGGCGCCGGGCGTGATGCGGATGTTGACGTAGGGCATGGGACCTCCTTGGCGGTTGCCGCCGACACTTAAGCGCGCAAAGCTGCACCGCAAGCCTCATGGAGCCTCGGCATGATCCGTTTCCTCGCCCGCATCGTCTTCGGGGCGCTCGGCCTCGCGCTCGCCGCCTATCTGCTGCCGGGGGTAAGCTATAGCGGGATCGTCGACCTGCTGATCGCCGCCCTGCTGCTGGGGATCGTCAACGCCATCCTGCGCCCGATCCTGTTCGTGCTCACCCTGCCGCTCACGGTCATCACGCTCGGCCTGTGGCTGCTGGTGCTGAACGCCGCGATGATCGGGCTGGTGGCCTGGCTACTGCCGGGCTTCACGGTCACGGGCCTGGTCGCCGGCCTGCTCGCCGCCATTATCACCGGCGTGGTGAGCTGGATCGGCGCCATCGTCATCGGCGACGCCAAGCGGGGCTGACATAGAAAAAGGGCGGAGCCTTTCGGCCCCGCCCTCGATCTTTGCAGAGCGTTGGGTGCGTGGACTTAGAAGTCCATGTCGCCCATACCGCCCATGCCGCCGCCCATGCCGCCGCCTTGGCCGCCGCCGCCCTTCTTGGGGGCTTCGACGATGGCGGCTTCGGTGGTGATCAGCAGGCCGGCGACCGAGGCCGCGTCCTGCAGAGCCGTCCGAACCACCTTGGCGGGGTCGATGACGCCGGCCGCGACCAGATCGACATATTCCTCGGTCTGGGCGTTGAAGCCGAAGGTCGGCGACGGGTTTTCCAGCACCTTGCCGACCACGATCGAGCCTTCGACCCCGGCGTTTTCCGAGATCTGACGGATCGGGGCCTGCAGGGCGCGGCGCACGATGGCCACGCCGGCTTCCTGGTCGTCATTGTCGCCCTTGAAACCGTCGAGAACCTTCGAGGCCTTGAGCAGGGCGACGCCGCCGCCGGGGACGATGCCTTCTTCCACGGCCGCGCGGGTCGCGTTCAGGGCGTCGTCGACGCGGTCCTTCTTTTCCTTCACTTCGACTTCCGTCGCGCCGCCGACACGGATCACCGCGACGCCGCCGGCCAGCTTGGCCAGACGCTCTTGCAGCTTTTCCTTGTCGTAGTCCGAGGTGGTGTCCTCGATCTGACGCTTGATCTGGGCGATGCGGCCTTCGATCGCGTCCTTGGCGCCGACGCCGTCGACGATGGTGGTGTCGTCCTTGGTGATCGAGACCTTCTTGGCGCGGCCGAGCATGTCGATCGTGACGTTCTCGAGCTTGATGCCCAGGTCTTCGCTGATCAGTTCACCGCCCGTGAGGATGGCGAGGTCTTCCAGCATGGCCTTGCGGCGATCGCCGAAGCCCGGAGCCTTGACGGCCGCGACCTTCAGGCCGCCGCGCAGCTTGTTGACCACCAGGGTGGCCAGGGCTTCGCCCTCGACGTCCTCGGCGATGATCAGCAGCGGACGGCCCGACTGGACCACCGCTTCCAGCACCGGCAGCAGGGGCTGCAGCGAGGAGACTTTCTTTTCGAAGAGCAGGATGAGAGGCTCTTCAAGTTCGACCTCCATCTTGTCGGCGTTGGTGATGAAGTACGGCGACAGGTAGCCGCGGTCGAACTGCATCCCTTCGACGACGTCCAGCTCGGTCTCGAGGCTCTTGGCCTCTTCCACCGTGATGACGCCTTCGTTGCCGACCTTGGCCATGGCCTTGGCGATCATCTCACCGACTTCGGTGTCGCCGTTGGCGGAGATGGTGCCGACCTGGGCGATCTCGGCGTTGGTGGTGACCTTGCGGGAGGTCGACTTGATCTCTTCGATCACCTTGAGCACGGCCTTGTCGACGCCGCGCTTCAGGTCCATCGGGTTCATGCCGGCCGCGACCGACTTGAGGCCTTCCACGACGATGGCTTGCGCCAGGACCGTGGCGGTGGTGGTGCCGTCGCCGGCCTTGTCGTTGGTCTTGGAGGCGACTTCGCGGATCAGCTGGGCGCCGAGGTTCTCGAAGCGGTCAGCCAGCTCGATTTCCTTGGCGACGGAAACGCCGTCCTTGGTCGAACGCGGGGCGCCGAACGACTTCTCGATGACCACGTTGCGGCCCTTGGGGCCTAGGGTCACCTTGACGGCGTTGGCGAGGATGTTGACGCCGCGCAGCATGCGGTCGCGCGCGTCGGAAGCGAAATAGACGTCTTTAGCGGCCATTTTCCTGCTCTTTCAGAGGGATGTTGATGGGGGGAAGGGGGTCCGTGCGGGTTACTCGACCACGCCCAGGACGTCGCTTTCCTTCATGATCAGGAGGTCCTGACCGTCGATCTTGATCTCGGTGCCGGACCACTTGCCGAACAGGATCTTGTCGCCCTTCTTGACGTCCAGCGGCTGAATCTTGCCGTTGTCGTCGCGCGCGCCGGGGCCGACGGCGATGATCTCGCCTTCCTGCGGCTTCTCCTTGGCGGTGTCGGGGATGATGATCCCGCCCTTGGTCTTTTCTTCTTCCTCGACGCGCTTCACGAGGACGCGGTCTCCCAGAGGACGAAACGCCATATCTTTAAGTCTCCGTTCGGGACGGTTGAAAATGCTGTGGTCGAAGCGCTTGGGGCAGGGCCGTTAGCAGCCGGCGCCCCTGAGTGCTAACGCCGGGCTGGAGGTAGGCTCGAGGGGCCGCCAAGTCAAGCTCAGCCAGGGAAATGGATTCGGCTTTGTGCCCGCCTGCCCGGCCAGATAGGGTCGCGGCGAGGGAATTTGAACCAGGAGTATTTCCATGCACCGCGTCATTGCGATCGCCGTCCTATCCGCCATGGCCGCCGCCGGCGCCGCCCAGGCCGAGACCTGGAAGCCCTATGGGACGCCCAGCGAAAAGGGCATCCAGTGGGCCTACGACGCCGACTACAGCTACCGCGACACCCAGACCGGCCGGGTGGTGGTCTTGCAGGCGATCAGCAAGCCGGGTGCCGAGCCGCGGCTGGGTCCCTCCGCCCCGGGCAAGCCGGACGGCGTGGGCAACGTCGTGGCGCTGGACTGCAAGGGCAAGACCCTGATCATGATGGGGTCCTACACCCCCTCCAAGCCGCTGGAGCTGTCGGCCAACTGGCGCACGGGCAACACCGTCCCCGCCAAGAGCGCCGACGACCGCGCCCTGCTCGCCGCGGCCTGTGCCGGGGCGGACCAGCTTGCGTCGAAATAGGCCGCGCTGCTGACAGGATCTGGCGCGCGAGGACCTAGGCTCGCGGCCAACGGAGACGTGAGGATCCCATGCTCGACCACATCGGCCTGACCGTCAGCGATTTCGCCAGGGCGCGCGCCTTCTTCGACGCCGCCCTGGCGCCCCTCGGCATCGCCAAGGTCATGGAGGTGTCTCCGGAGCTGACCGGCGGTGAGAATCACATGGGCTATGGCTCGGAGGGCCGGCCCTATTTCTGGATCGGGACCGGCGGCCCTCCGACGGGGCGGCTGCACGTGGCCTTCGCCGCCGGCGACCGGGCCAAGGTGGACGCCTTCTACGCTGCGGCCCTGGCGGCGGGCGGAACCGACAACGGACCGCCCGGCGTGCGCGCCCACTACCACCCGAACTATTACGGCGCATTCGTCCTGGATCCCGATGGCCACAACATCGAGGCGGTCTGTCACGCGCCTCAGTAAATCTGTCAGAAGCTTAACTGGCGTCCCGCGCCGCGGGTCACTATCTCCCGCGGCATGATGATCTTGCTGAAATTGGCCCCCGCGATCGCCATCCTGCTGATGTCCAGCGCGGCGATCGTCCTGACCCTGCCGGCGCCCCTCTACGCCTGAGCCGGACGTCCCCGGCGGACGCCCGCAGGCATGGGGTATAATCGACCGGTCGGCGCATGCGATCGGGGGTTCTCATGGATGGACGGCTGGTGATCGTCACCGGGTCGCCGGGGGTGGGCAAGAGCACCCTGGCGCGGCGCCTGGCCAGGGACTGGCCGGCCGAGGCGGCCCTCCACCTCCATTCCGACGACATGTGGACCTGGTTCGCCAAGGGCTACATCCCACCCTGGAAGCCGGAATCCCACGACCAGAACGTCGTGGTCACCCGCGCCATGGCGGCCGCCGCCACGACCTTGGCCCAGGTCTATCCCGTCGTCTTCGACGGCATTGTGGGACCGTGGTTCCTGCAGTTCTTCCGCGAGGCCGCCCAGGGGGCCGGGGTGCGGCTCGACTACCTGGTCCTGCGCCCCGACCGGGCCACCGCCGTCGCCCGCGGGACGGGGCGGGAGGGTCACCCCATGCGCGACGAGCAGGTCATCGGCTCGATGTGGGACCAGTTCGCCGACCTGGGCGGCCTCGAGCCACACGTGCTGGACACCACCGGGCTGGAGTTGAAGGCCAGCGTCGAACTGGCCCTCGACGCCCTGGCTTCGGGCCGGTTGCGGGTGGACTGAGCGGCGCGCCCGCTCTCCCGCTCGGACATTTACAGCGAAAAATTAAAACGCTTGTTTGATCTCAACTCAGTATCAGGGCAAAACTGTCGGCCTATCATTTCGGGCGCGAGGCGGCTGCCCGACGACCAGGGCGCCGCGACGCGGGGTCCGATCTCAACAACCGCTATGGGAGAGACAAGATGACCATGACCGCGGACCGGGCGGATTCCAGCTTCAAGCTGAACCCGATGGACGACCTGAACGACCTGCGGATGTCCGAAAAGGCGCTGCCGCTGCTCAACAAGGTGAAGGCGTTCATCAAGGACGTCGTCGAGCCGATGAGCGAGGAATTCCACCGCCTGGGCGAAGGCAACCCGAACATCTGGTCCTACGCGCCCGGCCAGCTCGAAGTGCTGGAAGCCGCCAAGGACAAGGCCAAGGCCGCGGGCCTGTGGAACTTCTTCCTGCCCAACGCCGAGACCGGCGAGGGCCTGTCGAATCTGGACTACGCCTATATCGCCGTGGAGCTGGGCAAGAACCGCCTGGCCTCCGAGACCATGAACTGCGCCGCGCCGGACACCGGCAACATGGAGGTCCTGGAGCGCGTCGGCACCGCGGCCCAGAAGAAGCAATGGCTGGAGCCGCTGCTGGAGGGCAAGATCCGCTCGGCCTTCGCCATGACCGAGCTGAACTCCGCCTCCTCGGACGCCAAGAACGTCAACACCCGCGCCACCCTGGTGGGCGACGAGTACGTGATCAACGGCGAGAAGCACTACATCTCCGGCGCCGGCGATCCGCGCTGCAAGATCATGATCACCATGGTCCAGACCAGCCCGGACGGTCCGCCCAACCTGCGCCAGTCGCAGATCCTGGTCCCCACCGACGCGCCCGGCGTGAGGATCGTCGGTCCGCAGCACGTGTTCGGCGATCCTGACGCGCCGCACGGTCACATGCACATCATCTTCGACAATGTGCGCGTGCCGGCGTCGAACATGCTGTTGGGCGAGGGCCGGGGCTTCGAGATCAGCCAGCTCCGCCTGGGCCCGGGCCGCATCCACCATTGCATGCGCGCCATCGGCTCGGCCGAGAAGGCCCTGGATCTGATGGTCACCCGCGGCCTGACCCGCGAGGCTTTCGGCAAGCCCCTCGTCCAACTGGGCGGCAATATCGAGATCATCAGCCGCGCCCGCATCGACATCGAGGCCATGCGCCTGATGGTGCTCAAGGCCGCCAAGGCCATGGACGTCCTGGGCAATCAGGAAGCCCGCATCTGGATCCACATGGTCAAGGCCATGGTGCCCGAGCGGGTCTGCCAGATCATCGACCAGGCCATCCAGATGCACGGCGCGCTCGGCGTGTCGCAGCATACCCCGCTCGCCAAGATGTACGCCAACACCCGCACCCTGCGGATCGCCGACGGTCCCGATGAGGTCCACCACATGGTCGTGGGCCGCAACGAGCTGCGCCAGTATCGCGAGATGCCGGCCGATCCGTCCACCGCCGCGGTCTTCCGTAACTAGGCTCCGGGCTGTTTGCCCGGATTTTGAACAGGCCCCCGCGTTGAGACACACGCGGGGGCCTTTGTCTGTCGCGAGACGGCTCATCCCGGTGTAGGGGCGAAGCCCATGACCCAGCCCTTCCGTATCCGCCGCCTCGACGCCGCAGAGACCCGAGCCGCCGCCCCGGCCCTGGCGGTCATCCTCAAGGACTGCGTGGAGGGCGGGGCCTCGGTCTCGTTCATGGCCGATCTGACCCTGGCCGACGCCCTGGAATTCTGGACCGGCGTCGCGCAGGCCCAGGCCGAAGACGGCCGCGCGGTGATCGTGGCCGAGGACGACGAGGGCCTAGTCGGCGTCGTCGAGGTGATCCCTGCGGGTCCGCCCAATCAACCGCACCGGGGCGACGTCGCCAAGATGCTGGTCCACCGCCGCGGCCGTCGCCGGGGCGTGGGCGAGGCGCTGATGCGCGCCGCCGAGCAGGCGGGCCGCGACCTGGGCAAGAGCCTGCTGACCCTCGACACGGTGGAGGGCGAGGCCGCCGAGCGGCTCTACGCCAGGCTGGGCTGGGTGCGGGTGGGCGTCATTCCCCGCTACGCCCTGATGCCTGACGGCCGGCCGTGCGGCACGGTGGTCTTCTACAAAGACATCTGAGCCGCACAATCTCGACGGTTCCGCTTGTTCGGGTGTAGATGAGGTCGTGCTCCAGGCGCGGCCGGGTCGATCCGTCGTCGTGATCCCCAGCCAGCCCCGCCGCGGACGGCGGACCTGGAGCCATCGCCTTCCTCCGGAAGGTGCGCGGGCGGACCCGCACATTTTCGCGCGCGAAGCGCAGCAGATCCGCGAGCGGGGGTGGCCTGTGTCCACTCCATAGGGCGCGGGTCGCAACCCGGAGGACGACCCAAGTGAATATTCTCGCGGCCATTTTCATCGTGGTGATGGCCTTCATCACCGCCACCCTGTCAGGCGTCTTCGGCATGGCCGGCGGCCTGGTGCTGATGGGGGCGCTGGCCCTGGTCCTGCCGGTCTCGGCGGCCTTCGTCACCCACGGAATCCTGCAGCTCTTCGCCAACGGCTGGCGCGCGGTGCTGCACGCCCGTCACGTGCGCTGGGACATCGTCGGCTGGTATGCGGCGGCCTCCCTGCTGGCTGGTCTGCTGGTGGCGCTGATCTCCTTCGTGCCGTCCAAGGGCCTGCTCTACCTGGCGCTGGGCCTGGTGCCGGGCCTGGTTTGGCTGCCGAAGACCTGGCTGCGGCTGGACGCGGCCAGGCCGGCTCACGCCTTCACCTCAGGCCTCATGGTGACCGGCCTCAACCTGCTCGCGGGCGTGGCGGGGCCGCTGCTCGACGTCTTCTTCGTGCGCACGGTGCTCACCCGCCACGCCATCGTCGCCACCAAGGCCGCCACCCAGGTCTTCGCCCACCTGGCCAAGATCGTCGTCTATGGCGCGCCCCTGCTGACCACGCCCAACCAGGACATGCCGCCCTGGCAGCTGTTCGCCGTCGCCATCCCCCTCTCCATGGGTGGCACATGGGTGGGCGGCAAGATCCTCGACCGCATGAGCGATGTGGACTTCAAGTCCTGGACAAAGTGGATCGTGACCGGGGTGGGCGTCGTCTATCTGATCCAGGCCGCTCAACTGTTCATGCGAGGCGGCGGATGAAGATCGAACCCAAGGTCCTGGAGAACCGCTTCGTGCGGCTCGAGCCCATGGCCGAGGTCCACAAGGAAGACCTGCGCGCGGCCTGCTCAGCCGATCCGGCGACGTTCCACGACCTCTATCCCTACTCGATGCTGGGCGAGGCCTTCGATGCGCGCTGGAACAACCAGATGCCCCGCGACCGCGCCACCGGCGCCTGGATGCACTACGCCGTGGTGGTCGACGGCCGCTGCATCGGCATGACCTGCTTCATCGGGGCCGACCCCGTGAACGCCGCGGTCGAGGTGGGCGGCACCTACTACCACCCCGACTTCCGCGGCGGGGCGACCAACCCGGCGGCCAAGCGGCTGATGATGGGCGAGGCCTTCGAGACCGGCGCGCGGCGAGTGGTCTACCGCGTCGACGCCATCAACGCCCGCTCCCGCGCCGCGGTGCTGAAGATGGGCGCGGTGCAGGAGGGGATCTTCCGCAAGGATCGCCTCACCTGGACCGGCCGCATCCGCGACACCGTGATCTTCTCGATCCTCGACGACGAATGGCCGGACGTCCGTGATCGCCTGGACGCCCGGCTGGCGGCCTTCGCCTAGGCGCTGGCCGCCGTCCGTTCCGCCGCGGCGGGGAAGAACACCTCGCCGGCGTGTTCGGCGACTTCCTGGGCGGTGTAGGGCCGGCCGGGCTGGAAGCCGTCGGTCTGCAGCATCTTGATCTCCCGCACCCCGCGCGACGAGACGCCCAGCACCTTGCCGGTGTGGTCGGCGGCCAGGTCGGAAACCATGTAGAGCACGCCCGGCGCGATGTTCTCCGGCAGGCTCATGGCGTCCGGCTCCTTGCCTTGGCGGCCGGGCAGGTCGGAGGTCATGCGGGTGAAGGCGCCCGGCGCCAGGCCCATGACCCGGATGCCGTACTTGCGCCCCTCGATGGAGAGCACGCGCATGAAGCCGTAAATGCCGGCCTTGGCCGCCCCGTAGTTGGACTGGCCGAAATTGCCGTAGAGGCCCGAGGTCGAACTGGTCATGACGATGACCCCCGGCTTGCCGTTGTCCTTCATCCATTTCCACACCGGCATGGTGCAGCAATAGGTGCCCTTCAGGTGGACCTTCACCACCAGGTCCCAGTCCTGCTCGGAGGTGTTGGCGAAGGTCTTGTCGCGCAGGATGCCGGCGTTGCAGACCAGGATGTCGATCTGGCCGAAGTTGTCCAAGGCGGTCTTGGCGATCCGCTCGCCGCCGTCCATGGTCGAGACGTCGTCGCCGTTGGCCACGGCCTTGCCGCCGGCCGCCACGATCTCGTCCACCACCTTCTGGGCCGCCGCGCTGGTTCCCGAACCCGACCCGTCGCGCGATCCGCCCAGGTCGTTCACCACGACCGAGGCGCCCTCCTTGGCGAACAGCTTGGCGTAGGCCTCGCCCAGACCGCCCCCGGCGCCCGTGACAATCGCCACCTTCCCATCCAACAGACCCATGACGTCGCTCCCGAATGATCTAATTATGGCGCCATCATTGGGCCCGGTATGGACGCTGGCAAGCGTCCAGCAACCGCGCCACGGGGGAAAACGACATGATCCGCGCCATCGTTCTTGCGGCCGGGCTGGCCGCCGCCGCCCAGGCCCCGGCCTACGCCCAGGAGCCGGGCCCGCGCATCGCCCCGTCGCTCGCCGCCCACACCGCCGAGTTCGCCCCGCCCAAGGTGTATGAGCCCGCCCCCGGGGTGTTCTCCGCCGTTGGCTACGGCATCGCCAATTCGATCATGGTGGTGGGCAGGACCGGCGTGGTGATCATCGACACCACCGACAGCCTGGAGGAGGCCAGGAAGGTCTGGGCAGAGTTCGCCCCGCGCGCGGCCGGCAAGCCGGTGGTGGCGATCATCTACACCCACAACCACAACGACCACATCAACGGCGCGGCGGGCTTCCCGCTGGCCAAGGGCGGCAAAGTCATCGCCCACGAGACCCTGCTGCGCGAGGCCGCCAAGTGGAACGGCGTGGCCGCCCCGGCCATCGCCGCCCGGGCGGCGCGGATGTACGGAGTCTTCCTGCCCAAGGGGACGCCGGACGGCTTCGTCAATGTGGGGATCGGGCCCTATCTCTCGGCCTTCGGCGGCGGCGGGGCGGGGGGCTTCATCGCGCCCAACACCGTCTTCAAGGACCGCCTCGAACTGACCCTGGGCGGTGAGCGCTTCGTGCTGGAGCATGCGCCCGGCGAGACGGAGGACCAGATCCTGGTCTGGATGCCAGCCCGGAAAATCCTGTTCCCGGGCGACAATGTCTACAAGGCCTTCCCCAACCTCTACACGATCCGCGGCACCAGCTATCGCGACCCGGTGCAGTGGGCGGCGTCCGTCGACCGGATGCGGGCGCTGAAGCCCGAGGTCCTGGTCCCGTCGCACACCCGGCCCATCGTCGGCGCGCCGGCGATCATGGGCACGCTCACCAACTATCGCGACGCCATACGCTTCACCCATGACCAGGCGGTGCGCTGGATGAACGCCGGCCTCAGCCCCGACGAGATCGTCGAGAAGGTGAAGCTGCCCGCCCATCTGGCGGCCGATCCCTATCTCTTCGAGCACTACGGGACGGTTGAGTGGTCGGTGCGCTCGGTCGTCACGGGATACATGGGCTGGTTCGGCGGCGATCCGGCGACGCTCTCCTTCGACGCCCCGGACGTTCGCGCCCGGGAGATCGTCGCCCTGGCCGGCGGCGCGGCCCCGGCCCTGGCCCAGGCCCAGGGCGCCTATGACCGGGGACGCTGGAAGTGGACGGCGGAACTGGCCGGCCATGTTGGCCGCGCCGACCCGGCGCTCAAGCCCCAGGCCGACGCCCTGCAGGCCAGGGCCCTGCGCCAGCTCGGCTATGACAGCGTCTCGCCCAACGGGCGCAACTACTACCTGCAGCGCGCCGCCGAGCTGGAGAAGAAGGCCCCCGGCTGGGCCCAGGTGATCGGCGCGCGCCAGGGCGGCGCCCAGGCCGCGGGCCTGCCGGCCGCCGCCATCGTCGCCACCTTCCCCGTGCGCTTGAACGCCGAGAAGGCGGCGGGGGTCGAGCGGTCCATGGGGTTGAGACTGGCCGGCGAGGGCGACTGGACCATCGGGGTGCGGCGCGGGGTGGCCGAGACCGCCTCGGGCGTGGCGACGGAAATCCCGCTGGTGGTGGCCGCGACCAAGGCCGACTGGGTCGGTGCTGTCGCCTCGCCCGCCGGCCTGCAGGCGGCGCTTGCCTCGGGCAAGGTGAAGCTGGAGACGGGCTCCCCGGCCGACCTGGCGGCGTTCCTCGACCTGTTCAGAGGCTAGGTCCCTGCTCGTTCCTCTCCCCGCCCGAGGCAGGGCCGTCGCATATGGTCGGAACGGCACGGTGATCGATGCTCCCCTTCTGGGGGAGCTCCCGGCCGAATGGCCGGGTGAGGGGGACTGGAATGAACTCTGACGGAGGCTCGACGGGTCTCGGCAGGGGTTAAAGTCCCCCTCAGGCCCTTCGGGCCAGCTCCCCCAGAGGGGGAGCATCTACGCTCTCCGCGAATGCGATAGCCCAGCCTCAGGCGGCGAGAGGAACGGGTCGGTTACTCCGCCCGCCTGTAGCGCCAGTCCTCGCCCTCGAGCTTGCCGTTGATCGTCCCCTCGACCCGGGCGCAGAGGTCCTCGCCGCAGCGGCGGTAGATGACCCGCTGCGGAAAATCGTGCGCCAGGTTCTCGAACACCGCCTCATCGGCCTTACCGGGCTTCAGCACGAAGGGCGTCGGCGGCTGGGTTCCGACACGGGCGGTGAAGGTGGCGCCGGCCGGCTCGGCGGTGATGCTGGTGAACTCCAGGCTGGGGCGCTTGCCCGGCCGATTGGTCTGGGCGGCCCCCGCCATGGCGCCGCCGATCGGCGCGAGCCAGGTCTCACGCACGGTTACGCCGTCCGCCTCGTGGACCCAGGACCCCGCCATCCAGGCCAGGGCCTGGACGTCGTCCGCCGGCGCGGCCTGGGCAGACCCCGCCGCCAGCAGAAGCACGGCGATCAGCGTGTCGCGCATGGGCCTAGTCCTTCGTCTTTTTCCGCCGCGCCTGGAAGAATCCCTTCAGCAGGGCCGAGCTTTCCGCCGCCAGCACCCCGCCGACCACCTGCGGGCGCCAGTGGCAGGTGGGCTGGTCGAAGAATTTCGGGCCATGGACCACGGCCCCGCCCTTGGGGTCCTCCGCCCCGAACACCAGCCGTCCGATCCGGGCGTGGCTGATCGCCCCGGCGCACATGGCGCAGGGTTCCAGGGTCACCACCAGGGTCAGGTCGGTCAGTCGGTAATTGCCCAGCCTGGCGGCCGCCGCGCGCAGGGCGACGATCTCCGCATGGGCGGTCGGATCGTGCGCCCCGATGGGTCCGTTGGCCCCGATCGAGACCACTTCGCCGGTCGCCGGATCGACCACGACGGCGCCCACGGGCGTTTCGCCACGTGCGGCGGCGTCTTGCGCGGCTTGAAGCGCGATGCGCATGGTGCGTTGATCATGATCCACGACCCCCAAGACAACGACGAGACGGCTCCCGGTCAAGGTGAGCGCGTCGCAAAAGCCCTGGCCCGCGCCGGTGTCGCCTCCCGCCGCGACGTCGAAAAGCTCATCGAGGCCGGCCGCGTCGCCCTCAATGGCGAGGTGCTGACCACCCCCGCCGTCAAGGTCGAGGCCGGCGACGTCCTCACCGTCGACGGCAAGGTGGTGAACGCACCCGAGCCCACCCGCCTGTTCCGCTACCACAAACCGGTGGACCTGCTGACCACCCACAAGGACCCGCAGGGGCGGCCCACGGTGTTCGACCACCTGCCCGCCGGCCTGCCGCGGCTGATCTCGGTCGGCCGCCTCGACATCAATTCCGAAGGTCTGCTGCTGCTGACCAACGACGGGGAGCTGGCGCGCGCGCTGGAGAGCCCCGCCAACGGCATCGTCCGCCGCTATCGGGTCCGCGCCCGGGGCCGGATCACTCAGGCCGAACTCGACACGCTGGCCGAGGGCGTCACGGTCGAGGGCGTCAAGTACGGCCCGATCGAGGCCAAGATCGACAAGGCCAAGGAAGGCCCGCAGGGCGCCAATATCTGGATCACCGTCACCCTGGCGGAGGGCAAGAACCGTGAAGTCCGCCGGGTGATGCAGTCCATCGGCCTGACGGTGGGCCGCCTGATCCGGCTGTCCTACGGCCCCTTCGCGCTCGGGACCCTGGAAATGGGCCAGATTGAGGAGGTCGGGCCCCGCGTGATCCGCGAGCAACTGGCCGAGCACATCGCCCCGGCCAACCTGCCCGAGGGCGACCGGCCGCTGTTCGTCGACAAGGCCGGCCGCTCCAGCGGCGGGCGCCGCGCTCCCACCGGCGGCACCGGTGCGCCCGAGCCCAAGAAGAAGACCGTCTACAAGTCCGGCTGGGCGACGCCCAAGATCGAGGTCAAGGTCCACGCCGGCCAGCGCCGCCGCGCGCCGCGTCCCGGTGTCGAGGCCGCTCCGGCGACGGGTCCGGCCAAGCCGCACGGCGAGGTTCCGCTGGCGCCCCGCGCTCGCTCCTCGCGCCTGGTGGCCGACAAGCCCGGCGGCATCCGCACCTTCAGCCCCGGCGCGCCTGTCGCGCCGACGCCGGCTCCGCAGCGGTCCAGCGCCTCCCGGCCCGCCGGACGTCCGAAGTCCAAGGGCTCCACCCTGATCGACCGCCGGCCCTATTCGGCCGACGGCCCGAGGCCGACACGAGATTTCAAGAACGGTCCCAAGCGTGAAGGCGCCTCCGCCGACCGACCGCGCTCCTACGCCTCCGACAAGCCGCGACCGGCCTACAAGGACGGACCCAGGCGCGAAGGCGGCCCGCGTGGTCCCGACCGTCCGCCGCGCGGCGAAGGCCCCAAGCGCGCCTACGCCTCCGACGCCCCGCGCCCGCCCCGTTCCGACGCCCCGCGCGGACCTCGCCCCGACTATCAGGCGGGTCCGAAACGCGAGGGTGGGCCGTCATCCGATCGGCCCCGCGCCCCGCGTTCCGACGCGCCGCGCGGGCCCCGTCCCGACTACAAGGCGGGCCCGAAGCGTGAAGGTGGCCCATCGTCCGACCGACCGCGCGCGCCGCGTTCCGACGGCCCGCCGCGCGGTCCACGCCCGGACTACAAGGCCGGGCCGAAGCGCGAGGAGGGCGGCAAGTCCTTCGAGCGTCCGCGGTCGCCACGTCCCGACGCCGAGCGCAAGCCCTCGCCCTATCGCGGCAAGTCGGCCGACGCCGATCGGCCTAAAGGTCCTGGAGCGCCGCGGGCGGACGCGCGGCCCTCAGGCCCTCGCGGGCCGAAGCCGTCTTCAGGATCTCCACGAAGCTCCGGCGCTCGTCCGCCAGCCCCTCGGCCAGGGGGCGGTCCAAAGCGGCGCGGGTGAGGCGCTTGGCATAGGCCAGGCCGTCCTTGCCGCGCGTCTCCAGTTCGGCGGCGATCTCCAGGGCCCGTGCCAGGGGATCGGCTACGGCCTCGTGCACCAGCCCGATCTCGGCGGCCTTCTCACCGGTCACCACCTTGCCCAGCAGGATCATCTCCAGGGCCTTGGCCTCACCGATGACCCGGGGCAGGCGCTGGGTGCCGCCGCCGCCCGGGAAGATGCCGGCCCGCGTCTCCGGCAGGCCGATGGCCGCGGCGTCCAAGGCCGCGATCCGCAGGTCGCAGGCCAGGGCGATCTCGAACCCGCCGCCCATGCACAGGCCGTTGATCGCCGCGATCACCGGCTTGGGCGCGCTGGCCAGCAGGTCGACGAACGCCCCGAATGTTCCCCCGGGGCGCGGCGGCGTGGCCTCGGCGGCCGGGGGCCGCGCGTCGCCGATGGTGTCGCTCATCACCGATAGCTCGCCCACGTCGTAGTGGCGGATGAAGATGCCCGGCAGGCCGCCGGTCAGCACCACCACCCGAACCGCATCGTCGGCCACGCAGGCCTCGAAGGCCGCAAGGATCTCCTCGGAGCCCTGGACTGTCATGGTCCCGAGCGGCGGGTTGGCGTAGGTGATCACAGCCGTCCCGGCCTTGCGTTCGACACTCACCAGGCCCATCGCGTCCTCCCATCGAATTGTTGGGCGCGAGCTTGGATCGCGGACGGCGGCGCGGCAAGGTCGCGGCGAATCGGCAAGGAGCCTCTGTTGCGCATCGTCTCGGGAGAATTTCGCGGCAAGGCCCTGGCCGCGCCCTTGGGCGACCGCACCCGGCCGACCTCCGACCGCGCCCGCCAGGCGGTGTTCAACATCCTGGAGCACGCCGCCTGGTCGCCGGGCCTGCGCGACGTCCGTGTCATCGACCTGTTCGCCGGGTCGGGGGCCCTGGGCTTCGAGGCCCTGTCGCGCGGCGCGGCCTTCTGCCTGTTCGTGGAGACCGACGAGTCCGCCCGCGGCGCGATCCGCGAGAATGTCGACGCGTTCTCGCTGTTCGGCCGCACCCGGGTCCATCGGCGCGACGCCACCGACCTTGGCCAGAGGCCCGGCGGCGACGGTCCGGCCTTCGATGTGGCCTTCCTCGATCCTCCTTACGCCAAGGGCCTCGGGGAGATCGCCCTCGCCAAGCTCGCCGCCGGCGGCTGGCTGACCCCGGGCGCCCTGATCGTCTTCGAGCGCGGCTCGGACGAGGCCGACTTCGCGGTCGAGAATTTCGAGAAGCTGGACGCGCGCGACTACGGCGCCGCGCGCGTCCACTTCCTCAGGTACTCACCACAGCCGGCTTGAGGTGCGGTTGTCGAGCTGGCTCCTGAGATTGGCCAGCCCCTCGCGGTTGATCCGATAGGGACCGCCACCCCGGCTGACGATCAGGCCGTTCTTCCTCAAGGCCTTGAAGACCAGGAGATCGCAGTCGGCCAGGGCCCAGCCGTCGCGGGTCTGGCAATAGGCGCCGACGATGCGGCCTCGTTCGTCGCGTTCGAGCATGATGGTCCCGCCCTGGGCGAGGGCGTGCAGCGTCCGTTGCTGCGCTTTCGATATGTTCACTGGGTTGTCCGAGGTCAGGCGTGAAACCACGCGCCCGCTCCAACGAAGGGGCGCGGACGATGCGGACCTGACAGCCGATCTCAGACGAGGACGCCGGTTCGGCGGTTAGGCCCGGGCCTCGAACGCAATCTCAGACATGAACTCCCCTCGGGGCGTGGACCCGGAGATCATGGCGAAGCTCGGCGAGATCGTCCAGTCCGAGGTGGGTAATTCATCGATTACTTGTTCTTCTTTCGGAGCGTCCAAGCTAAGCGAAATCATGACGCTTGTATGACGTTTTTATAACAGACAACGTCAGGTCTAAGTCGCATCGTTATAAGTAAGATTCACCCATCATTAGTCTGGGTTGTCTAAATCCACGCTGGAACAGCGGAAAGCTCCCCCCATGACCGCCACGCTCCTCGACCTGATCCAGCCAATCGCGCCCATCTCGCCACAAACCCAGGGGCAGGATGTCTATGACCGCTTCCAGGCTGAACCAGAGACCCTTGCCATCGCCGTGGTGGACGAGGAGGGCCGCCCGGTCGGCCTGGTGGAGCGCAACGCCTTCTTCGTGGCCATGGCCGCCCACTACGGCCGGGCGCTCTACGCGCTGCGCCCGATCTCGCTGCTGATGAACCCCAGTCCGCTGGTGGCCGACGGCGACACCCTGGTGGCCGAGTTCTGCGGCGAGGTGCTGGCCGACCGCTCCAACGAGGTGATGAAGGGCTTCGTGGTGCTGAACGGCGGCCGCTACGCCGGGGTCGGCTCGACCCTGTCCTTGCTGCAGGCCACCAGCGCGGCCAACCGCGCCCACGCCCAGGAGATGACCCGCCTGGCCGAGACCCTGAACCAGGCCAAGCTGGAGGCCCAGACGGCGCTCACCGCCAAGTCGCAGTTCCTGGCGGTGATGAGCCACGAGATCCGCACGCCGCTGAACGGGGTGCTGGCCATAGCCGACATCCTGCAGCGCAAGCTCGCCAACCCGGAGCTGAAACCCTACGTCACCACCATCCAGGACTCGGGCCAGACCCTGCTGCGACTGCTGACCGACGCCCTGGACCTGACCCGCGCCGACGCCGGCCAGCTGGAGCTTGCGGAGGACGGTTTCTGCGCCCCGGCCCTGCTGGACGACCTGGCCGCCCTGTGGGCCGCGCGGGCCGAGCAGAAAAGCCTCAGCCTCACCTTCGCCTATGAGGGCGCGCCTGATCAGTGGGCGCTGGGCGACGCGGTGCGGATCAAGCAGGTGTTCAACAACCTGATCGGCAATGCGCTGAAGTTCACCTATTCGGGCGGGGTCGAGGTGACGCTGAAGGTCCGGCGCGACGACATCCATGTCCACTTGGAGGGCCTGGTCCGCGACACCGGGGTGGGCGTGCCCGAGCATCGCCTGGCCAACATCTTCCAGCCCTTCAGCCAGACCGAGGCCGGGGTGCGCGAGGGCGGGGCGGGACTCGGCCTCTCCATCTGCCGTCAGTTGGTCCAGCAGATGGGCGGCAGCATCGAGGCCCGCGCCAATCCCGGCCCGGGGGCCACGTTCCGCTTCGAGTTTCCGCTGTTCGACGTCCCGGCTCCGGCGGGGGAGGACATCGCCGCCGAGCCGGACCTGACCGGGAGTCCGGCCGGGGGCCTGCACGTGCTGATCGCCGACGACAACGCCACCAATCGGCTGGTGGCCGAGACCCTGTGCGGCATGTTCGGCTGCACCAGCGAGAGCGTCGAGGACGGGGAGCAGGCGGTGGCCGCCGCCGCCGGCGGCCGCTTCGACCTGATCCTCATGGACATCAAGATGCCCAATCTCGACGGCGTGGGCGCGACGCGGAAGATCCGCGGCATGGCCGGAGCGGCGGCCGACACGCCTATCCTGGCGCTCACCGCCAACGCCGATCCCTGGGACGCGGCCAACTACCTCGCCCAGGGGATGGACGGGGTGGTCGAGAAGCCGATCAAGGCCGAGCGCCTGCTGGCCGCCATCAACGGCCTGTTCGACGCCGAGGGCCGCCAGGCCGCCGCCTGAGGTTGCGCCCAAGCTCCGCCTGGGCGAGGGTCCGGGCCGACGACGGGGAGACACCGATGGCGGGCTACAAGGCTCGGCTGCAGCGCGACCTGGATCGGTGGATCGGGGACGGCCTCGTGCCGGCCGACAACCGCACCGCGATCCTGGCCAGCGTCGCCGACGGCCGGCGGGTGGACGCCTCCGTGGCGCTCGGCGTGGTCGGCGCCCTGCTGCTGGGGATCGCGGCCATCGCCTTCGTGGCCGCCAACTGGGACGCCATCCCCAGGTTGGCGCGGTTCGGCCTGATCCTGGCGGTCTTCCTGGGGGTGACGGGCGGCGCGGCCTGGACCTCGCGGGGCGGTGCGCGGCCGATCCTGACCAACACCCTGCTGATGGTGGCGGCCCTGGTCTATGCCGCGGCCATCGGCCTGACCGGCCAGATCTTCGACATCGCCGGCGATCCGCAGCGAGCCTTGCGCGCCGCCGGCCTGGCCGCGGGCCTGATGGCCATCGCCGGTCGCTCCAGCGGGGCGGGCGTGGCCGCCCTGGTGCTGATCGGGATCGGCGAGTTCGCCGGGCGGTTCGACGGCGGAAACACCCGCTGGCTGATCTTCGCCGCCCCGGTGGGTCTGGGGCTGGCCTGGCTCTGGAATTCCAAGCCCCTGGCCCACGCGGCGGGCCTGGCCCTGATCGTCGGCCTGATCGCCTTGATCTCGCTCTACGAACGGGAGTGGGGCGCGGCCGGCTTCCTGGCGGGCGGCGCGATCCTGGCGGTCCTGGCGGGCGCCGCGCGGCAGGTCTCGGATCGACGAACCGCGGTGATCTTCATGCTCTGGTTCGTCTGGGGCGCCCTGCTGCTGTTCGCCGTCGCGGGCTTCGACGACCTGAAGGGCGCGGCCCTCATCGCCCACCGCGCGGCTTGGCTGGTCCTGGCCGGCGGAGCCATCGCGCTGGGCATGCATGACCGCCAGCCCATGGTAACCGCCGCCGGGGTGGTGGCGATGATCGCCGCGGTCTGCACCATCCTGTTCGATCTCGGTCTCGGCCTGATGACGGCGGCCGGCCTGTTCGGCGCCTGCGCCTTGATCGCCCTCGTCGCCGGCTTCGTGATCCGCGGGAGGGCCAAGACGTGATCAAGGCGCTTCCCGTCCGCATCCTCGCCGCCGGCCTGTTGCTGACGGCCATGCTCGTGGTCCTGGTGGTCTTCGAGGACCGCGCCCGCGCCGCCGGCCGCGAGGTGGCCTTGCCCATGGAGGCCTTCGACCCGCGCAGCCTGCTCACCGGCCACTATGTCGCCCTGCAGCTCACCCAGCGCCTGGCGCCCGGCCAGGCCTGCCCGAGCCGCACCCAGCCGATCCAGGAAGGCGGTTGGCTCGCCCTGCGCGCCGCCGATGGTCGGTTCATGGGCGCGGGCGATACGCGGGAGGCCGCCCTCGCGGCTGGCGGCGACGTGGCTGTCCGCGGCGGGGTCTATTGTTCGCGGGTGATGATCGAACGGGCTGAGGCCGACGCGGTCATCCTTGATGTGGGCGTGGACCGCTTCCACGCCGACCAGGACGAGGCCGAGGCCATGGAGAAGGTCCTGCGCGCCCGGCGTGGCGGCCGCCCGGTCCCGGCCTTCGCGGTGGTCTCGGTGGGCCAGGACGGCCGCGCCCGCCTCAAGGGCGTCATCCTCGACGGCAAGCGCACGGATCTGACCTGGTGGTGAGCCGCCTCAACCGCTCATCCCGGCGAAGGCCGGGACCCAGGTGAAACCCACCAAGCGCTCCGGATGAATCTGGGTCCCGGCCTTCGCCGGGATGAGCGGAATGTACCTAACGCCGCCCGAACAGCCGCTCGATGTCGGCCAGCTTGAGCTCCACATAGGTGGGGCGGCCGTGGTTGCACTGGCCGGAATGGGGCGTGGCCTCCATCTGGCGCAGCAGGGCGTTCATTTCCGGCGCGGTGAGCCGACGGCCGGCCCGCACCGAGCCGTGGCAGGCCATGGTGGAGCACACCTCCTCCAGCCGCTCGCGCAGGGCCAGCGCCTGGCCGTTCTCGGCCAGGTCGTCGGCGATGTCGCGGATCAGACCGGCCACGTCGGTCTCGCCCAGCAGGGCCGGGGTCTCGCGCACCAGCACCGCGCCGGGACCGAAGGCCTCGACCATCAGGCCCAGGGCCTGGAGTTCCTCGGCGCGGCCGACCACCCGATCGGCCTCGGCGGGATCGAGCTCGACCACCTCGGGCAGCAGCAGCACCTGGCGGGCGACGCCGCCGTCGGCCATCTCCACCTTCATCCGCTCATAGACCAGCCGCTCGTGGGCGGCGTGCTGGTCGACGATCACCACCCCGTCGCGGGTCTGGGCGACGATATAGGTCTCGTGCACCTGGGCCCGGGCCGCGCCCAATGGGAAGTCGACGGGGTCGAAGACCACGGAGGGGGCGGGGGCTTCCTGCAGGCCGGCATAGGGGGCGTTCCAGGCCTCCGGCTCGGCGCGGGCCGAAACCTCGGTGAGGCCGGGAATCGCCTGGGCGACCTGGCTCCAGCCGCCCATCTGCCAGGCTGAGAAACCCTGGGCCGAGGGCTGCGGCTGCGGCGACCAGCCGGGACGGATGTGGCTGAGGGTCTCGCTGGCGACGGTGGTCGAGGCCCGGTGCCCGGCGCCGGCCAGGGCGTGACGCAGGCCGCCGACGATGAGGCCGCGCACCAGGGAGGGGTCGCGGAACCGAACTTCGGCCTTGGCGGGATGGACATTGACGTCCACCAGCGAGCCGTCGAGCTCCAGATAGAGCGCCACCAGAGGGTGGCGATCGCGGGCCAGGAAATCGGCATAGGCCCCGCGCAGGGCGCCCTGCAGCAGCCGGTCGCGCACCGGTCGTCCGTTCACGAACAAATATTGATGGGCGCTGTTGCCGCGGTTGTAGGTGGGCAGGCCCGCGAAGCCCGACAGCCGCACCCCGTCGCGCTCCTGGTCGATGGCGATGGCGTTCTCGGAGAACTCCCGGCCCATGATCGACGACAGCCGGGCGAGGCGCCCATCGGGACCCTTGCTCTCGGCCGGCAGGCGCAGCACCCGGCGGCCGTCGATATCGAGGGCGAAGCTGACCGCCTCATGGGCCATGGCCTGGCGCTTGATTTCCTCGGCGATGGCCATGGCTTCCGAGCGCTCGGACTTCATGAACTTCAGCCGGGCCGGGGTGGCGTAGAACAGGTCGCGCACCTCGACCCGCGCCCCGTGCGGACCGGGGAAGCCGGAGGGCGCCACCGCGCCCATGGCGCCGCCCTCCACCAGTATGGCGTAGGCGTCGGCCGAGCCCCTGGCGCGCGAGGAAATCGACAGCCGCGCCACTGAACCTATGGAGGGTAGCGCTTCACCACGAAAACCCAAGGTTGCGATGCGCAGCAGGTCGTAGTCGCCGGCCGCGTCGGGGCTGAGCTTGGAGGTGGCGTGGCGCTCGACCGCCAGGGGCAGCTCGTCGGGCGAGAGCCCCGCGCCGTCGTCGGCCACCAGGATGCGGGTCAGGCCGCCGCCGTCGGCCTGGACCTCGACGGACCGGGCGCCGGCGTCCAGGGCGTTCTCCACCAGCTCCTTGACCGCGCTCGCGGGTCGTTCCACCACCTCGCCGGCGGCGATGCGGTTCACGGTTTCCGGCGGGAGGCGGCGGATCGTCATGGTCAAGCTTTGAACGCGATTTCGATATCCATTCTATATAGTTCGATTCCGGGGGGCGCGTCCGGAAGGAGCACCATGAGTTTCGCCAAAGCCGCGGCCGTCGGCTGTTTGATCCTCGCCCTGGCGGTCCCGGCCTCGGCCCAGGCGCCCGATCCGCTCGACCCCGACGCGGTGCTGCTCGAGGAGCTGGTGGTCACCGCCATCGAGAAGGGCCCGGCCTGGTGGCGGGTCTCCGACGCCGACACCACGGTCTATGTCCTGGGCGCCCCTGGCGTCCTGCCCAAGGGCCAGGCCTGGGACCACGCGGTTCTGGAGCGCCGGCTGAACGGCGCCCACACCGTCATCCTGCCGTTCAACAGCGTCACCGTCAGCCTGCTCAGCGTCCCGGGCCTCGCACTCCAGTGGGTGCGGTTGAAGGGCAAGCCGATGGAGGAGCGGCTGTCGGGTGATGTCCGCCGTCGCTTCGTCGCCGCCCGCGAGGCGGCAGGCCAGCCGGCGAAGCGATACGCCTACAAGAACGAGCTGCTGGTGGGGCTGATCCTGGTCGGTGACTACCGCGACAGCGCCAAGCTGACCGCCGCCGATCCGGGCAAGACCGTGGCGCGGTTGGCCAAGGCCCGCAAGATCAAGACCGAGAGCCGCTCCCTGTCCCTGGGCCCCGTCCTGGGCCAGGCCACGCGCATGGGAGCCGCGGCCCAGCGCGCCTGCCTGGAGGATGCGCTCGACGAGATCGAGGCCGGCCCCGGCGGCGCGCGGCGGGCCGGGGAAGCCTGGGCCGACGGTGACGTCCGCGGGGCGCTCAACCAGGAGCGCGGCTATGAGCGATGCCTGTCCAGCCTGCCGGGCGCGCTCAACCTCGACGCCCGCTTCAAGGCCGAGCAGGTGGCCGCCATCGAGCGGGCCCTGGCCAAGCCCGGCCATGCCGTGGCCGTGGTGCAGCTGCGCCCCCTGCTCAGCCAGGGCGGGGTGCTGGATCGGCTGCAGGCGAAGGGGTTCGAGGTGAAGACGCCCGGCGAGCCCTAGGCCCGGGCCGCGCCGAACAGGGCGTTCAATTCGCCCTGCGGGATCTGGCCGACGGCGAAGCCGATGGTTCCGCGATCCCGCAGTTCCTCGGCGCCGCGGCGGATGAAGCCCAGGGCCGCGCGGGCGAAGGTCCCGCCGAGACTGATCCGCCGCACGCCGGCCGCCAGGATGGCGTTGGCGTCGCTCGGCCCCGCCCCCAGCCCCATGACGATGTTGAGCGGGCCATGGACCTCGCGCGCCAGGGTCGCGATGGTGTCCAGGTCGCGGGCTCCGGGGGTGAACACGCAGTCGGCTCCGGCCTCGATGTATCGGTTCGCCCGCCGGATGCAGGCCGACAGGTCGACGTCCGGAAGCAGGAACACGTCGGTGCGGGCGGTCAGCACGAAGGGGTTGTCCCCGATCGCCTCGCGCGCCGCGGCGATGCGCGCGACGGCCAGATCCTCGTCATAGAGCCCTGCCGACTGCGGCTTGGCGTCTTCGATATTGCCGCCGGCCAGGCCGGCGGCGATGGCCAGCCGGAGGGTCTCGGCGACGGTTTCCGGCGCATCGCCGTAGCCGGCCTCCAGGTCGCCGTTCACGGGCCCGTCGACGAGATCGGTGATCTGCCGGATGCGGTCGAACATCTCGTCGCGGCCGACCGCCCGCCGGCTGTCCGGCACGGCGTAGTCCGGCTTGCCCAGGGAGAAGGCCACGCCGGCGCTGGTGGTGGCGATCGCCTTGAAACCCGCCTGGGCGAGGATGATCGCGCTGCCGGCGTCCCAGGCATTGGGCATGACGAAACCGCCGGGGACGGCGTGCAGGGCCTTGAAGGCGGCGGCGGCGTGGCGTTGGCGCGGGTCGGTCATGGCGGGGCTCCGAGTGACTTCGAGGCCATCGTCGCCTGGACCTTATGATCCGTCGAATGCATAGTTTGCCTGTAATAGATCAGTTAATTGCATGGAGATCGCCATGGACGGTGACGGCCTAAGGACCTTCGTCGCGGTCCATCGCGCCGGCGGCTTCTCTCAGGCTGCTGAGCGGTTGCTGAGATCGCAGCCGGCGATCAGCCGGCGCATCGCCTTGCTGGAGCAGGAGCTGGGGGCGTCGCTGTTCGACCGGGCGGCGGGCGGGGCGGCGCTCAGTCAGGCGGGACAGGTCCTGCTGCCCTATGCCGAACGCGCCCTGGCCGCCATCGAGGACGCGCGCGGCGCTGTCTCGGCCCTGGCTACCGAGGACGCCGGCCCGGTGTCGCTGGTGGTGGTGGGGACCCTGGCCGGGGACAGGCTGACCTCGGCCCTGGCGCGCTTCCGGCGCGATCATCCCCGGGTCGACCTGACCTTGCGGACGGCCACCAGCGCGGAAGTCAGCGCCCTGGTCCGGGGCGGGGAAGCGCATGTGGGCCTGCGCTACCATCACGATCCTTCCCCGGATCTGGATGCGCGGCTGGTGACGATGGAGCCCCTGGTGGTGGTCTGCGCCTCGGGTCATCCCCTGGCGGGCCGATCGGTGGCGACCCTGGCGGACCTGCGCGCCGAGCGCTGGCTGGCCTTCCCGGACTCCGGCGGACGTCCGGAGATCGCCGCCACCCATATCTTCGCGCTCTTCCTGACCCGCGGCATGGGCGATACCGCCTGGACCGCCATCGACAGCCTGACCGCCCAGAAGCGGTTGGCCGCGGCCGGCTTCGGTCTGGGCCTGATGCCCCGCAGCGATGTCGACGAGGAACTGGCGTCCGGACAGCTTGGCGTGATCGCGGTCGGCGACCTCGACGCGGCACAGCCGGTGGTGGCCGTGGTGCGCCGCAACGGCTTCCTCAGCCGCGCGGCCAGGACCCTGCTCGAGGACCTGAGCGGAGGCCCTAGAGGCCCGGCAGCTTGATGCGCGAGGACTTTTCGCGGGAGATGACCACCGCGCCGCCGCCGGTCAGGGCCTTGACCCGGGCCTCTTCGGCCGCGGCGTCGATAGGCGCCTCGACATTGTCGCCGGCCGCGGCGGTGGTCGCCGCCGTGGCGGGGGCCTTGTCGCTCTTCCAGAACATCACCCGGTCGGCGAAGCTCTTTTCCTTGTGCGACAGGTCGCCGGTCTCATCGTCGACCACGTAGCGGATCAGCGGGTCGGCCTTGTCGGCGCCGGCCTTGGCCACCAGCAGCTTCTCGCCCTCGGACCGGGCCTGGGCGTCGCGCTGGCCGAGCAGGGCGTTGCGCGCCGCGCTCTCGGGCTGCAGTTCCTGCGGGCGCGGCTCGCCAGGAGCGGGCGGACGCAGGGCGTAGTCCGGCGGCACCACCAGCGGCGCCTTGGAGACCACACGGAACTCGTCGGGGGTGACCTTGGTCATGCCGAGCGCGTTGCGCGTGGAACTGCAGGCCGAAAGACCCGTCGCCGCCACCAGGGCGGTCGCCACGATCACACGGTTCAAGCTCATAAAAACATAGCTCCTAAGGCCGCCCCCCGGCCGGGAAGGGAGTTTGAATAACGCAAAGCGTAAACCACGCCAACGCGGATTAGGTCGCAGGCTCTTTACGCAGGGAATCGAGCAATAAGAAGACCACCCCGACGGTGATGGCGCTGTCGGCGACGTTGAACACCCAGGGGAAGAAACCCAGCCGCTGGAAGTCCAGGAAGTCGGCCACCGCGCCGAACCGGACACGGTCGATGGCGTTGCCCAACGCCCCGCCGATCACCAGGCCTAGGCCCAGCGCGAGGGAGGCGCGGGGGGCCTGCCGCGCCCACCAGGCCAGCACGCCTGCTACGATCACCGCGAAGGCGCTCAGAAGCCAGCGCGTGAGGTCCTGGTCGGCGCGAAACAGGCCGAAGCTGACCCCCTTGTTCCAGACCATGGTCAGGGAGAACGGCCCCGCGATGGGGACCGAGAACCGCGACGGCAGGTCGTAGACCGTCAGGATCCAGTACTTGGACGCCTGGTCGGTGGCGATCACGACGGCGGCCAGCAGATAGGCCCACCAGCCGAGCTTGGAGACGGACGGGGTGCTCACGCGCGCGCCGCGTCCCAGGCCGCCACGGCCTCGGCGTCCCGCCGGCTGAGGTCGGGATAGCGGGGGTCGGAGCCCACCTCCGGCAGGATGCGCCAGGAGCGGGCGCACTTGGTCCCCTCGGCCCGCACCGGCTCGACCGCGATCCCGGGCGACTCGGCCAGGCGGAAGGCCGCGGCGGGCCCGTCGCCCTGGACCAGTGTCGCCTGGCTGGTGCGGAACACCTCGGCGGGGTCCAGGCCGTCGAAGGCGGCGATCACGGCCGGATCGCCCACATGCACCCTGGGAGCGGCCTCCAGCGCCGCGCCCATGCGCTTCTCGCGACGCTCGACCTCCAGGGCGCCGGTGACCACCGAGGTCACCGCCTGCACCTTGGCCCAGCGTTCGGCTTCGGCCGGATTGGCCCATTCGGCCGGGGTGTCGGGGAACACCCGCAGGCTGTTGGAGCCGGCGTCCGGGAAGCGGGTGGTCCAGGCTTCTTCGGTCGTGAACGGGATGAGCGGGCTCATCCAGATGGTCAGCCGCTCGAAGACCAGGTCCATGACGGTGCGCGCGGCGCGCCGGCGCATGCTGCCGGGCTGGTCGCAATAGAGGGCGTCGCGGCGGATGTCGAAGAACAGCGACGAGAGCTCGTTCTGGCAGAACTCCAGCACGGGTCGGGACACATCCTGGAAGATGTAGTCGCGATAGGCGGCGCGCACCTGGCCGTCCAACTCCCAAAGCCGGTGGAGGACGAAGCGCTCCAGCGGGGGCAGGTCGGCATAGTCGACCTCCTCCTCGTCGGTGAAGCCTGCGAGCGCGCCCAGCAGGTAGCGTACGGTGTTGCGCAGCTTGCGATAGGCGTCGGTGGTGGTGGCCAGCACCGTCTTGCCGATCCGCTGGTCGTCGGTGTAGTCGGCCATGGCCGCCCACAGGCGCAGGATTTCCGCGCCCGAGTCCTTGATCACCGTCTGGGGCTCGACGGTGTTGCCCTTCGACTTCGACATCTTCTCGCCGTTCTCGTCGACGGTGAAGCCGTGCGTGAGAACCGCGTCATAGGGCGCCCGGCCGCGGGTGCCGGAGCTTTCCAGCAGCGAGGACTGGAACCAGCCACGATGCTGGTCGGAGCCTTCCAGATAGAGGTCGGCGGGCCAGTGGGTATTCTGGCGGTTCTCGAGGGTGAAGGCGTGGGTCGAGCCGGAATCGAACCAGACGTCGAGGATGTCCTCGATCTTCTCGAAGCGCTCGGGATCGTGGACGCCCAGGAAGTCGCTGACCGGCCGGGTGAACCAGGCGTCGGCCCCCTCCTTGGCGATCAGCTCGACGATGCGCGCATTGACGTCCTCGTCATGCAGCGGGTGCCCGGTTTCCTTGTCGACGAACATGGCCAGCGGGGAACCCCAGGCCCGCTGGCGGCTCAGCAGCCAGTCAGGCCGGCTCTCGACCATGGCCCGGATGCGGTTGCGCCCGGCCTCGGGATAGAAGGCGGTGGCCTCGATCGCCTCGATGGCGGTCTCGCGCAGGGTGCGGCCGTCCTTCAGGGGCTCATCCATGCGGACGAACCATTGCGGCGTGTTGCGGAAGATCACCGGCGCCTTGGAGCGCCAGGAGTGCGGATAGGAGTGGGCCAAACGCCCGCGGGCCAGCAGGCGGCCGGCCTCGATCAGCCTGTCCATCACCGCCCCGTTGGCCGGGCCGAACTTGCCGGCCTTCTTGCCCTCGGTCTCCAGGACCTTCAGGCCGCCGAACAGCGCCACATGCGGATAGTAGGCCCCGTCCGGATCGACGGTCTCCGGGATCTCGCGATGACCGTGGGCCAGCCAGACCATGTAGTCGTCCGCTCCGTGGCCGGGGGCGGTATGGACGAAGCCGGTGCCGGCGTCGTCGGTGACATGGTCGCCGTCCAGCAGGGGGACCTGGAAGCTGTAGTGGGTGTCCAGCGCCGCCAGCGGATGCTCGCAGACCATGCCGGCCGGGTCGAAGGTCTCCAGCCGCCGCGCCGAGGCGATCTTGGCGGCGGCGAAGACGTCGTCCTTCAGCTTGTCGGCCAGGATCAGGCGGTCGCCGGGCTTGGCCCAGGGCTCGAACTCCAGGCCGGTCTCCATGGCCTCGACCTCGTAGACCCCATAGGAGATCGCGCGGTTGTACGAGATCGCCCGGTTGGCCGGCAGGGTCCAGGGCGTGGTCGTCCAGATGACGACACAGGCCTGGTCGCCGTTCAGCGAGGAGTCCACCTGGGCCTGGGCCTCGGCGGTTCCGGCCGGCATGGCGTCGTCCTGGTCGGCGTCGCCGGACAGGCCTTCGTAGGGCGTGTAGTCGACCACCGGAAACTTCACCCAGACGGTGGGCGAGATGTGGTCGTGATACTCGACCTCGGCGTCGGCGAGGGCGGTGCGCTCCACCGGGCTCCACATCACCGGCTTGGAGCCGCGATAGAGCTGGCCCGAGGCCACGAACTTGTGGAACTCCGCGACGATGGCCGCCTCGCTGCCATAGTCCATGGTGGCGTAGCGATTCTCCCAGTCGCCCAGCACGCCCAGGCGCTTGAAGCCGTCCATCTGGACCTCGATCCAATGGGCGGCGTATTCGCGGCAGCGCTCGCGGAACTCGGCCTTGGAGACCTCGTCCTTGCGCCGGCCCTGGCCGCGCAGTTCCTCCTCGATCTTCCACTCGATCGGCAGGCCGTGGCAGTCCCAGCCAGGCACGTAGTCGACGTCATAGCCGAGCGCGAAGCGCGAGCGGACCACGAAGTCCTTCAGGGTCTTCTGCAGGGCATGGCCGATGTGGATGGCGCCGTTGGCGTAGGGCGGGCCGTCATGCAGCACGAACAGCGGCGCGCCGGCCTTGTGACGGGCGGCCCGGATCGTGTTGTAGAGGTCCATCTGCGCCCAGCGCGCGAGGATCTCGGGTTCCTTCTGGGGCAGGCCGCCGCGCATCGGGAACGGGGTGTCGGGAAGAAAGACGGTCTCGCGGTAGTCCCGCGTAGTGGTTTCGGCGACGTCGGCCATAGGACTTTCCAGCTTGGCTCGGAAACTAAAAGGGTGCGGGTGAAACCCGGCGCGCGCTGGATCGATCGTCCGGCGGCGTCACGCCGGGCGGATAATTCGCAGGGATTTCCGAACCGAAGTCATCGCCGGGGTCGTAGCAGAGGCCGACGCGAAACCCAAGGTCTCAGAAGTCCGGCAGCAGCAGGGCGCGGGCCTGTGCGGCGTCGCGCATGACCTGGGCGACCATGGTCGGAAGGTCCGCGAACTTCGCCTCCGGCCGCAGGAAGGCGATCAGGTCGGTCTCGATCACCTGGTCGTAGATGTCCTCGTCGAAATCGAACAGCCAGACCTCCAGGCGCGGGGCGATCTCGCCGGGGATCTGGGGATTGACCCCGATATTGGCCACGCCGGCGATCTCGCGGCCGTCGGGCAGGCGGGTGCGGGTGGCGTAGGATCCGAACTTGGGGATCACGTAGTCGGTCAGGGCGACATTGGCGGTGGGAAAGCCCAGGGTGCGGCCGAGTTGGCGGCCGCGCTCCACCACGCCTTCAATGGCGAAGGGGCGGCCCATGATCTGAGCGGCGTCCTGGGGCCGTCCGCCGCGCAGGGCCTCGCGCACGCCGGAGGAGGAGTATTTGGTATCGCCCTCGCCCAGCGCCTCGGCGATGGAGACGGTGAAGCCCAGCTCGGCGCCGTATTTCGCCATCAGCTCGGGGCTTCCGGTTCGGCCCTTGCCGAAGGACACGTCGAAGCCGACGGCCACGTGGCGGACGCCAAGCCCCCTGGCCAGCACCTCGGTGGCGAACTCGCGGTCGGTGAGATTGGCCATCTCCGCGTCGAAGGGCAGGACGTGGAAGATCTCGACGCCCAGGGCCGCGAGCGCCCGGGCCTGCTGGTCGGGCTTCATGATCCGGAAGCTGGGGGCGGCCGGCTGGAAGATCTGGCGCGGATGGGGGTCGAAGCTGATGACGCCCAGCGGCGCGTTCAGGGCGCCCGCCGCCTTGGCCGCCTGAGCGATCACCTTCTGATGGCCGCGATGGACGCCGTCGAAATTGCCATAGGCAACCGCCGCACCCCTGTCGGCCTCGCCAAGCGCTTTCCAGCCGTGGACGATCCGCATGAGCGTCACTTGGGCTTCCGGGGGACCATGACCACGGCCTCGCCGTCGACCACGGTCTTGCCGTCCACCTGGCAGACGGTGGCGAGGGTGGCGTGGCCGCGGCGTTCGTCCAGGCTCTGAACCGTGACCCGGGTCACCACCGGATCGCCCAGCTTTACCGGCCGGCGGAAGCGCAGCGACTGCGAGAGGTAGATCGCCCCAGGCCCCGGCAGGCGGGTGCCCAGCACCGCGGAGATATAGGCCGCCGACAGCATGCCGTGGGCGATACGACCCTGGAACGGCGTGCTCCGGGCATAGGCCTCGTCCAGGTGGACGGGGTTGGTGTCGCCCGACACGGCGGCGAAGGCCTCCACGTCGGCCGCGCCCACGATCTTGGTGGTCTCGGCCGACTGGCCCTCGGCCAGATCTTCGAAGAACAGTCCCTGCACGCCGCCCGCTCCCGGTTTGATGCTCTAGTTAGCGGCTTTTGCTCACCACGCCAGATCGGCGATGGCGTAGCTGGCCCGCGCGCCGTCCTTGGCGAGCAGCGATCCGACCGCCTGGGCGTCCAGGCCGTCGGGCCCGATGGTCTCGGCCCCATGGATGCCGCTGGCGATGAACAGCACGTCCAGGCCCTGGTCGTTGGCGCCCTTGGCGTCGGTGGCCACCGCGTCGCCGATGCACAGCACCCGGGAATGGTCGACGGCGCGGCCCAGGATCACCTCGGCCTCGGCCAGGCACAGACCATAGATCGGGGCGAAGGGCTTGCCGGCCATGATCACCTCTCCGCCCAGCTCGGCATAGCGCTGGGCCAGCGCCCCGCCGCAATAGATCAGGCGGTCGCCGCGCTGAACCACGATGTCGGGATTGGCGCAGATCATCGGGAGGCCGCGCGCGATGGTCGCCTTGAAGCGATCCTCGTAGTCGTCGGGCCCCTCGATCTCGTCGTCATAGGGCCCGGTGCAGGAGATGAAGACCGCCTCGTCGGGGCCGGCGAAGGTGAGGTCGAGCCCCTCATAGAGCGGGGCGTCGCGATCCGGGCCGATGGCCCAGGCGGGGCCGGGCGCGCGGGCGCCCAGCATCAGCCGGGTGGCGTCGCCCGAGGAGACGAAGGCCGACCAGGCCTCGCGCGGAACGCCCAGCTGGTCCAGCTGCTCGTGGACTGCGCTGGAGGGGCGCGGGGCGTTGGAGATCAGGATCACGGGCCCGCGCTCGGCGCGCCACTTCACCAGGGCCGCGCAGGCGGCGGGAAAACTCTCGCGACCGTTGTGGATCACCCCCCAGACGTCCGAAAGCAGCACGTCATAGCGGTCGGAGAGTTCGGCGAGGCCGGAGATCAGCTTGGGCGCGGTCATGCCGGGGGCGGTAGCGGGCGCGGCCGCCCCGGTCAATGCGGCGATCTAGGCGCGACGGCCGGTCCGGCCACGCAGGGTGGGGCGCAGGAAGTCGGCCGGCGGGTCGGTCTCGGCCAGGACCGCGTCGCGGATGGGGCGCGGCTCGCCGAACAGGTGACCCTGGCCGTACTGGATGTCGAGTTCCAGGATGTCGACGATCTGGCGCTCGCTCTCCACCTTCTCGGCGATCAGGTCGACCCCGTAGCGGCGGGTGAGCGCGGCGAAGTCCTGGGCCGCCAGGTCGGGCATGGAGCGCAGGACCAGGCCCTCGTCGGTCTCGGTCAGCTCGTCCAGCAGCACCTGGGCGCTGATCTTCAGGAACTTCACGTCGGACCGGGCGAGGTCCTGGAAGTCGATGTCGAGGTCGATGACCTTGTCCAGGCTGAAGCGGAAGCCGAGCTCGGCCAGCTTGCCCATGTTGCGCGCCTCGACCGCGCCGCGGGCGTCGAAGGCGGCCTGCCCGAGCTCGAAGATCAGGGCCCCGGCCAGGTCCTTGTTGGCCGCCAGCAACTCCAGGAACTGCGGGAAGAAGGTCTCGTCGGCCAGGCTGGAGGTGGAGACGTTGCAGAAGATTCCGACCTTGCGGTCCTGCTTGGCCAGCCGGCGCACGATCTGCACGCAGCGGAACAGCAGCAGGTTGTCGATCGAGGTCATCAGCCCTTCGGGCTCGGCCACGGTCAGGTACTCGGCGGGCATCAGCACCCGGCCGGTCTCGTCTCGCAGCCGCGAATAACTCTCGTAGAAAACCGTGCGCCGCTGGGGCAGGCCGACGATCGGCTGCAGGTAGAGATCGACGCGATTCTCGGCCAGGGCGTCGCGGACGGTCCCCAGCAGGGCGGCCGACTGGTGGCTGCGGCGGCTGTCGTGCTGGCGGTCGGGGATGGGGGCGCTGGCCACCCGCTCCTCAAGGCGTTGGCCCATGCGCTGGACCAGGTCCTCCAGGATGTGGACCTCGTCGTGCAGCTCCTCCGAGCGTCGGACGGCCTCGTCGGTCATGGTCTCGACGACGTCCGAGAGGCGGGTGTCGATCTTCTCCATCTGCAGCAGCAGGATGGTGTTGGCCTCGCGCACCATGTCGAGGCCCCGCTGCAGGGTGCGCATCTTCAGGCTGGCTGAGACCATGGCGTGAATGGAGGCGCATAGCGCCAGGCCGCCCACCAGGGCCGCGACGCCCGCGGCCCAGCCGCCGCCGTTCCGCCACAGCAGGAGGGCGACGATCAGCGCAAGGCAGAGATAGGTGGCCGCAAGCGCCACCGACGTGAACTGTCGCATAAGCCCGCCGGTCCGAATCAATTCGGAGTATCGGCCGGGCAAGCCTTGCAAGTCGAATGGATTAACCGTCGCAGGTAGGACCTACCGCGTGGGAACAGGCGTCTCGCCGCGATAGTCGTAGAAGCCGCGGCCGGTCTTGCGGCCGAGCCAGCCGGCCTCGACGTATTTCACGAGCAGCGGACAGGGCCGGTACTTGGAGTCGGCCAAGCCTTCATAGAGCACGTTCATGATCGACAGGACGGTGTCCAGGCCGATGAAATCGCCCAGCTCCAGCGGACCCATCGGATGGTTGGCGCCCAGCTTCAGCGCATTGTCGATGGCCTCCACCGTGCCGACGCCCTCATACAGGGTGTAGATGGCCTCGTTGATCATCGGCACCAGGATGCGGTTGACGATGAAGGCGGGGAAATCCTCGGCGTTGGTGGTGCTCTTGCCCAGCGAGCGGGCGAAATTGACGGCGGTCTCGTAGGTCGGGGCGTCGGTGGCGATGCCGCGGATCACCTCCACCAGCTTCATCAGCGGCACCGGGTTCATGAAGTGCAGGCCGATGAACCGCTCGGGCCGGTCGGTGACCGAGGCCAGGCGGGTGATCGAGATCGACGAGGTGTTGGACGCCAGCAGGGTGTTCGGGCCGAGGTGCGGCGCGAGCGCCTTGAAGATGTTCTTCTTGACCTCTTCGTTCTCGGTGGCCGCCTCGATGGCCAGGTCGGTGGCGGCGACGGTCTGCAGTTCGTCGGCGGGTTTGATGCGGGCGATGGCGGCCTGAGCGGCCTCGTGGTCGATGATGTTGCGGGAAACCTGTCGGGTCAGGTTCTTCTCGATCAAGGCGATGCCGGCGGAGATCTTCTCGGCGCTGACGTCGTGCAGCAGGACGTCATAGCCGGCCAGCGCACAGACATGAGCGATGCCGGTGCCCATTTGGCCGGCGCCGATGACGCCGACGGTCTTGATCTGAACCATGCAGAAAGAGCCTCGAATGACCTGGCCGCAAACCCAGGCGACCGCGTGTGACGGGTTTCTAACATAGGCTGGGCCGCCGCCGCCAAGGCTTTTGCTGCGCCGCAGCGAGAGCGGTCCAAAAAGAAGGGCGGCCCCTCGCGGAGCCGCCCTGGATGGTTCAACCGTAAGGCGTGGCGACTACTTCCCCGCGGCGGTCAGGGCGTCCATCAGCTCGGGCACGGCGCTCTTGTAGTCGGCGACCAGCCCGAAGTCGGCGACCTGGAAGATCGGCGCGTCGCCGTCCTTGTTGATCGCCACGATGACCTTTGAGTCCTTCATGCCGGCCAGGTGCTGGATGGCGCCGGAGATGCCGATGGCGACATAGAGCTCCGGAGCCACGACCTTGCCGGTCTGGCCGACCTGATAGTCGTTGGGGGCGTAGCCCGCATCGACCGCGGCGCGCGAGGCGCCGACGGCGGCCCCGAGCTTGTCGGCCAGGGGTTCGATCACCCGCTGGAATTCCTCGGCGGAGCCCATGGCCCGACCGCCGGAGACGACGATCTTGGCGCCGGCGAGTTCGGGACGTTCCGACTTCACCAGCTGCTGGTCGACGAACTTGGTCTTGGCCGCGCCGGAGCCGGCGGAGATCGTCTCCACCGAGGCCGAGCCGCCTTCGGCCGCCGCCTTGAAGGCGGTGGGGCGCACGGTGATCACCTTCTTGGCGTCGGAGGACTGGACGGTCTCCAAGGCGTTGCCGGCATAGATCGGGTGCACGAAGGTCGAGGCGTCGACCACTTCGACGATCTCGGAGATCTGCGCCACGTCCAGCTTGGCCGCCACGCGGGGCGAGAAGTTCTTGCCCTGCGAGGTGGCCGGGGTGAGGACGGCGTCGTAGTTGGCCATGAGCGGCACCACCACGGCTTCGACGGCCTCAGCCAGGCCCTGACCCAGCTCGTCGCTCTCGGCCAGCAGCACCTTGCGGACGCCGGCGATCTTGGCGGCGGCGTCGGCCACGCCCTTCGCGCCCGCGCCGGCGACCAGCACGTCCACATCGCCCGAGAGGGCCAGGGCGGCGGTGACGGTCTTGTGTGTGTTGTCCTTCAGCGACGCGTTGTCGTGATCGGCGATGACGAGAACGGCCATTAGAGGACCCCCGCGGTCTTCAGGTTGGAGACGAGGTCGGCGGCGGTCTCGACCTTGATACCGCCGGCCCGCTTGGCGGGCTCGGTCACCTTGAGGACCTTAAGGTGCTGCTTGAGGTCGACGCCGAGCGAGCCGGCCTCCTTGACGTCGAGCGGCTTCTTCTTGGCCTTCATGATGTTCGGCAGCGAGGCGTAGCGCGGCTCGTTGAGGCGCAGGTCGGCCGTGATGATCGCGGGCAGCGAGACCTCGAGGGTCTGCAGTCCGCCATCGACCTCGCGGGTCACCTTGGCCTTGCCGGCCGAAAGCTCGACGGCCGAGGCGAAGGTCGCCTGGGGCCAGTCGAGGATGGCCGCCAGCATCTGGCCGGTGGCGTTGTTGTCGCCGTCGATGGCCTGCTTGCCCATGATCACCGCATCGGGGCTCTCCTCGGCGATCACCGCCTTGAGCAGCTTGGCGACGGTGAGGGGCTCGAAATCCTGGTCGGTCTGGATCAGGATCGCGCGGTCCGCGCCCATGGCCAGGGCCGTGCGCAGGGTTTCCTGCGCCTGGACCGGGCCGATGGAGACGGCGACCACCTCGGTCACAGCGCCCTTTTCCTTCTGACGAACGGCCTCTTCGACCGCGATCTCGCAGAAGGGATTCATGGACATCTTGACGTTGGCGAGGTCGACGCCCGACTGGTCGGACTTCACCCTGGCCTTCACGTTATAATCAATCACCCGTTTAACCGGGACCAACACCTTCATGGGTTGCTAGCGCCTCAAATTGCATTGCGGAAAAATCGGTCGGATGCGGCATAACGCTTCCGCCGAGCATTGCAAGTCGGCGTCCGGACACACCTCGCCGCAATTTCGGCCGATGGGAGCGCTAACCGCGCGCCCTTGAGTAGAAGAACGAGACGATGAACCGCACGATCGACCGCCTGAAACTGATCTTCCTGGCGGCCTTCGCCCTGCTCAGCGCCGGCGCTTTCGTCTACCACTACGGCTGGGTCTGGCCGGCGCAGAAGTGCGAGGCTTCCGGCGACTGGTGGGATTGGCGCACCCGTACCTGCGCCCACCCGATCCCGATCTCCGACATCACCGGGCGGGTCATCAAGGACCGCGCCGCCTACGACGCGGCCAAGGCCGACGGCGTCACCGGCAAGACTGGCGACCTGGCCCGTCCGCCCGAGACCGTTCCCGCCGCCAAGAACTAGCGGGTCGCGCCCGACTTCCAGAACACCTCGCGCGCGCCGCGATCATTGGCGTGGCGGGCGGCGACGAACAGGAAGTCGGAGAGGCGGTTCAGATATTTCATCGCGGCGGGGCTGACCGGCTCGCCGGCCTCGACCAGGGCCACGGCGACGCGCTCGGCCCGCCGGGCGACCGTGCGCGCCAGGTGCAGGGCGGCGGCGGCGGCCGTGCCGCCGGGGAGGATGAAGGAGGCCAGCGGCGGAAGCTCGGCGTTCATGGCGTCGATCTCGCGCTCCAGCCGTTCGATCTGGCTGTCGATCATCCGCAGGGTGTTGGTCTCGCCCTCGCGGGGCGGGGTCGCCAGGTCGGCGCCCAGGTCGAACAGCTCGTTCTGCACCCGGGCCAGCATCGCGTCGAAGTCGGGATCCGCGGCGGTGTGCAGGCGGGCCAGGCCCAGGCAGGCGTTGGCCTCGTCCACCGCGCCATAGGCCTCGACCCGCAGGGACGCCTTGGACACCTGCTCACCGGTGGCCAGCCGCGTGGCGCCGCCGTCGCCGGTGCGCGTGTAGATCTTGTTGAGGGTGACCATCCTAGCCGCCGGCGTTGTGGCGCCACCAGACGGCGGCCACGAGAACGGCGACCGCGACGGCCTGTAGCAACACGCGCAGCCGCATCAGCTTATTGGAATAGGACCGGCCGAAGTCGCCGCCCCGGAACAGGGCGTACAGGCCGATGAACAGGGTCACCGTCACCGCGACCAGGCTGATGGGGATGAGATACTGGAAGAAAGTGTTCATGCGTTCAATCTAGCGCCGCCGCAGCGGGATGGGGAGACTAAGCCGTCGGACGGGCGCGGAAGCCTTCCGAGATCAGGCCGATATGCCGGTCCATGACCGCGCTCATGGCCTGGGCGTCGGCCTCGTCCCAGGCGGCCAGGCGGTAGGTCCAGGCGTAGGAGGCCATCAGGGCGTCGATCACCACGTCCAGGTCGCAGGCCGGATCGACGTCGCCGCGGACCACGCCCTCGGCCAGGCAGTCGCGGACCATCTGGCGCAGGCGCGGATCGCGGCCGTATGGCCGGCTGGCGGGGCTGAGCGTCCAGTTATAGGCCGCCGCGATATGGGCCAGGAACAGCCGGGTGCGGCGGGTTTCGAAGGCGTAGTGGATGGCGAAGAGCGAGCGCAGGCGGTCGGGGGTGGATCCGCGCAGATGGGGCGCCACCCGGTCGAGCTCGGCATAGAGCGCGTCCAGCCGGTCGGCCATCACCTGGCTGAGAATGTCGCCCTTGGAGGAAAAGGTGGTGAAGACGCTGCCCACCGAGACCTCGGCATGGCGAGCAATCTCTCGGACGGTGGTTTCCTCGTAGCCGCGGGTCTCGAACAGATCGCGCGCGGCGTCGAGGACGCGTTGCCGCGTCGCCTCCTTCTGGGATTTGCGTGCCCCCGCCATGTCCCCCCGTTCGCGGCGCGACCCGCGGCATCCCTATTCCCGGTTACAGGGAAGCTACGACCGTAGCCGCGCTTGCCTGTGTCTGCGACGGTTCGTCGCGGACGAGCCGCCCTCTGCGGCCCGTCCGTAACGGCTCTAGCCTCGCCGGGCCCCGGCCAGGATCACGCGGATCTGGTCCCTGGACTTGGCCTGCAGCGCCTCGAGGCTCCAGCCGTGGAAGATGGCTTCCGGATAGTTGGCCAAGTAGCAATCGAACAGCATCTGCGTCCGCAGCTTGGCCTCGATCTCCTGCGAAAGCTCCCCGCGCTCGACGCCCAGGTTAAGCTGGTCGTTGATCAGCTCATGGATGTCGTTGACCGGCGGGAGGGTGCGCAACTCCGGCCCTTGGTCGGGCAGCCAGGAAATGCTGAAGGCCGCCCGGGCCAGCGGCAGCTGGGTCTTGTAGAAGGCGTAGCCGGCCATGAAGAGGCGCAGCAGGGCGTCCTCGACCGTGCGGCCGCGGCTGCTCGCCTCGGCCATGGTCTCGGTCAGGGCCTGCATGTCGCTGACCATGATCTCGCGGAACAGGTCCGATTTGTCGGTGAAGTTGGCGAACACAGCTCCGGTCGACATGCCCGCCTCGGCGGCGATGTCGCGGATGGTGGCGCCTTCGTAGCCGGCTTCGGAGAACAGCCGCCGGGCGGCGGCCAGGACCTTGGCGCGGGTCTGCTGCTTGGCCAGGGCGCGACGGGTCGGAACGCGGACCTCGGCCTCGCCGGTGGCTTCGATGGCGTTGGAAACGTGTTTCATCGCGCTTGCAGCCTCGCCAAAGCCGCTTCCGCGCGCATTTCGAACTCTACGCAATACTCTTCCACTACCTTCTCCAGCAGCTCAGCGTAGCGCTGCGCGAGCTTCCGCCCATCACGGGAGGCGTCGCGCAGGTCGACGATCAGCTGGCGGACTTCCTCGTTGGCGTCGGCGCGATCCGGATCTATCCGGAGAGCGGTGTCATTGATCATGACCGTGCGGTCCTCTTAGCCTCTCGCCGCGGCGCGTCCAAGCGAAGGCTTTAGTCGAGCATGTTCATCGAACCCGTTCCGCGATACGGATTTGTGACGGACTTAACGCCAAAAGTCCAAGGTGGCTGTGTGGCGCAGCGTCGCAGAGCGGCGTTTTGCCAGCCTTTGCGAGACCTAATGTCATGCGAACGACCTCACTGGACTCCAGCGATCGTTGAGCATGCTCGCACAACGCTGTCATGTGGAGCGTATTCCGGCGCGTGAGTGTCGTGTTGCCGACATATGGACGCGATGATTGTCGGGCGCCGGGGTGGTCGGCGGGTCCGGGCGCCTATCGGCGCGGAGGTGGATTTGGCTCTCGTCGGCCTGGGGGTGACCTTCTTCGGGGCGAACCGATCCTCTAGTTGGCGCCTTCCAGCAGCCGCCGGGCGATGACCTGGGCCTGGATCTCGCCGGCCCCCTCGAAGATGTTGAGGATGCGGGCGTCGGCCAGGATGCGGCTGATCGGCTGCTCCACCGCGAATCCGGTCCCGCCATGGATCTGGACGGCGTTGTCGGCGCAGGCCCAGGCGACGCGGGCGGCGACCAGCTTGGCCATCCCCGCCTCAAGGTCGCAGCGGCGTCCCTCGTCCTTGGCCCGGGCCGCGAACCAGGCCAGCCGCCGGGCTCCCAGGATCTCGGCGGCCATCATGGACAGCTTGTTGGCCACGCGGGGGAAGTCGGCGATCGGGCCGCCGAACTGCCGCCGCGCCAGGGCGTAGTCCAGCGCCAGGTCCAGGGCCGACTGCGCCACCCCGATGGCCCGCGCCGCGGTCTGGATGCGGGCGCTCTCGAAGGTGGCCATGAGCTGGACGAAGCCCTGGCCCTCCTGTCCGCCCAGCAGGTTGGCGTGGGGCACGGCGAAGCCGTCAAAGGCGATCTCGTATTCCTTCATGCCGCGATAGCCGATCACCCCGATCTCGCCGCCGTCCATGCCGGCCGCCGGGAAGGGCGCCTCGACCGTGCCGCGCGGCTTTTCCGCCAGGAACATCGAGAGGCCGCGGTGATCCTTCGACTTGGGGTCGGTGCGGACCAGCAGGGTCATCAGGTCGGCTCGGGCGGCGTGGGTGATCCAGGTCTTGGCGCCGGTCACCTTCCAATCGTCACCCTCGCGGACGGCGCGGGTTCGCAGGGAGCCCAGGTCCGACCCCGCCTCAGGCTCGGTGAAGACGGCGGTCGGGATGATCGCGCCCGATGCGATGCCCGGCAGGAAGCGGGCCTTCTGGTCGTCCGTGCCGTGGGCGAGGATCAGCTCGGCTGCGATCTCCGAGCGGGTGCCCAGCGAGCCGGTCCCGATCCAGCCCCGCGACAGGGCTTCGGAGACCACGCACATGGCCACCTTACCCATCCCCGACCCGCCATATTCCTCCGGCGCGGTCAGTCCGAACACGCCCAACGCCGCCAGCTCCTCGATCAGGGCCAACGGGATCAGCTCGTCGCGCAGATGCCAGCCGTGGGCGAAGGGAACGATCTTCTCGTCGGCGAAGGCGTGGAAGTGGTCGCGAACCTGTTCCAGGGTGGCGTCCAGGCCGCTGGCCTCCAGCGAGGGCCGGCCCCTCGCCTCGTCCAGCAGGACGACGATCCGGTGGCGCACCGCCTGAGATGCGCCGGACCTCAGGCGGTCGATCAGCGGCTCCAGCGCCTGACCGGAGACGCCGAGGTCGCCGGGCCGGAAGGTCTCGCCCTGGTTCATCGGAACGCCGCCGGCCAGCTGGCTCAGATACTCGAAGGCCAGGAGCTGGGCCGGCAGGGCCTCGGCCTCGCCGAACCGGCCCTCGTCCTGCAGGTGGCGCGCCCAGGCGGCGGTCTGGCGGAGGGTCTCGGCATAGGCCGCGGTCCAGGCCAGGCCATGGGCGGCGTGCTGCTCGGCGTCGAGAGCGGCGCGGTCCAGGCGTCCGCCCGGGCTCACCCGGTCGGCCACCGCCGCCTTCGTCGCGGCCACGAAAAGGTCGGCCGCTTCGGCGGCCTCGGACAATAGGGCGTTGAGGTCTGGCAAGATCATCGGCGGTGACTATAGGCGAAGCTTGTCGTGGGTCACGTGCGCCGGTACTCCCAGCGTAACGCCACGGGAGGCAACCCAATGCTCGTCGTCCACCATCTCAACGACTCGCGCTCGCAGCGCATCCTCTGGCTGCTGGAGGAGCTTGGGGCGCCCTACGAGATCAAGACCTACCAGCGCGACGCCACCACCCGCCTGGCCCCGCCGGAACTGAAGGCCATCCATCCGCTGGGCAAGTCGCCGGTGGTGACCGAGGGCGACGCGACCGTCATCGAGTCCGGAGCGATCATCGACTACATCGTCCGCCACCACGGCGGCGGCAAGCTCGCGCCGGCCCAGAATTCCAAGGACTACGACGCCTACCAGCAGTGGCTGCACTATGCCGAGGGCTCGGCCATGCTGCCGCTGATGCTGTTCATGTATGTCGGCCGGCTGGGCGAAGCCGGCGCGCCGCTACATCCGCGCATCGAGAGCGAGATCGCCAACCACCTCGGCTACGTGGAAGGCGCCCTGGCTGGCCGCGACTGGCTGATGGGCGAGTTCAGCGCCGCCGACATCCAGATGAGCTTCGTGGGCGAGGTCACCGGCGCCTTCGGCCGCTACGGCGCCTATCCGAACATCGCCGCCTGGGTGAAGCGCTTCCAGGCCCGTCCCGCCTACCGCAAGGCCCTGGAAAAGGGCGGTCCCTACAATATGGGCCCCAAAGACTAGGCCGCGACGACCGCAGCCGATTTCAGGCGCCCGGTCTCCAGGCGCGAGGTCCAGGCGATGCGGGTCGGGGCTATCGCGGCTATCGCGCCCAGGGGTCGTCCAGCAGACCGTCGATGAAGTCGAACACCGCGGCCTTGGTGAGGGCGTGGGGGATGGCCGAGAAGTGGTCGCAGCCGGGGATCACCACCCCGTGGCCATGGGCGAAGGCTCGGGCCAGCTCGACCGGGTCGCCGTTGGTCTCCCGCTCTCCGGCCACGGCCAACACCGGCATCGGCAGGGTCGCGAACCCCGCCACGTCCAGCGGCGGGTTCGCCGCCTGGGTGAAGGCGGCCAGGGCCTGGCGGTCCTCGCCCTGCTCGTCGGCGAACTGCCGGAAGCTCTTCAGGAATGGTTCGGTGATCGTCTCCGGATCCTCCGCCAGCATGGCGGCGACCATGAGATCGCCTCGCTCGCCCATGCGTTCTGTCAGCAACTTGTCGCCCACCCCGCCCAGGATCAGGTTGGAGAACCGCTCGGGCGCGGCCAGGGCGGCCGCGGCGGCGATGCGCGCGCCCATGGAATAACCGAACAGGTCCACGCGGTTGACCCCGAGGTGGTCGATCAGCTCCACCACGTCGCGGGCCAGGTTCTCGCGCAGATAGGCTGCGGGGTCGTGCGACTTGCCGCTTTGCCCGTGCCCGCGCTGGTCCAGGGCGATCACGCGAAAGCGTCGCCGCTCGAGCGCGGCGTACCAGCCGGTGCGCTTCCAGCCCTCGTTCCGGTTCGACGCGAAGCCGTGGATCAGCAGGATCGCCCGCTCGTAACCCGCCGGGGCATTATCGTCATAGGCGAGCGCGAAACCGTCGGTTGTGATGAAGTCCATGATTTTCTTAAGAGATCGGTGAGGAAAACACAGGTATTTCAGAAATGAGTGCGGCGGAAAGATACGCGGAGAAGAAATGGGCGCCCAAGGGTCGGCAAAGACGATCATCGCGACGATGAATCGTATCGACCGGGCGACCAAGAAAGCCCTGCGCGAGCGCCAACGCAAGGAGCGAGCGACCACCCGCCGCTCCACCGCGCCCGAATTGGCCGCCCGGTACGACGCGCTTTTCGAGACCCTGACCCGCATCCACTGCGTGAAGTACGAGCGGCTGGACTGGAACGACATCGCCGGCGCCGGCCTGGTCGAGCCCGCCGTCCGCGCCAACGCCCTTGAGCAGAAGGCGCGCCGGGCGCTGGCCAACTACCAGCCCGGCCTGATCGACGGCCTGTTCGGCCTCGGCCAGGACCGCCGCCGCGCCCTGGCCGAAAAAGTGCTGGAAGCCGCCAAGAAGGACGCCGAGATCTATGCGCGGGCCAAGCGGGCCGCCGACGTCCACAATCTCGACGTCAGCGTCGCCGCGGGCGTGCTGGCTCTCGACATCTCCGCCATCGAACAGTCGCTGAAGGCCCACGTGCCCGCAGCGGAGCTGGCGCCGGTGCTGGAGGGGCTGGGAGTCCACATGCCCTCGCCCGGCAGGCTGGTGGTCTATCTGGACGCCCTGGAGTTCGACGCCATCCCCGACGAGGCCGTCGAGCTGGGCGAAGCCGGCCGCAGCGTCTATGTCGCCCTGCCGCCCGAGGTTCGCCAGGAGATGCACCTGGCCTGCGTCTGCTCCGCCACTCTGCGGGTCGCGGTGGAGATCATGACCGTGGTGCCGCTGGACGTGATCGACGTGGTCGCGCGCTGTTTCCTGCCCACCTCACGCGGCGACGTCGAGCAGCAGCCGGTCGTCCACGTGAAGGTCCCGCACCAGGCGCTGAAGGCCATGGACCTGCGCCGCCTGGAGCCGGTCTCGACGATCACCGCCCTGGGCGGGCGGATCGACTGGGAGTCGGGTCGCGGCTTCGCGCCGATCCGCATCGACGACCTCAAGCTGACCGCTCCCAAGCCGCCCCAGACCTCGCAGACCGCCGCAGCCTAGTATCCTGGGCAAATTGACAGTCGTGACACTGGGCGATTAGCTCGCCGTCATGGTTCTTGGAGGGTCGTTGCGTGGCGGCAAGCCTTAAGATCGATCCAAAGATTGATCCCGAACGGCTCGCGCCTGCCTTCCAGGCCAAGGGTCGCCTTCACATCCCGGACTTCTTCAAAGGCAACGGCGCGAAGCATGTCGCCGACGCCCTGGCGGGCGATGTCCCCTGGGTGCGGACCATGGTGGTGCAAGGCAAGGGCGTGGAAGCTCCCTTGGCGGCCTGGGCGATGCCGAGTCCCCAGCGCATGCAGGTTGAAGCGCATGTGATCCAGACCGCCCGCAGCGGCTTCCAGTACTCGTACGATGCGTGGCGCATCAGCGACGCTATCCAGGCCGGGCGTCGCGTCGGGGGTAAGCTGGAGCCGATCGAGGCGGTCTACGACTTCGTCAACGGCGAGGAGTTCCTCGGCTTCGTGCGCAAGCTCACCGCCGACGAGCGCCCGACCAACAGCGACGCCCACGCCTCTCGATACGGCGCCGGCCATTTCCTGAACACGCATCACGACGGCAACGCCGACTCCGGGCGGCTATATGCCTATGTCCTCAATCTGACGCCTCAGTGGCAGACCGACTGGGGCGGCGTCCTGCTCTTTCAGGATGACGCACGCAACGTGACGGAGGGTTTTCCGCCGCGGTTCAATGCGCTCAACATCTTCCGGGTGCCGCAGCACCACAGCGTCAGCCAGGTCGCGACGTTCGTGAACGCATACCGATATTCCATCACGGGTTGGGTCAGGCGAACGGTCACGGCGAAACCGAAGCGGTAGCCACCGCCCGCCGCTAGCTGCGCCACCGCAGGGTGGCGGCTTCCACTGGGTTCACGAACCCCCGGGCCTCCTTGCGGCTCAGCGTCCATTCACGCTTGAGCTGCTGGTACCACTTGGCCTGGCGGTCGGCGTCGTCGATCCACAGCAGGGCCGGGTCGTAGCGCAGGCCCTCGTTCTGCAGGTTCACCATGTCCCCGTCCTGGCGCAGGAAGGCGCGGGCGCCGGCGGCGATGAACGGCTTCAGGAAAAGGAAGGCCGGGTGATCGGACCAGACGACCTGGGTGATCCTGGTCTTCGTCTCCGACACCGGGGTCAGGCAGGTGAGCGACAGAACCTGGCGCGCGCCGACGGTGACGTGTTCCCAGCGCAGCCCGGGAATGCGGAAGACGATCTCGGTCAGGGGCTCGCCGCCCAGGATGGCGTAGGCGCGGCTGTTCTTGGACGGCTCGTGACGGACCATGGCGAAGCCCTGCTCGCGCGGCTCGAACGTCTTGGCCTTGTCGTGTTGGCTCTTGGCTGACCGCCACCACCATTGCTGATGCACATAGGGCCCGTGGGCCGGGTCCATGAGGCCCACGACGGCGTGGTCGATGTGGGCGTCGAACACCATTCGGTCGACCAGCTTGGGTCCACCGCCGACCACGCCGGGGAAGACCGGCGGCGGCTCGGCGGGCTCGCCCGCGAAGCGCGGATCGGAGCTCACCCAGATAAAGACCAGGCCCTGGCTCTCGGCGGTCGGATAGCGGCGCACGCGGATGCGGCTGACATCCATGGCCTGATCGCCCACCAGGGACGGGATGGCCGCGCAGGCGCCGTCGGTCTTGAACCGCCAGCCGTGATAGGGGCACTCGACGCTGGGGCTTCCGTCGGCCTCCTGGGTCAGCTTGCCGGCCGAGAGCGGCGCGGCGCGATGCGGGCAGATGTCCCGCAGGGCGTACACCTTGCCGGCCCGGTCGCGGCCCAGCAGCACCGGCTCGCCCAGCAGCTCGTAGCGCTGCAGCTTGCCGGGCTTGAGATCGCTGGAGAGGGCGGCGAAATACCAGATGTCGTACAGGAACCCGCGGCCGAACTTGGCGTCGGCGGCGGGAGCGCGGGCTTGCTTGGACGCGTCGTCGGCCATGGGCTCTTCTTTAGCGCGTCACGCGAGCCGCAGGAACCGCACCGCGTGCGCCTCGAGATGCAGGGCCGCGCCGTCCAGCCTGGCCTCGCCGGCCGACGGCGCCAGCACGCTCGCGCCTGTCAGCCGTTCGTCGCCGAACACCGCCGGCGCCGCGCCCATGTTGAAGACGCAGGCGATCCGCTCTTCGCCCTCGCGGCGCAGGAACGCCAGGATCGGCTCAGGCGCGGTGATCATCTCGATGTCGCCCGTCGTGAGCACCGGCGAGGCCTTGCGGAGGGCGATCATGGCCTTGGAGAAGGCGAGGACGGAGTTCGGGTCCGCCGCTTGGGTCGCCGCCGACAGGCCGGCATGCTCCACGGCCAGCGGCAGCCAGGGCTCGGCGGTCGAGAAGCCCAGGTTCGGCCCTTCGGTCCAGGGCATGGGCGTGCGCGAGCCGTCGCGGCCCTTGGCGATGGGCCAGTAGAGGTCCCCCACCGGGTCGCGGATCTGCTCGCGCGTCAGGCTCTGAGCTTCGGGCAGGCCCAGCTCCTCGCCCTGGTAAAGCAAGGTCGTGCCCTTCAGGCTGAGCAGCAGGGCCAGCATCAGGCGGGCGACCGCCTCGCCGCCGCCGAATCGGGTGGCGGTGCGCGGGATGTCGTGGTTGCAGAACGAGATGCAGGGCCAGTGGCCGGGAAATCGGTCGAGCGTCTCGTAGTGGTCGCGGAAGATCCGCGGCGACAGCTTGCGGGCGTGCAGCAGGACGAATGTGTAGGCTGAGTGCAGGCCCTCTTCCGGCGTGCAATAGGCCCCGCAGCGTTCCTCCTCCTCGGAGAATTCGCCGAACACGAAGCGATCTCCCCCTTCAACCCCGTTGTGCGCGTCCACCCGCCGGCGGATGATCTCCAGCAGGGGGATGTTGTCGGGCAGGTTGGAGTCGTGCAGATGCCGCTGCATCTCGCTGGCGTGCGACCAGTGATGGCGGGTCCGCTCAGCGGCCGGCACGGCCGGGTTATCAGCCAGGCTGTCGTCGTGCAGGAAGGTCCCGGCGACGTCCAGGCGGAAGCCGTCGATTCCCTTGGCCAGCCAGAAGTCCAGCACGTCCAGGGCCGCGGCCTGGGCGGCGGGATTGCGCCAGTTCAGCTTCGGCTGCTGGCGTAGGAACTTGTGATGGTAGTGCTGTCGCCGCGCCGGCTGGTAGGCCCACGCCGGGCCGCCGAACACGCTGAGCCAGTTGTTTGGCGCGGTCCCGTCGTCGGCCGGATCGGCCCAGACGTACCAGGACGCCTTGTCGCCCTCGGCTCCGCCGTCGCGGCTCTCGGCGAACCAGGGGTGCTCGTCCGAGGTATGCGACAGCACCTCGTCCAGCATGACCTTCAGCCCGCGGGCATGGGCGGCGTCCGCCAGGGCCTCGAGGTCGGCCAGGGTCCCGTAATCGGGATGGACCCCCTCATAGTCGGAGATGTCGTAGCCCCAGTCGCGGTTGGGCGAGGGATGGACGGGCGAGAGCCAGATGGCGTCGACGCCCAGGCTCTCGATGTAGTCCAGCTTGGCCAGCACACCCTTGAGGTCGCCGTGGCCGTCGCCGTCCGCGTCGAAGAAACTGCGGACATAGACGTGGTAGACGACCGCGCCCTTCCACCAGGGCGCGGCCATCTTCTTACGCGTCCGTGGCGTTACGGATGATCTTGGAGACCAGCCCGTATTCGACGGCGGCCTCGGCCCCCATCCAGAAATTCCGCTGGGTGTCCTTGACGATCTTCTCGTACGGCTGACCGGTCTCCTTGGCGATCATGCGGTTGACGCGCTCGCGCATCTTCACGATCTCCTCGGCCTCAATCTGGATGTCGCTGGCCTGGCCCCGCACGCCGCCGGTGGGCTGGTGCAGCAGGAAGCGGGTGTTGGGCAGGCAGAAGCGGCTGTCCTTGTGTGCGCCCAGGAAGATGTGCGCCCCGGCGGAAGCGACCCAGCCGGTCCCGATCACCTTCACCTGGGGACCGCAATAGCGGATCATGTCGTGGACGGTGTCGCCGCTCTCGACGTGACCGCCGGGGGAGTTGATCACCACCTTGATCGGCTTGTCGCTCTCGGCCGCCAGGGCGAGGAGCTGGGCGGTCACTCGCTCGGCCAGGCGCATGTCGATCTCGCCGAACACCAGGACGGTGCGCGACTTGTAGAGAGCGTTCTGGACGGGTCCCGCCGTCATCGGCATGTCGGGCTTGCGGGAGGCGTCGTCGTCGTCGTCGTCTTCGTCCAGGCGCCAGTTACGCATAGGTCAGGTCTCCAAAATTCGTTGCACGGAACGTGCGTCGCCCCGCGCGGCTTCGCAAGGGCCGGAGCGTCGCGCCCCGGCGGATAATGTCCAAGATTCCCGCCTTTAGGGCGTTCGCCGACGATTGGATAGTTGGCCCGCGCCGCTTATCGCACCTTGAGCGCCAAGATCACCAGCAGGGCTGAGACGCCAAGATGCACCAGCATGAAGCGCACCAGGACCTGGCTGTTAGACCAGCCCAGCTCCTTGCGACAGTGATCGTGCAGCGGGAAACGAACGCCACCCAGGACCCTTAGGCCGAAGAACCGCATGAGGGCGACCTTCACCAGCCCCGTTGCTCCGTTCAGGAGCAGAACCGAGCCGATAAGCAGCAGGAACAGCGGGTTGTTGGTGGCGACCACCAGCATGCCGATCAACAGCCCTATGGGGCGTGAACCGGCGTCACCCATGAGCACCAGGCTGGGCGCGGCGTTGTACCAGAGGTAGCCGGCGATACTGCCGACCATGAGGAAGGCCATGATCGCCCAGCTCGCGCCTTCGGGGTTCACCGGAATTCTCAGATGCTGGGCGACCACCTCGTTGCCGATTACGGCATAGAGCAGGCCCCCGAGAATCAGTAGGGCGGTGGCGGTGAGGCTGCCCGAGACCCCATCGACCCCGTCCGAACAGTTGGTGGCGTTGATCGAGAGCCAGATCATTCCGGTGGCCACCGGCGTCGCGACCCATGGCGACAGCAGAATTGCGTCCCTCCAGCCCGGCAGCCAGATCGCCACCGGCTGCATGCCGTAGATCACCATTGAGGCGCCGACGGCGATCGCCAGATCCATCGCGGCGAGCTGGTACTCGCTGAACCCACCACGGCGATCGTCGAAATAGCCGACCATCATTGCGGCCAGGATGAAGGGAAGGGTCAGCAGGCTCCGCGCGTCGAAGGGGACGAAGACCAGCGCCGCCATGCAGAAGACGCTCACGAAGATCAGGCCGGCGCTGATCGGCTTTCCCACGCTCTGTTCGGCGTTGATCGCGAAGGCCCGTCCCCGGTCGGTGGGCAGCGCCGGCCAGAGCCTCGGCAGGACGACCCAGGTGACCAGCGCGCAGCAGGTGAAGCCGATTGCGGCGAGGAAGAAGAACGAATCGAATAGCCGCAGTGGTCCCCAGACATGGCCCAGCGTGGCGTAGATCCAGTTCAGCATGCGGGGCGTCCGGGACGGTTTGTACGGACGGGATCTCTACCAGTCTGCGCGACTTGTCGACGGCTTGAACCCGATTTCGCGACAACGCGCCGTGGCAATCTGGGTTGGCTGAACCGTAGCGCCGACGAGTCGTTCCAATGCCCGTGCTCTCGCTCCAGTCCCGAACGCCGGAAGGCCTCGCACTTGCCTCCCTGTGGGCGCTCGCGCTCGACCTGTCCCTGGCGCTGATGGCCGCGTTCTGGATCGCCAATGCGATGGCCCCGCCTCAGGACCTGCCATGGAAGCCGCTGCGCCTGATCGATCCGCCGGGCCTGGCCACCGACATGAAATTCCGGCAGGCCGCGGGCGACCGCCGCCTCTGCCGCGCCGTGCTGGCGGAGGGTGGGGTCAGGATCGCCGAGGTAGCTCCCCGGACCGACGGCGCCTGCGCCCAGCTCAATGCGGTGCGCATCTCGGGCGGGGTGACGCCGCTCCGGCCAGCGGGCCCTGTGATGACCTGCCCCCAAGCCCTGGCCTACGCCTTCTGGGACCGGCACGACCTGCGCCCGGCCGCGCGCGAAGTTCTGGGAACAAGCCCCAGCGCGTTGGAGCACTACGGAACCTATGCCTGCCGCAGCATCGCGGGCCGTGACCGGTTGAGCGAGCACGCCTTCGCCAACGCCCTCGACGTGGCCGCAGTGCGCTTCACCGATGGCCGGCAGGTCTCGGTCCTGCGGGACTTCACCGACGACGATGAGTTCGGCGTCTTCTTGCGGCGCGTTCGCACCGGCGCCTGCCGCTGGTTCAGCGCGACCCTCAGTCCCGATTACAACGCCGCCCATCGAGACCACCTGCACCTGGATTCCGGCCGCTACCGGGTTTGCCGCTAGAGCGCTTTCCGGCGAAGTGGAGACCGGTTCGCCGCCAGAAAGCGCGCCCAAGAAAAACCTAGAGCGAGGCGAGCCAGGGCAGCAGGCGGGCGTTTACCTCGGCGGGACGTTCCTGCTGGGTCCAGTGGCCGCAGCCTGGCAGGACGTCGGCGCCGCGCAGGTCGGTCATCTCGGCCTTCATCATGGCCACCAGGTCGCCGCGCCCCAGCATGCTGAGCACCAGGTCGCGCTCGCCGCCGATGAACAGCGACGGCTGCTCGATCTTCCGGCCCTCGAACCTGGATAGGTACTCGAAGTCCCGCTCGTGGTTGCGATAGCGGTTGATCGGGCCGCGGAAGCCCGATCGCTCGAACTCGGCGACGTAGTAGTCGAGATCGTCGTCGGTGAGCCAGGCGGGGAACGGATCAGGATCGACCAGGCCTTCCAGCAGGCTCTGTCCGTGGACCTTGTCAGTGGGCCAGGTTCCGTCCGGGGCGTCGCCGCTGATGGCGTAGTAGAACTTGCGCAGGCCGTCGCGGGGGTTGGCTTCCAGCTCGGCCTCGGCCGGGCCGACGTTCTGGAACCAGGCCTGGTAGAAGAACTTGCCGCGGCTGGTGAACACCGTGTCGATGAGGTCGGTGAACGGCCGCTTCGGCACGCCCAGATAAGGCACCGACAGTCCCGCCACCGCGCGTACCCGGTCGGGGCGGATCAGGGCGGTGTTCCAGACGATGGGCGCGCCCCAGTCGTGGCCGACCAGCACGGCCGGAGCGTCGGGGCTGAGCTGCTCGATCACCCCGGCCACGTCGGCGACCAGGTGCTCCATGTCATAGGCTTCGATGGGTTGGGGCCGTGACGAGCCGCCATAGCCGCGCACGTCGATGGCGCAGGCGGTGAATCCGGCCGCCGCGATGGGCCCCATCTGGTGGCGCCAGCTGTACCAGCTCTCCGGGAAACCGTGGACCATCAGGACCAGCGGCCCTTGGCCCTCGATCGCCGCGCGCAGGGTGACCTCGGGCAGCTCGATCTCGCGGAAGTCCGGCATGGAATTCGCTCCCCAACCCGGGCTTGACCCAACGTCGCCCGGCGCCGCAAATGGCGGCCATAAAATCAAACACATGTTTGGAAGGAAGCGCCATGGGTGAATTGTTCGACCTGACCGGCAAGGTCGCCGTGATCACGGGGTCCTCGCGCGGGATCGGCAAGGCCATCGCCGAGCGCATGGCTGAGCATGGCGCCAAGGTGACGATCTCCTCGCGCAAGGCCGGCCCCTGCGAAGAGGTCGCCGCGGCGATCAACGCAAAGCATCCGGGCGCGGCGATCGCGGTCCCGGCCAACATCTCCTCCAAGGACGACCTGCAGAGAATGGTCGACGAGACGCGCAAGGCCTTCGGCAAGATCGACATCGTGGTCTGCAACGCCGCCTCGAACCCGTTCTACGGTCCGATGAGCGAGATCCCCGACGACGCCTTCCGCAAGATTCTCGAGAACAACATCATCGCCAACAACTGGCTGATCAACATGACCGCGCCCGAGATGAAGGAACGCAAGGACGGCGCGATCATCGTCATCTCGTCCATCGGCGGCCTGCGCGGCACGGGCGTGATCGGCGCCTACGCCATCTCCAAGGCGGCCGACATGCAGCTGGCGCGCAACCTCGCCCAGGAGCTCAGCCCCCACAACGTCCGGGTCAACTGCATCGCGCCCGGCCTGGTCAAGACCGACTTCGCCAAGGCCCTGTGGGACACCCCGGCCGGCGAGGCCCGCGCCGCGACCGGCACCCCCCTCCGCCGCCTGGGCGAGCCCGACGACATCGCCGGTGGGGCCGTGTTCCTGGCCTCGAAGGCCGGTTCCTGGATGACCGGCCAGACCATCGTCATCGACGGCGGCTCGACGGCCTGATGGCGCACGGCGGGGGGAATGGTTTCCGGTTCTCGCCCGCCGTCGCCTCCGACCTGGAGCGGCTGGTCGAGCTGCGGATCGCGGCCATGCGCGAGAGCCTCGAGCGGATCGGCCGGTTCGATCCCGTGCGCGCGCGGCGGCGCATGGTCGAGCAGTTCCGGCCCGAGCACACCCGCCTGATCTGGCGCGGCCAAGCCCTGGCCGGCTGCGTGGCCTTCGGTCCGGACGCTCCCGGCTGGCTCCGGCTTGAGCACTTCTACGTCCATCCGCACCACCAGCGCGCGGGCCTGGGCGCCGGCGTCCTCGCGACCCTGCTGGCGGAGAGCGACGCACAGGCCCTGGCGGTCAGGCTGACCGTCATCCGCAAGAGCGCGGCCAACCGCTTCTATTCGCGCTTCGGGTTTTCGGAGACCGGGCGCGACGAGGTGGACATCTTCTACGAACGTCTGCCGGCCTAGACCTTCACCACCAGCTCCACGCCTGAAGCGCGTCTATCCGCGCCTGGAGCGCCGGGTCGGCGACCACGCTCATTGTCCGCTCCGTTCGTACTGCATGGCGGCGAAGAGGTTGGCCTCGCTGTCCTGAAAGAAGATGTGACGGCCGACGCCCTGGATGTGGAAGGGCGCGGAGAGCACCGCGCCGCCGGCCGCGGGAATGCCGGCCACGGCGGCCTCGATATCCGGGACACCGAAGCTGACGGCCAGGCCGGGCAGGGCGCGGCCCTCGACCTGGTGGCGGGCCTGGAGCGCGCCGCCGACGCCTGCGCCATGGAGCTGGAAGAAGTCCGGGGGGCCCCAGGGCGTGAAGGTCCAGCCGAAGACCCGCTCGTAGAAGGTTCGCGCGCGTCCGACGTCGTCGGCGTTGATGGAGACGTGGCGTAGCTGGGCCGTGCCCGGCGCGGCGGCCGCGCCCTCCGGGGTGGCGCCGCGCTCGTACTGCATGACGCCGGCGATATTGCCCTCGGTGTCCCGGAAGAATGCCAGGTGGCCCACCGTCTCGATGTGGAAAGGCGGCATGATCACCTTGCCGCCGGCCGTCTCGATCGCCGCCGCCGTCGCCTCGACATCCTCGACGCCGAAGGTGATCTCGACGCTCGGCATGACCTGGCCGGCGATATCGCGGCGGCCCTGCAAGGCGCCCATGAAGCCAGCTCCGGCGCTGCGGGTCTGGTAGAAGCCGGGCGGTCCCCAGGGGGTGAAGGTCCAGCCGAAGGCGTCCTCGTAGAAGACCCTGGCGCGGGGCACGTCGTCAGCGTTGATCGCGAAATGACGCAGGGTGGCGGTCATGGCCTGCTCCTCGGTCCAGGTCGCTAGGCTAGGCGGTTCCGGGCGCGGCGTGCTTGCGATAGTCTGACGACAAATGTCGTCCATGCGCCAAAATGCCCGCGATCCCGACGGCTTTCCGGTTCGCGGTCTCGCCGTGACCTATCGCGACGGCCACCGGCTGGATCGCCATACCCACCCCTGGGGTCAGCTGATCTACGCCGCCAGCGGGGTGATGTCGGTGGCCACGCCGCAGGCCGCCTGGTTGGTGCCGCCAACCCGCGCGATCTGGGTGCCGGGCGGGACGCCGCACGAGATCAGGATGCGCGGAACCGTGGCCATGCAGACCCTCTACCTGGCCCCGGCCGCCGCCGACGCGCGGCTGACGGCCTGCCGCGCCCTGGAGGTCGCGCCCCTGCTGCGCGAACTGATCCTGCACATCGTCCGGATCGGCATGCTGCGGGTCGGAGATCCGGCCCACGACCGACTGGAGGGGCTGCTGCTGGACCTGATGGCGGCGGGCGAGACCGCGCCCCTGGTCCTGCCCCTGCCCAGCGATCCCCGCGCCCGGACCCTCGCCGAGCACCTGCTGGCCGCGCCGGAGGCGACGACGCCGCTCGCCGAGCTGGCCCGCGGCGCCGGGGCCAGCGTGCGGACCCTGCAGCGGCTGTTCCTGACCCAGACCGGCCTCTCGCCCGAGGCCTGGCGCGGCCGCGTGCGCATGCAGCAGGCGGTGGTGTCGCTGAGCGCCGGAGTCCCGGTGACCCAGGCGGCGCTGGACTGCGGCTATGACAGCGTCTCGGCCTTCATCGCCGCCTTCAAGCGGGCGTTCGGAACCACGCCCGGCCGCTATCGGCCCTAGTAGCGGTCGTACGGATCGCGCGGCGGCGCGGCCCCGCGGTCGTCATAGTCGCGCGGCGGAGCGTCATAGCGATCACGGTCGTCATAGGACCGATAGGAGTCATGATGCTCCCGGCTCGGCTCCTGGCAGCAGCGCGAACGGTCGCTATAGGCGTTGTAACGCGCGCCGCCGTAGGTGGTGGAGGACGAGTAGCTGGAGCGGTACTCGTAGTTCGAGTTCGGGGTCACCCGGCGCTCGTAATAGGTGGCCGGCGCGCGCTCATAGTCGCGGCGATAGCCCTGGCTGTCGTCATAGCCCGCGTCATAGCCCCGATCATCGCCGTAGCCGTAGCCGGAGCCGTACTGGCGATCATCATAAGCCGCCGCTGGCGCTTCGTCCTGGTAGCTCTGATAGGCGGGATGGTTCCAATAGGCGGCGGTTTCGCAGGCCGCCGAGGCGTGGCCGGCCTTGGCGCCGATGATCGTCCCCGCCAGGGCTCCGAGCGCAGCGCCCTCGGCCACGACGCCGGCCGCGGCCACCGCGCCGCCCGCGAAGCCGCCCGCCACCAGACCGAACAGGCCCCAGCCCAGGGCGCGGTTGCCGGCGGTGCGCCGGCAGGGATCGGCCGACCCGTAGCGGGCGCTGTCATAGGCGGGCGCCGGCGCCTGGGCGTAACGCTCATAGCTCTGCGCCTGGGCCACGCTGCCGGCGAACATCGTCGCCACGGTCACGGCGGCCAGCACCGCATGTTTCTGACGGAGCTTCATCGGTCGTCCTTCAACACCCACACAGATCCTGTCCACAGCATAGGCCCGGTCGGAGAGCGCGTGAAACGCAGACAACCTGCGAGATAGATTTTAACCCTCTGCGCGCGCCAGGTCCCGCGCCCGGGCGAGGCGCTCGATCCCGGCGTCGAGGGTCGCGTCGGCCTTGGCCAGACACAGGCGCAGGATGGTGGTCACCGGGTCCTGCTCATAAAGCGCCGAGACCGGAATGGCCGCCACGCCCGCCTCCTTCACCGCCCGAAGGCAGAAGGCGCGGTCGGGCTCGGAGACCCCCGAGGCCGGCAAATCGACATTGAGGAAATAGGTCCCCTGGGTCGCCAGGCTGACGAAACCCTCCCGCGCCAGGCCCTCCGCCAGCCGGTCGCGGGATCGCGCCAGGTCCAGCGGCATCCTGGCGAACCAGTCGGCGCTGTTGTCCAGGCCCCAGGCCACGGCGGCCTGCAGGTTGGGCGGGGTGGTGAAGGTGAGGAACTGGTGGGCGCGGGCCAGGGCGTGGGTGAGCGCCGGGGCGGCGCACAGGAAGCCCACCTTCCAGCCGGTGAGGCCGAACATCTTGCCGGCCGAGCCGATCTTCACGCAGCGCTCGCGCATGCCCGGGAAGGCGATCAGCGGGCGGTGCCTGGCCGGCGCGAACACCACCTGCTCCCAGACCTCGTCGCAGATGGCGGTCACGTCGTGGGCGACGCAGAACTCCGCCAGCAGGGCCAGGTCCTCCTCCGGCAGGACCAGGCCGGCCGGATTGATCGGGTTGTTCAGCACCACGAACCGGGTCTTCTCGCTGAAAGCGGCCTCCAGCATGGCGCGATCGAAGCGCCAGTGCGGGGGGCTCAGCGTCACCAGCTTCGGCACGCCGCCGGCCCGCCGGATCAGCGGCAGATAGGCGTCATAGAGCGGCTGGAAGGTCACCACCTCGTCGCCGGGTTCGATGAGCGACAGGAAGGTCGCCGCCAGGGCTTCCGTGGCCCCGGACGTGATGGTGACCTCGCGCGCCCAATCGAAGTCCAGGCCCTGGGTGCGGGCGTAGTGGCGGGCGACGGCCTCGCGCAATTCGGGCAGGCCGGCCATGGGCGGATACTGGTTGTAGCCGTGTAGGACCGCCTCGGCGGCCTTGGCGCGGATCGCCTCCGGACCGGGATCGTCGGGAAAGCCCTGGCCGAGATTGACCGCGCCGTGCTGGCGCGCGAGCCCGGACATCTCCTCGAAGATGGTCGTTGGCAGGTTTGCGAAGACCGGATTCGCCATGACCGTTGCGTAGACCATTTTCCGCCGAAGTGGATGCCGGTTCGGCGAAAGAAAATGGTCCAACTAAAAATTGCCCGAGCGAAGTCCGACCGGACTTTGCCGGGCCATAACTTCCGCGCCAATATCCCAGACATGGAGATCGTCGATTTCGAACCCCGGCACGCCGAGGCCTGGCGCAGGCTGAACGAGGCGTGGATCGGCAAGTACTTCGTGATTGAACCGAAGGACCGGGAGGTCCTGGATGATCCGACCGGCAAGATCATCGCCAAGGGCGGTCACGTCTTCATGGCCGAACGGGACGGCGAGATCATCGGCTGCGTCGGCCTGATCGCCATGTCCGACGGCGGGTTCGAGGTGGCCAAGATGACGGTGACCGAGTCCGCCCGCGGCACGGGCCTGGGCAAGATCCTGATGCAGGCCTGTATCGACAAGGCCCGCGAGCGCGCCGCGCCGAGGCTCTATCTGGAGACCAATTCCAGCCTGGGTCCGGCGCTCGGCCTCTACCGGTCCATGGGCTTCGTCGACCTGCCGCCGACCGACACGCCCTATGCGCGGGCGGACGTCTTCATGGAGCTGGTGCTGGCATAGGGGTTCGCCCTAGTGCTGCGTGACCCCGCGCAAGGCGTCGCCCAGGGTGCGGCGGGTGACCGGCTTGCCCAGGAAGCCGACCGGGTTGATCCCGGCCATCTGGGTGCGGAAGTCCTCGGTGATCGAGCCGGAGACGAACAGCGAGCGCACCCCCAGCAGATCGTAGAGCTTCTGAGCCAGCTTGCCGCCGTCGGTGTTCCTGGCGAGGCGGATGTCGACCAGGGCGACGTCTGGGCGATCGCCCTCCGCCAATTCATAGGCGGTGCAGGCGTCGGCGGCCTCGGCCACCACGAGGTGGCCCATGTCTTCGAGCAGGCTGACGATATCGAGCGCGATGAGGGCGTCGTCCTCAACCACCATGATACGCATGGTCATTACTGGCTCCTCGGGAAGACGACGGCGAAGGCTGCGCCGGCTTCCGGTTGTTCGACTACAAGGCGTCCACCCAGTTGCCTAGCAAGAGCCTCGATGGCCCTCATTCCCAAGCTTTTCTTGGATCGCGACGTAAAGCCCTTGGGCAGACCCACACCGTCGTCGGACACGCTTAAGCGATAGTCCTGGCCATCGGTTCCGAAGCCAACGTGAATGCGACAAGGCCTATCTGCTGGGCACCCGTATTTCAAGGCGTTGGTGACCAGCTCGTTAAGGATAAGGGCCAGCGGCACAGCCTGTTTAAGGTCCAGGACATGGGCCTCGACCGAGGTGGTCAGCTGCACGTCTTCGCGGCCCAGGGAGTCCACCAGGTCGTGGGCCAGGGCCTTTGCGTAGTGGCCGGCGTCGAAGGCGCCGACCTGGCCGCCCGACTTGTAGAGCTGCTCATGGACCCGACCCACGGCCATGATCCTGTCCAGGGTCTTGTCCAGGGCCTCGCGGGCCGGACCGTCGGGGACAGAGCGGGATTGCAGACGCACCACGCTGGCGATCTGCTGCAGCGAGTTCTTGACCCGGTGGTTGACCTCGTCGAGCAGCAGCGAGCGATCAGCGAGCAGGGCGCGCAGCCGCTCGGCGGTGTCGGCCTCGACCTCTCGGTCCAGGCTGAGCTCGCGCTGGGCCTTCACGAACAGGAAGGTTAGGACCAGGGCGAAGCCCACCAAGAGAATGATCAGTCCGGCGCGGATGAGCACTGTCTGGCGCGCGCGCTGGTCAAGCAGGCGCGCCTCCTCGGTCTCCAGTTGGGTGACGATGCGGCGAACGCCCTCCATGGCCGCGATGCCCTCGCCTCGGAGAATGATGCTGAGCGCCGCCGGGGCGTCGCCCTTCCGGCGCTCAGCCACGACCTGGTCGACCACGTCCAGCCGCTTCGCCATCAGGGCGCGCAAGGTGACGATTCGCGCCTGCTGCTGGGGATTGTCGGCGGTCAGGATATCGACCGCGTTCACCTCGGCCTCGGCGCGCTCGCGCCCGTCCTCGATCTGCTCGATGAATCGCTGCTCGCCGGTCAGGACGTAGCCGCGCTGCGCGGATTCCGAATCTGTGAGGGCCTGGAGCACATCGGCGATGCCGTTGCGCACTTCGTGGGTATGGGCCACCTTCCGAGCGGCGTGATCATACCAGAAGAAAACGCCGCCGACGCTGGCGAAGGTCAGGAACAGGGCGGCGACAGTGCCGGCGAGCAGACGGAACGCCCGCTCGCGCGCAGCTTGACGATTGGAACCCGAGACTTCGGCCGGATCCCGCGCCACGCCCTACTCTTCCTTGACGCGACGCTTGCGGAACGAGGGGTTCAGCACCTGCTTGCGCAGGCGGATCGACTTCGGCGTCACCTCGACCAGTTCGTCTTCCTCGATATAGGCGATGGCCTGTTCGAGGGTCAGCCGGCGCGGCGGGGTCAGACGCACCGCCTCGTCCTTGCCGGAGGCGCGGACGTTGGTGAGCTGCTTGGCCTTCATCGGATTGACGTCAAGATCGTCGGCCCGGCTGTTCTCACCGATGATCATGCCCTGGTAGGTCTTCTCGCCGCCACCCACGAACATCGTGCCGCGCTCTTCCAGATTCCATAGCGCGTAGGCCGCGGTCTCACCGTCGGAATTCGACACAAGCACGCCCTTGCGGCCGGCGTCGATGGGGCCCTTGTAGGGCTCGTAGTGGCTGAACACCCGGTTCAGCACGCCCGAGCCGCGGGTGTCGGTGAGAAACTCGCCCTGGTAGCCGATCAGCGAGCGCGACGGCGACATCAGGCTGATGCGGGTCTTGCCCGCGCCCGACGGGCCCATGTCCTTCAGCTCGGCCTTCCGGGCCGACAGCTTCTCGATGACGATGCCGCTGAACTCGTCGTCGACGTCGATCATCACGTCCTCGATGGGCTCGAGGCGCGCTCCGGTCTCCGGATCGGTCTGGAAGACCACCCGCGGGCGGCTGATGGAGAGCTCGAAGCCTTCACGGCGCATGCCTTCGATCAGCACGCCCAGCTGCAGCTCGCCGCGGCCGGCCACCTCATAGGCGTCCTTGTCGGGGGTCTCGGTCACCCGGATGGCGACGTTGGACTGGGCTTCCTTCAGCAGGCGGTCGCGGATGACCCGGCTCTGCACCTTGTCGCCTTCGCGGCCGGCCAGCGGGCTGTCGTTCACCGAGACGGTCATGGAGATGGTCGGCGGGTCGATCGGCTGGGCGGGCAGGGCCTCCGTGACCTCGAGCGCGCAGAGCGTATCGGCCACGGTGGCCTTGCTGAGGCCCGCGATGGCCACGATATCGCCGGCCTCGGCGTCCTCGATGGGCTGGCGCTTCAGGCCGCGGAAAGCCAGCACCTTGGTGATGCGGCCGCGTTCCACTTCCTTGCCGTCGATGCCCAGGGCATGGATCGCCAGGCCGGGAACGGCCTTGCCGCTCTCGATGCGCCCGGTCAGCAGGCGGCCCAGGAACGGGTCGTTCTCGATGAGCACCGAGAGAATCTGGAAGGGGCCATCCTTCTGGGCGACGGCCTTGGGCTCCGGCACGTGGCTGACGATCATGTCGAACAGCGGCGCCAGGGTGTCGTTCGGCTTGGCCATGTCCAGCGTCGCCCAGCCGTTCTTTCCCGACGCATAGATGTGCGGGAAGTCGAGCTGCTCGTCGGTGGCGCCCATGGCGGCGAACAGGTCGAAGGCGTCGTTCAGCACCCGGTCGGGATCGGCGTGGGCCCGGTCGACCTTGTTGAGGCAGACGATGGGGCGCAGGCCCATCTTCAACGCCTTGCCCAGCACGAACTTGGTCTGGGGCATGACGCCCTCTTCGGCGTCCACCAGCAGGACGCAGCCGTCCACCATGCCGAGGATCCGCTCCACCTCGCCGCCGAAGTCGGCGTGGCCGGGGGTGTCGATGATGTTGATGCGGGTGTCGCCCGCCTCGCCATGCCAAAGCACGCTGGTGCACTTGGCCAGGATGGTGATCCCGCGTTCGCGCTCCTGGTCATTGGAGTCCATGGCGCGTTCGACCGTCGCCTCGTTGGCGCGGAACACACCCGACTGGGCGAGCAGTTGGTCGACGAGGGTGGTTTTCCCATGGTCGACGTGAGCGATGATGGCGATGTTGCGGAGCGACATTGAATTGCCCGGGGAGGGCCCTATCTGGAGAAGCGGGCGCTTGTAGGCGAGGCCGGACCATTAAGCCAGCGCCTTCTCGCGGCGCCGCACATCGGCATTGTACAGCTATTGTGCGCCGCAACAAATTTCTTCATCAGCAGATGAATTATAACCTTACTGTTTTGTAACGGTTTTTTTCAGGGCTATCAGGAAATGTGATGGCCAAAACACATTTTCAGTTGTTGTTTTGTGCGTCGCACTGTATATGTTCGAACTGTGAGGCGTCGCTGACGCCTCTGCCCTTCCTGGGCGTTTCCTCCCTAATGAACTGCCGGGCCCTCGGGTCCGGCTTTTTTTTGGCCTGAGGGCGGAACGCTATTTGAGCCCGGACCAGTCGGCGGCGGCCAGGGTCCGGGTCAGGGCCTCCAGGTCGGCCTGAAGGCGGGTAAATCCCTCGGTGGGCTCCAGGTTCGCCTCGTCCAGATAGAGCCCGCGATTGATCTCGATCTGCAGGGCGTGGGTGCGGCGGCCCGGGCGCCCATAGTGCTCGGTGGTGTAGCCGCCGGCATAGGGGGCGTTGCGAGCCACCCGGTAGCCCATTCCCTCCAACTCCTTTTCCACCCGCTGCGTGACCAGCCCGGCGCAGGCCGCGCCGAACCGGTCTCCCAGAACGATGTCGCACGGCGCGCCGCCGACCCGCGCCGCGGCGGCCGGCATGGAATGCCAGTCGATCAGAATCGCGTAGCCGTGGGCCGAGTGGGCCTCGCCGATCAGGCGGGCCAAGGCGGCGTGGTATGGGGCGTGCGCCGTCTCGATGCGGGCGCGGGCCTCGGCGAAGGTCAGCTTGCGGGCATAGATCTCCTGGCCCTCCGACACCACGCGGGCGATCGCGCCCAGCCCCGCCGCCACCCTGGCCGTGCGGGCGCGGGCGAAGTCGGGCAGTTCGTCGGCGAACATGGCCTGGTCGAGTTCGAAGGCCTCGCGGTTCACGTCGATATAGGCCCGCGCCAGGTTGGCGCAGATCATTGACGCGCCCAGCACCGGCCCCGCGCCCACCAGTTCATCGACATAGGCGTCTTCCGAGCGGCGGATGGCGATGGCGTCCAGGGCCGCGGCGGCCATCATGTCTTCCGGATAGAGCCGGCCCGAATGCGGGGAGGCGAAGACCAGGGGGGTCGGCGCAGGCTCTCCCACGGCGGCCGCGCGCCGCACCTCGAACGGCGGGACCTTCGGCGCGGCGCGGTTTGCGGCGATGGATTCCCAGGCGGTCATCGCAATCATATGACGGTGCGTCTGCGCGGCGGTCAAACGCCGGGGCGCCACGAGCGAGCGGTTCATCGCGGATTTACACCTGGGCGCCTAGGATCGGTCTTTGCAGACATTCCCCTCGGAGCACACATGCCTCGGATCCTGCTCGCCGAAGACGACGACTCCCTGCGCGGGTTCCTGTCCCGCGCCCTGGAGCGGGCTGGCTATGAGGTGACCGCCTGCGCCGACGGCGACGAGGCCGCCGCCGTGCTCGACCAGGACTGGGACTTGCTGCTCACCGACATCGTCATGCCCGGCATGGATGGCATCGAGGTGGCCCGGCTGGCCGCCGCGCGCCATCCGGGGCTGCGCATCATGTTCATCACCGGCTTCGCCGCCGTGGCGCTCGCCGCCGGCGACGCGGCCCCGCCCGGGGCCAAGGTGCTGTCCAAGCCGATCCACCTGCGCGAGATCGTCTCCGAGGTGGAGCGGATGATGGCGGCGGCCTGATCGTCTTCAGCGGCGCTTGCACGGCGTGCCCGGCGCCGTTATACCGCCGCCTCCCACTCCCTTAAGGGGAGGCCGGCCGGTCGGACGTGTAGCTCAGCGGGAGAGCACCTCGTTGACATCGAGGGGGTCACAGGTTCAATCCCTGTCACGTCCACCATCCCTTTCCGACAGTCCGACGTCCCCTGGCCAACCCAGGGTCGAGGCGTCGTGGCCGCCACCATTCCAACGGGGGGCGGATTGTCGCGGCTAACGTCGCCTTTTCATCGTCGCCGTCAAAAACGCCTTTCCCGTAACGGTGTTGCGCGTTGAACGCAGTTCGACTGATTGTTTCTCCGCCGCAAGAAATGGCCTAGCGCCGCCGCGCCAAACAGGCGTTTGATCTTTCCACCCACGGACGACCATCGCGTCAGATCGAAACCGGCGTCCGGCGAGGGGGAGGAAGAAGATGTTGAAGAGCAGGTATCTCTGCGGCGGCTCCGTATTGGCTGTCGCACTGGCGATGGGCCTATCGGGCCAGGCCGCCGCCCAAGAACAATCCAGCACCGTCGAAGAAGTCGTGGTCACCGGGTCGTATATCGCCGGCACCCCCGAGGACGCGGCGCTGCCGGTCGATGTGATCGGCCAGGATGAGCTTCAGAAGCGCGGCTCGCCCACCACGATCGACCTGATCAAGTCCCTGCCGGTCTCAGGCCCGGTCCTGGGCGACTCCAATCAGTTCTCGACCGCGGCCCAGGGCCAGGTCGGCGCCGGCACGATCAACCTTCGCGGCCTCGGCAGCCTGCGGACCCTGGTGCTGTTCAACGGGCGGCGCACCGTGCCCTCGGCGGGCGCGGGCAGCGGCGGCGTCGATACCAACCTCATCCCCTCCGCCGCGGTCGGCCGGGTCGAAATCCTTAAGGACGGCGCCGCGGCGACCTACGGATCCGACGCCATCGCCGGCGTGGTCAACTTCATCACGCGCAAGAACTTCAGCGGGCTCGAGCTCGCGGCGGACTACCGCTACGTCGACGGCTCGGATGGCGACTACAGCGCCAGCGCCGTCTACGGCTGGGCGGGCGACATCGGTAACATCCTGATCTCGGCCGGCTATCAGCACCGCTCGCAACTGACGACCCTCGATCGTGACTGGGCCTACCAGCCCTACACGACGAACCCATCCGGCTGGTCCGTGCTGGGCCAACCGCCGTCCTTCCTGCCGCGCAATGGCCTGACGCCCACCGCCGGCGTCCAGCGCGACGCCAACTGCACCGCGGTCGGCGGTTTCGCGGGCTTCAGCGGCGCCACCCCGGCCTGCTACTTCACCTACATCCCGTTCGACAATCTGATCGAGGACGAGAACCGCTATCAGCTCTATGCCGAGGCGAACGTCGACTTCACGGATGACCTGCGCCTCCACGTCGAGGCCATGTATTCGAAGACCGACCTGCCCCATATGCGCTTCTCGCCGGCCTTCCCGCCGATCCAGGGCCCGAACGGTCCCGGCAGCGTGGGCGTGTTCACCACCCCGACGACCAATCCGGGCGCGATCACGGCCTTGCAGCAAGCCGGCCTCTCGGCCGGCCAGATCGCGGCGACCAACAATATCTCGCTCACCCTGTTCCGTCCCATGGGCGCCGGCGGCAACCCGATCTTCGACAACGGCGGCCAGGTCGGCTTCCGGAACTACGACGTCTATCGCGTGTCGGCGGACCTGAGCGGCAAGTTCGGCGACACGGGCATCGGCTGGGACACCGCGGTGACCTACTCCGAGACCCGTAACATCCAGGGCACCCCCGACGTCATCATCGAGCGCCTGCAAAAGGCCCTCAACGGTCTCGGCGGGCCTGGCTGCACCGGGACCACGCCGGGCGCCAACGGTTGCCAGTATTTCAACCCGTTCTCCAACGCCTATCCCGGCAACCCGGTCCTGGGGCTGACCAATCCGGGCTATGTCTCGGCCAACGCCAACAAGCCCGACCTGATCCGCTGGATGTGGGATTTCCCCTCCACCGAGCAGACGCAGAGCCTTCTGGTGGTCGACGCCGTGGTCAACGGCGAGCTTCCCTGGGAACTGTCTGGCGGCCAGATCGGTTGGGCGGCCGGCGCGCAGTATCGCCGGACCGAATTCCGGTCGAGCCTGAAGAGCCCGCTGCAAGACGCGCGCATCACCCCGTGCCCGACGATCGGCTCGACGGTCTGCTCGTTCCCCACGGGACCGTACATCTTCCTGGGCCAAAGCACGCCGCAGCAGCTCGAGGACTCCGTCTACGCCCTGTTCGCCGAATCCAACCTGCCGATCACCGACAGCCTCAACGCCCAGCTCGCGATCCGCTTCGAGGACTACGGCGGCGAGACGGGCTCGACGACCAATCCCAAGCTGGCGGTCAAATGGCAGCTTACCCCGGCCTTCGCCCTGCGCGGCTCCGTCGGCACCACCTTCCGCGGACCCACCCCGGCCAACCGTTCGTCCAACAGCGTGACCGGCCTCTCGGCCATCCTGGCGGCGGGCAATAACTTCAAGTCGGTGGATTTCGCCGGCAACCCATCGATCGGCCCGGAAAAGGCGACGACGTTCAATATCGGCGGCATCTTCGAGGCCTATGATTTCCGCGTCATCGTCGACTATTGGAACTTCAAGATCGAAGAACAGATCACCACGGTGCCGGCCCAGATCGTGGCCACCGCCGTCGGCGGCGTCGGGAACGGGACCCAGTTCGTCAACTGCGGCAGCGCGCTGCGGTCGCTGATCACCTTCAACAACAACAACGCCTGCGTTCAGGGCGTGACGATCGGCAACGACATCCAACGCGTGAAGTCCGACACCGTGAACGGCCCGGAGATGAAGATCGCCGGCATCGACGTCAGCATCGACTACCGCAATGACGATGTCTGGGGCGGTAACTTCGCCACGGGCGTGTCGGTGAGCCACCTTCTGAAGTATGACGTCGCCGAATTCAGCGTCGGCGGCGCCCTGGTCAGCAAGGCTTACGAGGCCCTCGGCTACACCAACTACGATCGTTTCCCGGGCACGGTCTCCCGCTTCCGGGGCAACGCCTACGCCGAATACGGCATGGGCGCGCACAACCTCCGGGCGGACCTGACCTATGTGGACGGAGCCGTCGACAACCGTGCGCCGATCTCGGTGCAGAACAGCACGGGTGCGCTGCAGCTCATTACGATCGGCATGAAGGTCAAGGACTTCTACACCGTCGACCTGAACTACCGCCTGCAGCTGCCCTGGGACACCACGGTCACGGCCTCGGTGTTCAACCTGTTCGACCGCGATCCCTCGGCGGCCCGACTGGAGGTCACCTACGATCCCTTCATCGGCAACCCCTACGGTCGGACCTTCAAGGTGGGTGTCCGCAAGAAATTCTAAGCATACCGCCCGCCTGAAAGGGCGGATCCAAGCCTGATGGGCGTCGCTGGGTTTACCTAGCGGCGCCCTTTTTTTCGAGGCGCGGCCTCGGCGCCACACCCTGCTCACGCGCACCAGAACAGGCCGGCGACGCAGGGAAACTATAATTCGAAAAATGGGGATGATACGGACAGGGCTCGGCCGGACTTTGCGAGCTATTTATGATAATATAAACAGTGTATTAGCAAGATGAGATATTTGCCGTATCTTTTCTCGACTTTCGGGTATGGCGCTGCCACTGAGATATCGACGTTACGTCAGTTTGACTCGGTTGTTTCGTGTTTGAAACGATTGAAACAAGCCCTGGCGCGTAACTGCGTCTCCACGGATGATCCCCATACTCGGACATCCATAAGCGCTCACATTTCAATCGGGGCGCGGGTTCGAGGGGGAAAGGAAACCTAGATGTTGAAAAGCAGGTATTTCTGCGGCGGTTCAATTTTGGCCGTCGCCTTGGCGCTTGGTGTGTCCGGCGCCGCGGCAGCCCAGGATGCGAGTACGGTGGAGGAGGTGATTGTCACCGGGTCCTTCATCGCCGGCACGCCGGAAGATGCGGCCCTCCCGGTCGATGTCATCGGGGCCAAGGAACTGGAGCAGCGCGGCTCTCCGACCATGGTCCAGTTCATCAAGACCATCCCGTCCTCGGGCGCGGTGATCGGCGAGAACAACCGCTTCGGCTCCGGCTCGGGCGCGGCCACCATCAACCTGCGCAGCCTCAACTCCGCCGTGACCGGGGCGCGGACCCTGGTCCTGTTCAACGGCCGCCGGGTGCCTGTGTCGCCCCAGGGCCTGAACTCGGTCGACATCAACCTGCTGCCCGACGCCGCGATCGGCCGGGTCGAGGTCCTGAAGGACGGGGCTGCGGCCACCTACGGGTCCGACGCCATCGGCGGGGTGGTCAATTTCATCACCCGCACCGACCTCGACGGGCTGGAACTCTCGGCTCAGTACCAGGCCATCAGCGGCTCTGACGGGGACTACGAAGGCTCCATCGCCTGGGGCAAGAAGTGGGACCGGGCCGACGCCCTGATCAGCCTCGGCTATCGCCGCCGATCGGAAATGCCGATCTTCGAACGCGATTGGGCCATCCGCACCGGTCCGAACGGCTATCTGGAGAATCCGCTGGGCGGCTGGGCCGGCACCGGCAACCCCGGCCAGTACAATACGGCCACGAGCGCGGCCAACGCCGTCGCGGGCAGCTTCACCGGCTCCCTGCCCGATATCGGCTGCGCGGCCAATGGCGGCGCGCCCTACATCCTGGGCTCGGCTATCGTCAGCCCGACCTCATGCAACTTCCAGTACACGTCTCACGACAACCTGGTCGAGGACGAGCATCACTATCAGGCCTACGGAAAATTCAACTTCGACGTCACCGACAACATCACGGCCAATGTCGAAGTCCTTTACGCCATGCATGAAACGCCCATGCAGAGCTGGGCGATCACGGGGCCGAACCAGTTTCCAACCCCCATCAACCCCTCGGGCGCCTCGCCCGGCGGCGGAACGTCGCCGATCCCCGCGACCGGCACAGCTGAACAGTCGCGCTTCTACATCCCCAACACCAACCCCGGCCTGCAGGCCCTGATCAGCCAGATCTCCGGAGCCAATTGCACGGGAGCGGCGCTGCCCTACGGCGTCGACGCCGCCAGCTGCGCCACCGGCCTTGCCCTTGCGCAGAGCCAGATCGCCAACGCCGCGACCAATGGTGTCGCGGCCAGCCAGACCGCCTGGCGTCCGATCGGCTTCGCCGGCAGCCCCTATACCGAAGATGAGCATGCCCACTACAGCTACAAGGTCGACACCTTCCGGGTGTCGGGCGGCTTCAAGGGCAAGTTCGAGAACGGGATCGGCTGGGACTTCGCGCTGACCTACCAGAAGCAGGACTACAACTATAATCTGGAAGATGTGTCGGTGAACCGCCTGCAGCTCGCGCTGCGGGGCTTCGGCAGCCGCGATGGCGCGTCCGACCAGTGCACGCCTTCCGAGACGGCGAACTACACCGCCGGCGCCGGCAGCGCCGCTCTGGGCTGTTTCTACTTCAACCCCTTCACCAACGCCTTCGACGCGAGCCAGGCCCAGGTCGGACCCAATCCGTACTACCTGGCTTCGAGCCCCATTCCCGGCTTCAACGACGCGGCCGCCAACCGCGCTGCGGTCGTCGCCTGGATGGATGAGAAGCAGTACAACGAGATCTCCTCGGAGCTGTTCGTCGCCGACCTCGTGGTAAACGGCGAGACCGGCATCGAACTGGGCGGCGGGAACATCGCCTGGGCGGCCGGCGCCCAGTTCCGCTATGATCGGACCATTCAGGATCCGGAAGTGTCTTACGACGCGAACGCGACGCCCTGCGTGGACTCGCCGCCGTTCGGCGACGGCGCGCCGTTCTGCCCGACGACGGCGAACGGACCCTTCCTGTTCAACGCCAACCTGCGTCCCTACGACGTGAACCGGAAGATCAGCTCGGTGTTCGGCGAAATGCTGATCCCGGTGACCGACGACTTCGAAGTCACCCTGGCGGCTCGCTACGAGTACTATGAGAGCCAGGGCGAGACCTTCAATCCGAAGGCCTCGGCCCGCTGGCAGGTCATGGACTGGCTGGCCGTCCGCGGTTCGGTTGGCACCACCTACCGGGCGCCGGCCGCCACGATCACGACCACGAACTTCACACGTGGCCTGACCAATGCGAGCGGCACCTACCGGGCCAACGACCTCTACGGCAACCCGAACCTCGAGCCGGAAACCGCGCTGACCTACAACATCGGCGCGGCGGTGGACTTCGGCGCCTTCAAGGCGACCGTCGACTACTGGAACTTCGATTTCGAGGACGCGCTCACCTCGGAGGCCACCGCCGACCTCATCGCCCTGATGTTCCCGGGCGGCGCCGCGGCGCCCCTCGGCCGTTGCGGCGACGCGGCCTATGCGGCGGTCCAGGCGCGGTTCGGCTTCGCCGGCGGCGTCTGCAACCGCAACAACATCCTGTCGTACCGCACGAGCTACATCAACGGCGGCAAGGTGAAGACCTCGGGCCTCGACTTCCAGGCAAACCTGGATGTCGGCGAGGTCTTCGGCGGCGACGTCACGACCGGCTTCGACGGCACCTATCTGCTGAAGTATGACGAGGCGCCATACGAGATCGAAGGCTTCCCGTCGAACGCGGCAGGCGTCCAGAAGCGAGCGGGCACCTACCGCGCCTCGCTGTTCACCGGCTACAACCGTCTGCGGGCCAACGCCTACGTGAACTGGAACATGTCGGGTCATAACCTGCGCTGGCAGGTGCGGCACGTCTCCTCGACGACCCAGAACGAGGCGACGTCAATCGCGATCGCCGCCAACGTCAAGTCGACGGCCAAGATCGCCGAATACTGGCAGCATGACCTGATCTATCGGGCCGAGCTGCCTTGGGACATCGCGGCGACCCTCACCGTGTCGAACCTGTTCGACGAGGATCCGCCGTTCGCGATCGGCACCCAGTACAACTACGACCCGGGCAGCGGGAACCCGCTGGGCCGCGTCTATTCGGTGGCCGTCAAGAAGCGCTTCTAGGAACCTGGGAGCCGCCGACCGGCGTCTTCTGGAACGCCGCCCCGCGAGGGGCGGCGTTTTCTTTTGTCAGGGCTTGGCGTCCGCGGCGAAGGCCGGGACGAATCCGGCGCCGGCGAGCGCGAGAACGGCTGTAACGGTCATCCAGAAACCAGTCCGGGTCATCGCGAAAACTCCTCAGCTCGGCCGGTCAAGGTTGCGCGCCCCTGCGACGAAAATGCGGCCTCGCCGGGCGGCGCGGGCCCGGAATCGATCGGGATCGACCAGCGCCGCCAGGGGGGCCGGCAGGGGGGAGGGCGCGCCGAGCGTCAGCGCCGCAACGTGCTCGGCCAGCAGCGGGGCCAGGGAGAATCCGCGCGATCCAAAGCCGCTCAGGACGTAGAGGCCCGGCGCGCCGGCTAGGGGCCCCGCCAGCGGCAGGCGATCGGGCGTGGTCGCGCGGACGCTGGCCCTGCCTTGCAGCGGCGCCTGGGTCAGCCGCGCGGCCAGACTGGGCAGGGCCTGGCCGAGGCTTTCCAGGTTGCGGACGTGATCTGCGAGTCGGACATCGGTCGCGGTCTGGTCGCGGTCGTGTGTGGCGCCGAACAGCAACCCGTCGCGGGTGGACAGGGCGTAGCCCCCCCAGGCGGTCGCCGGGGCGCCGTCCACGCCCTCCGCCCAGCTCGCCTGGCCGCGTACGGGCTTCAGCGGCAGGTCTGGGCGCAGTTCGGCGCTGGCCTGTCCTGCTGCGAGGATCACGGCCTCGACCTCGACCACCAGCCGCCCCTCAGCGTCGATCAGGGCCCAGGCGCCGCCGCGCGGCGCCACACGCGCCACCGTCGCCTGCAGGACCGACCCGGACCAGGCGGCCAGCGCTACGGCCGGCTCCACCACCAGTGCGGCGGACAAATCCAGGGCGGCGGGAACGGTCTCGCCCACGCGCTCGGAGGCCTGGTCGGCGGTGAGCAGCGTCATGGCGCCGGATTCGAACAGGTCGGAGGCCGCGACCCTGGCGAATCGGTCGGGATCGCGCTCCCCGGCCGCCAGTTGCAGGACGCCGCGCGCGATCACGGCATGGGGCTGGGCCTCATAGAGCCGCACGGCGTGGCCGAAGGCCTGGGCGGCCAGCTCGGCCACCGGGCCGAGACCCGCGTCGAGCCGCGGGGTGACCAGGGCGGCGGGATTGCCCGAGGCTCCGGCCCCCGGGTGTCCGGCCTCGATCAACAGCGGCTCGCACCCCAGCATGCGCAGGGCCCTGGCGGCCGAGGCTCCGGCGATCCCCGCGCCGATGACCGCGACCCGGGGCGGGGCGGTTTCCGGCCGCGGCTGGCCGGGCAGTCGGGCCTCAAGGCGCTCGCGCTTGCGGCCGTGGCCGGGGTGCTTCTCGATCTCGAAGCCCGCGGCCTGTAGGCCGCGACGCACCGCTCCGGCCACAGTGAAGGTCGCCGCCCGGGCGCCAGGCGCCGAGCGCTGGGCCACCAGGGTCAGCAGGTCCTGCGACCACATCTGCGGGTTCAGGGCCGGCGAGAAACCGTCGAGGAACCAGGCGTCGGCGTGACCCGACCAGGCCCGCAAGGCAGGTTCGGCCTCCATCACCGCGAGATCGAGAGTAGCGTTCGACAGGGGCAGTTCGACCCGATGGAAACCGCGGGCCCGGCCCGGCCAGGCGCCGGTCAGAACCTGGGCGATGTCGGCCAGCTCGGGCCAGGCGGCGAGCGCGCGGGCCGCCTCGTCCGCGGTGATCGGGTGCGCCTCGACGCTGAAGATGTGCAGGTGGGCGTCGGGCGGACGGGCGGCGCGCCACAGGTCCAGCAGGGCCAGGATGTTGAGCCCGGTGCCGAAACCCAGCTCCGCCACCGTGAAGCGCCTGCGCCCGGCCCAGGCCTGGGGCAGGCCGCAGCCCTGGAGGAAGACCGCGCGGCTCTCGGCCAGGCCGTCTTCCGCCGAGAAATAGACGTCGCCGTAGAGGCGCGAGCGCGGCTGGCCGTCTTCGGTCCATACGAGGGGGGAGTCAGCGCTCATGGGTCGGACAATAGGGCAAAAGAAAAGGGCCGCCCCAAGGGGCGGCCCTCCGCTCTTCGAACGCGAGTGCGTTCGAATGACTTACTTGGCGGCCGGAGCTTCGGCCGGAGCAGCCGGAGCCATCGCGGCGTCGGCGGCCGGAGCAGCGGCGGCGGCGTCGGCGGCCTTGGAGGCGTCGGCGGCGGCGTCCGTAGCGGTCGCGGCGGCGTCAGCAGCCGTGTCGGCGGCGGCGGCGGCGGTCGAGGCTTCGGCGGTGGCTTCGGCGGCGGCGGCGTCGGCCTTTTCAGCCGGCTTGCCGCAGGCGGCGACGGAGAGGGCGGCGACGGCGGCGCCGGCGACGAGCAGCTTGCGAAGGATTTCGGTGGTCATGGTCCCTGGGTCCCCTGGAAACGGAGTTTAGAGCGTCATACGAAGCGACCCGGATAGGGAACGTCGCGTACGCAAGTCAGGAATATGCCGCGCTTCGCGCAGAGGGCAAGGCTTTAATTCACGCCCTCGTGATCACTTTTGATCCGCGGTCGACTTCCGCAGCGAAAACCGGGGCTATTGCTGGGTTTGGCGCATCGGCGTCGCGGCATGGCTCCGTGGGCCCGGCGGCGTATATAGGCGGGACGGCGGAGGGAAATGCATGGATCTGACGGTGAGCGAGGCGACGCGCGAGCGGTTGATCGACCTGCCCGGGCGCGGCGGGGCGATGGCGGCTCTCGAATTCGGGCCGCCTGATCGGCCCATCGACATCGTCTTCGCCCACGCCAATGGCTTCAATGCGCGAACCTACCGCACCATTCTGGAGCCCTTGGGCGACAGTCTGCGGGTGCTTGCGGTGGACCAGAGGGGCCACGGCCGCTCCACCCTGCCCACCGAATCGGTTGGACGCGGCTCCTGGTACGACCTGCGCGACGACCTCCTGGCCTTGCTGGCGGTTCTCGACCTGCGCGGGGTGATCCTGGCCGGCCACTCCATGGGCGGGGCCGCCAGCATCCTGGCCCAGGCCGTGGCGCCCGAGCGGGTGAAGAGCCTGGTCCTGGCCGACCCGGTGGTGATTCCCTCGGTCAGCGAGGCCGAGGCGACCGCCAATTCGCCGCTGGTCCAAGGCGCCCTGCGCCGCCGGGCGGTGTTTCCCAGCCGCGACGCCGTGATCGCCGCCTATACGGGCCGGGGGGCCTTCGCGTCCTGGACAGCGGACATGCTGGCGGACTACGTCGCCGATGGATTCCGTGACCGGCCCGACGGCCAGGTCGAGCTGAGCTGCGCGCCGGCCTGGGAGGCGTCGAACTTCACCTCGCACGGCCACGACACCCTCGCCGCCTTCGAGGCCGCCCAGGTCCCGATCCGTATCCTGAGGGCGGCGGAGGGCTCGACCTGCCGCGAGCATCCTCGGCTGGACGCCCTGCAGGCGGCCGGCCGCATCCGGATCGAGACCATTCCCGGAACCACCCACTTCCTGCCCATGGAGCGTCCCGACCTGGTCCAGGCCGCCCTGCGCGAGGCGGCCGCAGCCTAGCGTCCCAGCGCGACCAGGCCGGCCAGCACCAGGACTGCGATGAAGGCCGTCGCGCCGACCAGCACCAGGATCGGCCGCCAGCCGACGCGGGCCAGGTCGCCGAGGGCGGTCTTGGCGCCCAGGGCCGAGATCGCCGCCACCAGGCACCAGCGCGAGGCGTCCGACACCGGGCCGGTGATCGCCGCGGGGACCACGCCGGTCGAGTTGGCCGCCACCAGCACGGCGAATGCGATCAGGAAAGCGGGGACCAGCGGTGGTTGCGCCGCGCGGGGGCCGGCCTCGATCAGCGCCGAGCGGTAGATCAGCGAGATGATCACCACCGCCGGCAGCAGTAGGGCGACGCGGAACAGCTTGACGATCGTCGCGGTGTCGCCGGCCTGCGGCGAGACGCTGTAGCCCGCGCCCACCACCTGGGCGACGTCATGGATCGTCGCGCCGAAGAACACCCCGGCGGCCACGTCGCCAAGGCCGAGCAGGGCGACCAGCGCCGGATAGGCCACCATGGCCACGGTCGAGAGCGTGGTCACGCCGACGACGGTGAGCACGACGTCGCGATCATGGGTCTCGCTGCGCGGCAGGCAGGCGGCGATGGCCAGGGCCGCCGAGGCGCCGCAGATCGCCACCGCGCCGCCTATCAGCACTCCCAGGGGGCCGCGCAGCTTCATGGCGCGCGCCAGGCTCCAGCCGACCAGGATGGTCAGGAGCACGGCAGCGGCGGTGAGCAGCAGGGTTTCCAGTCCCAGGGTCCGAACCTGATCCAGGGTGATCCGCATGCCCAGCAGGGCGACCCCGATCCGCAGGACGTGACGGGCGGCGAAATCCAGGCCCGGGCGGCAGCGGGGGTCGTCGCCGGTGAAGTTCACCGCCATGCCAAGCAGCAGGGCGAACAGCATGACCGGCGCCCCGTAGTGCTCCGACAGCCACTGCGCCGCCAGCGCCACCAGCCCGGCGATGATCAGGCCCGGCGTATAGCGGCGCGCCCGGGCCAGCAGGCTGGGCGGCCGGCCCTCGGGCTGCGCCGACCAGGGCGGCGCGCCCTCCAGCGAGTCGAGGGACCGGAACGCCAGCTGGTCGAGATCATCGCGCATGGGCGGCGGCGACCTAGAGCGCCAGACCCGGCGTCAACCGGGCGACGAACGCCGCCTGCGCCTGGGCGCCGATGTCGACGATCTTTCGCTTGTCGAGGTCGAAGGTGATGGCGATGGCCTCCGAGCTCGCCCACGGACGGCCGCTCAAGGGATCGACCATCCAGTGGACCGCGCGGCGGGTGCGCGGGGTGCTGTCGGCGATCCCCGAGCGCAACTCGACGCCGTCCCCGGCCTTGGGCCAGTCCAGATAGAGCACCCTATACTCCAGCACGGCTCCGCCCAGGCTGGGCGGTGGCTCACCGGGGACGGGATCCGGCCCCGGCCGATCCTCGCCGAACAACCGGGTGATCCCATCCGAGACCCGGCCGATGAACCGCTCGGCGCTCATGCGGCCGAACACGTCGCACTCCGACGGCCCGACGACGCCCAGGCCTATGCGCATCAGGCCAAGCTCGTCGGCCCGCGCCAGGCTGGCGGTCGGCTCCACCGGGTCGAGGTCGACGCTGCGCGCCGCCGCATGGGCCGGGACCTCGACATGGAGGGCCTCGGCCCTTTGCCGTATCCGCTCGGGCCAGGGGAAGGGCCGCAGATCGGCTGCGGTGGCGTGGTCGACCCGGAACTGGAACGTGGCGGCGGGTTCTCCCGAGGCGTGACACAGGATCACCAGCAGGCGCGCGTCGCTGTCGCCGATCTCGACCACACCGCCGGTCGCCTGCAGCCAGGCCCCGGCGCGAGCCTCGCGCAGGAAGCGCATGTGGAGCTCGCGGATCGCCAGCGTCGCCTGGGCGTGGGGGGCGAAAGCGTGCGGCATGCCCAGCGTCGCGGCAAGGCCGGCCAGGCCTTCCAAGGCCTTGGCCACCCAGAACCGGACGTTCAGGTGGCCCATCTCGTCGCATTCCCACGTATTGACGCCGCCGCTCCAGACCTCGACGCCTTGGCTTGTCACGTGATCGCCCCCCGATTGCGGCGGCGACCTTAGGGACGGTTCGGCGCGCGCGCCAGGGCATCTGCTGAGCGATGGCGGCCGTATCTGCGGCGTGGCAAGCTCCACCGCCGAGAGGAAGCCCGATGTCCGATCCCCCGTCAGCAGAGGTGCTGGTCCGTCGCCACGCCCTGGTCACGCGGGTCACCCACTGGATCAACCTGCTGGCCATGCTGGTGCTGCTGGGCAGCGGCCTGCAGATCTTCAACGCCCATCCGGCGCTCTACTGGGGCGATGTGGCGGTGTTCGCCGAGCCCTGGGCGGCGATGCAGGCCAAGGAGCTGGGCGGGGAACGGGTCGGGATCACCAGGATCGGCGACCTCACCCTGCAGACCACAGGGTTGTTCGGACTTTCGGGCGAACCGGGGGCCCAGGAGGCGCGGGGCTTCCCGTCCTGGGCGACCCTGCCGGGCTACCGCGACCTGGCCTCGGGCCGGCGCTGGCACTTCTTCTTCGCCTGGCTTTTCGCGCTGAACGGCCTGGTCTACCTGGCGGGCAGTCTCGTGAATGGGCACGTCAGGCGCGACCTGCTGCCCGAGCGCGACCAGCTCAAGCCCCGGCATCTGCTGCGCGAGATCGCCGACCACGCTCGCCTGCGCTTCCCCAAGGGCGAAGAGGCGCGGCGCTACAACGCCCTGCAGAAGCTGACCTATCTGGCGGTGATCTTCGTTCTGCTGCCGGCCATGGTCGCCACAGGGCTGTCTATGTCGCCCGGCCTGAACGCGGGGTTCCCCTGGCTGCCGGAGCTGTTCGGCGGCCGGCAGTCGGCGCGCACCCTGCATTTCATCTCGGCCGGCCTGATCGTGGCCTTCGTGGTGGTCCACGTGCTGATGGTGCTGGTCTCCGGGCCCGTCAACAGCCTGCGTGCGATGATCACCGGCCGCTTCGCCATCCGGGTCGGAGCCCAGCCATGACCGTCTCTCGACGCCTGCTGCTGGGCGCGACCGGCCTCCTGCTCGGGGCCTGCGACCGGCTCAGCATGAGCCCCGGCGTGCAGCGCGGCCTGGCCGCGGCCGAGGGCCTCACCCGCCGGGCCCAGCGCCTGGTCGTCAACCGCACGGCCCTGGCCCAGGAATTCACCGACGCCGAGATATCCCCCGACTTCCGACCCAACGGCTCCATCGGACCCTCGGACCCTGACTACCGCGCCCTGGTGAAGGGGGGCTTCGCAGACTGGCGCCTGATCGTCGACGGCCTGGTGGAGCGGCCGCTGTCGCTCAGCCTGGCCGAACTGCGCGGAGAGCCCTCGCGCACCCAGATCACCCGCCACGACTGCGTGGAGGGCTGGTCGTCCATCGGCAAGTGGACCGGCGCCAGGCTCGGCCCGCTGCTGGATCGCGCGGGGCTCAAGCCCGAAGCCCGCTATCTGGTCTTCCACTGCGCCGACACCCTGGACCCCAACGCCACGGACGGAGCCAACAGGTACTATGAGAGCATCGACCTGATCGACGCCCATCACCCCCAGACCATCCTGGCCTACGAGATGAACGGCGCGGCCCTGCCGGTGAAGCACGGCGCCCCCTGCCGTGTGCGCGTCGAGCGCCAGCTCGGCTACAAGCACGCCAAGTACCTCATGCGTATCGAGGCGGTGGCCGACTACGCCCATCTCGGCCGCGGCAAGGGCGGCTTCTGGGAAGACCGCGGCTACGAGTGGTACGCGGGGATCTGACCTTCGGTGACGAGCGGGGAGCCTCAGTAAGGCCCCGTCGCCACCAGCTCGGCCTCGACGGCGCAGGCCGCCGGCTCCGCGGCCGCTGTCTTGCGCAGGGCCGCGACCTCGGTGCGGGCGGCCTCCAGGTCGGCGCGGAACTGCGGGTCGCCGTGCAGGGTGGCGACCAGGGCGCCGCCATTGGTCCGGCCGGCCTCCACCGCGCTCACGGTGTGCACACCGCAGACCACCCGGCTCTCCCCGAAGGCCCGGCCCCGGGCCAGGATCGGGGTCGCCCGGTCGGGGGCGATCTCGGCCAGGATCAGGCCGATGCTCCAGCCCCAGGTGGCGTGGCCGGAGGGATAGTCGGGGCTGGCCGCCAGGCTGTCGGACTTGGGCACGCAGATATTGCCGTCGTCGATCAGATAGGGCCGCTTGCGCTTGAAGACGTCCTTCACCGCGGCGACCTGCCGGCCGGCGTCCAGCCCGACCCGGCCCAGCATGGCGGTGAGCTTCGGGGCGTTCTGCGGGGTCAGCTCGGCGCCGATTGCGCAGCTGAAGTTCTTCAACATCGCCTGGGGCAGGGTGGGGACATCGTTCTGGGCCAGAGCCCAGCGCGGCGAGCCTTCCGACGCGCGGGTCGTCTTGAAGATCTCCTGGTCGCGGGCCTCGCGCGACGAGCCGGTGGCCGGCGCCGGCGGCAGGATCCTGGCCGCGTCGGGCCATGTCTGCGGGGTCAGATAGCCCACGGGGAGGTTGGGGGCGGGGGCAGGCGCGGCGGCCTGCTGCGCCACGGCCATGCCGGCGGCGGCCAAGGCCACGACCAGGGCGGCGCCCATCACTCGGCGATCCATCATCCCCTCCCGGATTTTTCGTTGGCGCGATCATGCTCAGGCCGGGGCCTCGTTCAAGAGGTTTGACGCTCCGAACTTAAGAATCTTCATTTCGGGCTTGAGAAATTGAATATCTTGAGTCTAGGATTGAGAAATTCAATTCGGACCGGCCATCTTGACCCAGAAACCCCATCACGACTGGCAGGCGCTCACCGAGTTGACCCAGGGCAAGGCCTTCGTGGTCGAGCGGGTGCGGCTGACGGACTCCGGGGTCGCCATCGAAGGCGGCTTCGAACCGCCGCAGCTGGCCAGGCTTTCGGCCGAGGACCAGGTCTTCGTCGCCGCCTTCCTCAAGAGCCACGGCTCGATCAAGGAGATGGAGGCTGTGTTCGGGGTCTCCTACCCCACCATCAAGGCGCGGCTGAACCGCATCGCGGGTGTCCTGGACCTGGTGGAGATCGACGTGCGACCGTCGCGGGCCGACGTGCTGGAGCGCCTCAGCCGCGGCGAGATCGACGCCGAGGCCGCCATCGCCGAGCTGGAGGGCCGTCCGTGAGCGGAACCCCGATCCGGGCGCTGGCCACCCTTCAGGCCCGGGCGGCGCGCACCGCGCGCCACCAACGGCGACAGTTCCGAGCTTCCCACGCCACGTCCGGCGAGCGTCCGGTGATCCGCCTGTGGCTGCCGCTGACGGCGCTCTTCCTGGTGCTGTCGCCCTTCGCCTTCCTGCTACTGGTCGTGGCGGTGTTCGTGCCCTGGCCGCGCGGAGTCAGTCCGCTGGACGCCGTCCTGGCCGTGGGCCGCGTGCTGCTGTCCCTCGGCGGAACCGAGGTCGATGTCCAGGCCCCGGACGCCCTCGTCCGCATCAAGATCGTCTAGGAGACGCCGCCATGAGCGAAGACCGCCGCTCGATCCTGCAGATGCTGAGCGAAGGCAAGATCACCCCCGACGAGGCCGAGCGTCTGATGGCCGCCCTCGAGCGCGGATCCCAGCCCGCCTCCGGCGCCGCGCCCGGTGCGCGCCGCAACGTGAAATACCTGCGGGTGGTGGTGGACACCGACGAGGGCCACGACGGCCCAACCAAGGTAAATATCCGCGTGCCGATGAACCTGCTGCGGGCCGGTGTGCGGCTCTCCAGCATCATCCCGCCGATCGCCCGGGAGAAGGTCAATGCGGCCATGGCCAAGAACGGGGTGCCGTTCGACCTCAACCAGTTGAAGCCCGAGAACCTGGAGGAGCTGGTCGAGCAGCTCGACGAGCTGACGGTCGATGTCGACCAGGAAAAGACCAAGGTCAGGATCTTCTGCGAGTAGCGACGCCTCCCCGTCGCCGAACTCGGCCGTCGCCCCTAGACCATTTTCCGCCGAAGTGGCCGCCGGTTCGGCGGAGAAAATGGTCGAAACCCAAGAGTCTTGAGCAAAATCCGATGCAATCGGATTTTGCTCGGGGATAGGGGCGACGGCCGTCTTTTTCGGATCTAGGCGGCGGTCTTGTCGAACAGCTTGGCCCAGCGGGGCTTGGTGCGGTTCTTCCAGGAACCCCGGTGGAACGCGTCAGAGGCGATCAGCGGCACCACTGTGGTGGCTTCGGCGAACACCATCTGTTCCCAGGTGACGTCGACCTTGCCCCAGGAGCAGGCTTCCTTGAGCGTCGAGGACGAGCAGGCGCCATCGCGCACGTCGGCCACGGTGATCTGGACGGCGTACTTATGCATCTCGGCCTCGTGGCCCAGGATCTCGGCGCAGACCACGGTGTCCTGGGCGAAGTTCTTGGGCACCCCGCCGCCGACCATGAACAGGCCCGTCGTGCCCGCCGCCAGCTTGATGTCGGTCAGCTCGCGGAAGTCGGCCACCGCGTCGATGGTCAGGTAGGGCTTCTTGGCCTTCATCCGCTCGACCTGGTGCTTGACCAGGCCGAAGCCGGCCGAGCTATCCACGAAGGCTGGGCAGAAGATCGGCACGCCCTCGCGATAGGCCACCTCGATCAGCGAGTCGGGCTTCTTGGCGTTGCCCGCCGCCAGCCACTTGCCCATCTCGTGGATGAACTCGCGGCTCGAATAGGGGCGGGCCTCGAGCTGCTCGCAGATCTCGTAGATCGTGCCGTCGCAGTTCTGCAGCTCTTCCTCGTCGATATAGGTGTCGTAGATGCGGTCGATATAGAGGTCGCGCAGGTCGCGGTCGTCGACGTTGGACTGGGCCTGGTAGTGCTTGAAGCCCAGGGCCTCGAAGAAATCCATGTCGACGATGGAGGCGCCGGTGGCGACGATCGTATCGATCATCCCGTACTTCACCATGTCACGGTAGATGTGCATGCAGCCGCCGGCGCTGGTGGAGCCCGCCAGGGTCAGCCAGGTCGAGCAGTCCTTGTCCTCCAGCGACATCGACCAGATGTCGGCGGCCCGCGCCGTGTCGCGGCTGGTGAAGCTCATCTTGCGCATGGCGTCGATGATCGGACGGGCGTCGTACTGGTCGATCGCCACGTGCTCGACGGTGTTTGCCAGCAGTTCGGCCTTGCGGTTTGTCTTCTGAACGTCAGCGTTCATTCTCTGCATCCTTTGAGAGTTTGAGCGCCCGTCCAAGAAATAGGGCGCGGCCGGGACGGAGCGACCGGCCGCGCCAATAACGTTCAAGTGCCCGGCTTATTTCCGCCGACGCTTCTTGCTGCGTGCGCGCGACAGCTTCACGACGTTCTGGCTCTCCTGCTTGGGCAGGGGGATCGAACGCCGCGCCAGGCCGAACATCGAGGCCATGGGCGCATCCTTGGCCTCGGCGATCTCGGCGTCGCCGAAGCCGTTGAAGCGGGTGTTCATGGCCACGCCATAGGCGCCCAGCATGCCGATCTCGATATAGTCGCCCTCGCGGACGTCTTCCGGCAGCCAGAACGGGCCCGGCATGTGGTCAAGAGAGTCGCAGGTCGGGCCCCAGAACTTGAAGGGCTTCAGATTGCCTTCGATCTCGCGCGCCTCGCCGCCCTCGTTGCGGAGCAGCTTGACCGGAAAGGGCCATTTGGCGTGCGCGGCGTCGAACAGCGAGCCATAGGACCCGTCGTTCAGATAGAGCGCCTCGCCCTTGCGGAGTTCGACCTTGGTGACGATGGACGAGCCTTCGGCCACCAGGGCCCGGCCGGGTTCGCACCACAGCTCGGTGGTCTCGTGGACCATCATCTCGGCGAAGCCGCGGTCGATGGAGTCCACGTAGTCGGCGAGCGCCGGCGGCACCATGCCGGGATAGACCGAGGGAAAGCCGCCGCCCACGTCGACCACGTCGGCGAACACGCCGGCGCGGACCAGGGCGCGCGAGGCCTGCGACATCGCAGCCTGGTATGCCGTAGGCCGCATGCACTGGCTGCCCACATGGAAGGAGACGCCCATCAGGTCCTGGGTCGCGCGCCGCGCGGCCAGCAGCAGGGCCGGCGCTTCATGGGCGTCGACACCGAACTTGCCGGACAGCGAATAGGCCGCGCCCTCGGCGGCCACCGCGAGGCGGACGATGAGGTTCAGGTCCTTGGCCTCGCCGGTCGCCTCGACGATCTTGGCCAGCTCTTCGTGCGTATCCAGCGCGAAGGTGCGAACGCCGTGATCGAAATAGGCGGCCGAGATCGCCGCGCGGCTCTTGACCGGGTGCATGAAGGCCATGCGGGAACCCGGCGCATGCTGCGCGATCAGCTCGATCTCGGGGATCGAGGCCACATCGAAGGAGGTGACGCCGTTGGCGGCGAGGGTCTCGATGACCCATGGCGAAGGGTTCGCCTTAACCGCGTAGAAAACGTCGCCTCGAAAATTCGTCTGGAACCAGCGCGCCGCTGCGGCCACCGCGTCCGGTCGCGCTATTGCGACAGGACGTTCCGGGGACCGCTGACGGACCAGGTCCAGGGGCGTATGGTACGTGTGCAATTCACGTAACCCCCATTGGCAGTTGAACCTAGCCGGCGTTAGCAGCGCTTTTCAGGACATCGGGTCCGCCGGAGCGGTGCGAAATAGGGGCGATGAACCTCGATGTAAAGAGGTTTGTTTTCGTGCGGCCAAATCATCGCCAAACCCTGGGCCCGTCAGGGATTGCGCGGGGGGCGCGATTCCGCCTTTTCCACAGCCGGTTTGCACTCGCCCAAGGGGCGGAAGTCTAGGCCCGCAGACGTCCGACGACGACGATCTGGATCAGGAACAAATGCGCGAACCGTCCGCCGGTGAGCGCATTCACGAGACGCGCCTTCCAGCTAATTTTCTTGAAGGGCTGGAGCGAGACAAATTCGATGTTGGCGGATTCGAGCAGGTCCTGGAGGCCTTCGGGGGTGAACCAGCGGAGGTGGGTCTGATCCATCACACCGCACGGCTGGTAGCGGAAGCGGCCAAGCAGTAACTGCCGGATCACATGCCAGTGGGCGACGTTTGGGACGCTGATGACAACTTGACCGCCCGGCTTAAGGCAGGTCGCGAGCCTCTTCAGGACGGCCCAGGGATCGATGAGGTGCTCCATGACCTCGCTCGCCACAAGCGCATCGAACTGCCCGGCGAACGGCGACAGGTCCATGTCCTGCACATCGCCCCCATGAACTTCACTCAGGGTTTGAGCGGCGATAAACGCGGCCTCCTCGCCCAATTCCAGGCCGACATAGCGGCCGGCCTTACCTGCGGCGAGGACCGCTCGACCGGTCCCGCCCGCGCTACAGCCAAGTTCGATCACCGCGTCGTTCGGGCCGGTTGTAAGCAGGTTCACGACGTCGTGGCGCGCTCGACCGAAATATTCGATAGGTTTGTCCGCATAGATCGCAGCAATGGACGGACGCGCTCGATGCTCGGCGTCGACAATCGGATAAACCGGTTTGTTCATGGCCCACCTCCTCCGAACGCTCAGATCGCACGACGAGACGAATCTTCAGGTCTCGTAACCGACTGCCGTTCCGCCCTCCGCCAGAGATCGACGGCTGTGCGGGCGCGCGAGAAACGAAGGCTGTGAAGATCCCGTTAACCATATTACTGAATCTCGAACTGGGAACCCTTTTTAGCGGAACGCGAACGCCTCAGTGAATGGTCGGTACGAACGAGTATCGAGTCGCCTTTCTCATGGGTCCGGCCTCTGGGCCGCAACCCGCTCTGGACCGCACGCCAGCGGCCATGCCATGAAGCCGAAGCAGTGGTCGGCGCGTTCCGACACCTGCGTGCGCCGATCCGGGGAAGCTTCGCCATCCATGACTGACGCCGCGGTTCTGTCCGTGCGGAACGCCTCGAAGAGCTTCGGTTCTCGGCGCGCCCTGGATTCGGTATCCATCAATGTACGCAAGGGCGAGATGATCGCCCTGATCGGGCCGTCGGGTTCCGGCAAGTCGACCCTGCTGCGCTCGATCAGCGGACTGCAGACCATCGATCCCGGCGAGGGCCGGATCGAGGCCTTCGGCGAGTCGGTGCAGGCTGACGGCAAGATCTCCTCGAAGGTGCGCGAGGCGCGCATCCGGATCGGCTTCATCTTCCAGCAGTTCAACCTGGTCGGCCGCCTGACCCTGTTTTCCAATGTGGCCTTGGGCTCGCTGGGGCGAATCCCCTTCGCGCGCGGCCTGTTCGGAGCCTGGCCGAAGGAGACCCAGGCGGCGGTCATGGCGGCCCTGGCCCGGGTGGGCGTGGCCGAGTACGCCGCCCAGCGCGCCAACACCCTGTCCGGCGGCCAGCAGCAGCGCGGCGCCATCGCCCGCGCCCTGGTCCAGAAGGCCAAGATCATCCTGGCCGACGAGCCGGTGGCCTCCCTCGATCCGGTCTCGGCCCGCAAGGTCATGGATATCCTGCGCGACCTGAACCGGGTCGACGGCCTGACCGTCGTGGTCACCCTGCATCAGGTCGACTACGCCCTGCGCTACTGCGACCGCGTGGTTGCGCTGAAGGCCGGCAAGATCGTCTATGACGGCGGCGCCGATGGCCTCGACAAGACCCGGCTGATCGACATCTACGGCCCGGAATTCGAAGACGTCTTCTGGGAAGGAGCCCCCAAATGATCGACCGCCGCCTCCTCATCGCAAGCGGCCTCGCCGGACTGGGGCTCTCGGCCTGCGGCAAGCCGGACGCGCCGGCGCCCGGCGCCGAGCCCAATGTGATCAACTTCTCGATCCTGGCGACCGAGAACTCGACCAGCATGGAGACCTTCTGGAAGCCCATCCTGGCCGACATGGAGAAGTCGATCGGCATCCCGGTGAAGCCGTTCTTCGCGTCGAACTACACCGCCCTGATCGAGGCCCTGCGTTTCAAGCAGGTGGACGCCGGGTGGTTTTCCAACTTCTCGGGCCTGGAGGCGGTGCGCCGCGCCAACGGCGAGGTCTTCGCGCGGACCTTCGATCCCTCGAACGTCGATGGCTACAAGTCGGTGATCATCGTGCCCGCCGACAGCAAGACCACGCTGGAAGACGTGCTCAAGTGCGACAAGAGCCTGACCTTCGGGATCGGCGACGCCAAGTCGACCTCCGGCACGCTGGCGCCGATGACCTATCTGTTCGCGCCCAACAACATCGATCCGGCCAAGTGCTTCAAGGCGGTGAAGACCGCCAACCATCAGGCCAACCTCTACTCGGTGGCCAAGGGCGTGCTGGACGTGGCGACCAACAACTCCACCGCCATCCGCCTGCAGAAGGAGCGCGGCACAGGCGTCGCTGAACAGGTCCGGGTGATCTGGGAAAGCCCCAAGCTGCCCGAGGACCCGATCATCTGGCGCAGCGACCTGGACCCGGCGGTGAAGGAAAAGCTGCGCCGGTTCTTCCTGACCTATGCGCAAGGGGAAGGGCCTGAGCCGGAACGCCAGCGCAAGCTGCTGAACGCGCTCTCCATCGGCGGCTTCAAGCCGGCCGACGACACCCACCTGTTGCCGGTCCAGGAGATGGAGGCGACCGAGGCCCTGCTTGAGGCCCGCAACAAGGGCGACAAGGTGAAGACCGAGCAGGCCCAGAAGGCGCTGGACGCCATCCGGGCCGAACGCGCCGCGCTCGAGGCCAGGACCGGCCAGCCCGCGGCCGCGCAGTAGGATCGCCCTGTGACCGTCACCGCGACCGCGCCCGATCTCTTGAAGCCGCCGGTGCGCCCGCTGGGCCAGCGGGTGTTCGATCTGGTGCTGTGGGGCGGCATCGCCACCATGCTCATCGTCGGCTTCGGGCCGGTCGAGATGTCGAAGCTGCCGTTGCTGTTCCAGAATTCGGAGAACATGCGCCAGTTCGGCCACGACTTCATGCGGCCGGACTGGAGCGACTGGCGGCTGCTGGTCGTGCAGATGTGGGTGACCGTCCAGATCGCGCTCTGGGGCACGGCGATCGCCGTGATCATCGCCATCCCCCTGGGGCTGCTCGGCGCGCGCAACGTCACGCCGGGCTATATCCAGATGCCCATCCGGCGCGTGATGGACGCCCTGCGGTCGATTCCCGACCTGGTGATCGGCACCATGTTCGTCGTCGCCGTGGGCCTGGGTCCCTTCGCCGGGGTCATGGCGCTGGCGCTCAACACCGGCGGGGTGCTTGGCAAGCTTTTCTCGGAAGCGGTGGAGTCCATCGACAAGGGCCCGGTCGAGGGCGTCCGCGCCACCGGCGCTGCGCCCCTGCAGGAGATCGTCTGGGGGGTCATTCCCCAGGTGGCCCCGCTTTGGACCTCCTATGCGCTCTATCGCTTCGAATCCAACAGCCGGGCGGCCACGGTGCTTGGCCTGATCGGCGCCGGCGGCATCGGCCAGATCCTGTTCGACAGCCTGAACAGCTTCTCCTACGGCCGGGTGGCGGCGATCTCGATCGTCATCGTGGTGGCGGTCAGCATCATCGACCTGCTGTCCCAGACCATCCGCTCACGCCTGCTCTAGGCGCGTCGCCGACCATTGCGGCATTTGTCCTGCCGCCGTCACGGCTCGGCTGTCATAAATCCGTATCAGGAGCTTCACGGTTGCGACGCGCAACCGTCATCCAAACTTGGCGGAACTGTCACGGGACCTCGTTAAGCCGCCCCTAGCCTGAAGAGGCCACGGGGATAGCTCTACAAGGATCCTAATAATGAAAATCGAAACCGCGCTCTGCGCCGGGGCGGCGCTTGGCGTGCTCCTGATGGGCGCATCCGCCGCTCAGGCTCAAGACACTACGACCGCCTGGAAGGGCGCGCCGCAATTCCAGAACGACAGCCTGACCTTCAAGGTCCGCGGCCGCGTTTACAACGACTATGTCTACCAGGACGTCGACCGCCAGACGGGCGCCGACTTCGAGGCCAGCAATACCCGCCTGCGCACCGCGCGCCTCGGCGTCGAAGGCACGTGGAACGCCAACTGGGCCTACAAGGCCGAGATCAATTTCACGCGCGGCGGCTCGGAGTGGGAGGACCTGATCCTCGAGTACAAGCCGACCGACACGATCTCGATCATGGCCGGCAACTTCAAGACCGTGTCGCTCGAGAACATCACCTCTTCGCGCTACATCACCTTCATGGAGCGCGGTCCGTTCAACGACGTGCTCGGCATCGGCCGCGTGATGAACGTCCAGGTGAAGGCCAACGGCCCGAACTGGACCGTCGCCGGCGCCGTCTCGGGTGACAGCCTCAATTCCGCCGACGTGGCGACCAACGCCGCCACCGGCTCCAAGGAAGTGTTCGGCTTCAACGGCCGCGCCACCTACGCCCCGATCATGACCGACAGCGATCAGGTGCACCTCGGCGTCTGGGCCCGGCAGCGTAACCGCGAGGACCAGGGCAACTTCAGCTACGGCGCGCGCAACAACACCAACTACGGCGCGCAGTACGTCACCTCGGGCGCCATCGGCGTCAAGGACACTATGATCGGCCTCGAAGGCGCCTGGGTGCACGGACCGTTCTCGGTGCAAGGCGAATGGGCCAACATCGACATCCAGCGTCCCGCCAATCTCGATGCCGAGGCCCGCGCCTGGTATCTCTACGGCAGCTGGTTCGTGACCGGCGAGACTCGCCGCTACGAAGCCAACAAGGGCGAGTTCAACCGCATCAAGATCCTTGATCCCATGACCAGCGGCGGGATGGGGGCTGTCGAACTCGGCGTCCGCTACGACAGCGTCGACCTCACCGACATCACCGGCGTCGCCACCGCTGGCGAGTACTCGGCCTGGACCCTCGGCGCCAACTGGTACCCGCACCCCTACGTCCGGTTCATGGCCAACTACTCGGTCTCGGAGAATGACAACGCGGCCGTCGGCGCCGATGTCGACGCCAAGACCCTGCAGTTCCGCGCTCAGTTCGATTTCTAAGATCCCTCCGCGGGGCGGTCCCTGGGATCGCCTCGCTCCCTCTTCGAAGAGAGATATCCCGTGAATAAGCTTCTGGCTAAGAAAGCGCTTCTCGCCTGCGCCGCGGCCACCGCGATGTTGGGCGCCAGCGCGCCCGCCTTCGCCGCGCGCGACTACGTCTGGGCCGCCGGTTCCTCGACCGTCTTCCCCTTCACCACCCGCGTGGCCGAGAACTTCGCCCGCAAGACCGGCAACAAGGCCCCCAAGGTCGAGAGCCTGGGCACCGGCGGCGGCATCAAGCTGTTCTGCTCGGGCGCCGGCGACGCCTATCCGGACATCGCCAACGCCTCGCGCCCGATGAAGAAGTCGGAGTTCGACGCCTGCGCCGCCAAGGGCGTGAAGGATATCGTCCAGATCAAGATCGGCTTCGACGGCATCGTCGTGGCGGTGGACAAGGACGGCGCGGACTACAACTTCAAGCGCGAGCACCTGTATCTGGGCCTCGCGGCCACCGTGCTTCGCGGCGGCAAGTTCGTCCCCAACCCCTACACCACCTGGGACGAGATCGGCGTCGGCCTGCCCGGCAACCGCATCCTCGTCTATGGCCCGCCGCCGACCTCGGGCACCCGTGACGCCTGGATCGAATTGGCCATCGAGGAAGGCGCGCGCAAGTATCCGACCGCCGACGAACTGCGCTCCAACAACGAGAAGAAGTTCAAACAACTGGTCGATCCGATGCGCAAGGATCATTGGGTCGACGCCGGCGAGAACGACAACGCCATCGTCCAGACCTTGACCAAGACGCCGGGCGCGCTGGGCGTGTTCGGCTATTCGTTCCTGGAAGAGAACGGCGACAAGGTGAAGGGTAGCCTGATCAACGGCATCCGCCCGACCCCCACCACGATCTCCGACGGTTCCTATCCGCTGTCCCGCTCGCTCTACATCTACGTCAAGAAGGCGAACATCGGCGTGACCAAGGGCCTGCAGGAGTTCGTCAACGAGTACGTGTCCGACGCGGCCACTGGCCGTGGCGGCTACCTCTCGCAACGCGGCCTGATCGCGCTGCCCGCCGGCCAGCACGCCGGTCAGCAGGGCGTCGCCCAGAAGCTGACGCCGATGGCGCGTCCAGCCAGCTAAGACCGACCGCTCGAGGAGAGCAGGAACGCCGCGGCCCCAGGGTCGCGGCGTTTTCTTTTTGGAGATCCGAAGCCTCCAGATGCCTGCCCTTGGGGGGAGCCGTGGCCGCAGGCGAGGTGGCGACGATCCATCTCCCCCAAACCCCGTTGCGCGGTGGGGAGGATCGCTACGCCGCCGCCTCTACGCGGCGCCGACGCACGCGGGTGAGCCTGCGCAGGCGGCGCCAGAAGCGGGTCTTTTCCGGCTCCGGATAGGGCTGCAGGTTCTTCACGAAGTCCTCGGCGCAGGCCTTCCAGGAGAAGCCTTCCGCGAACTGGCGCACCGCGGCTTTGTCGAGCTTGAGCGCCTCCAGACAGGCCTCGCGCAGCCCCTCGGTGGCGCTGTGGGCCAGGACCCCGGCGCCGGAGCCCGGCAGGATGTCGATGGGGCCGGGGGCGGGATAGGCGGCAACCGGCACTCCGGCGGCCATGGCCTCCAGGATCACCAGGCCGAAGGTGTCGGTGAGCGAAGGGAAGACGAAGACGTCGGCGCAGGCGAAGTGCGCGGCCAGTTCCGCCCCAAACTTGGCGCCGGTGAACACCGCCTCGGGATAGCGCTCGATCAGCTCCTCGCGCTGCGGACCGTCGCCGACCACCACCTTGGTCCCGGGCAGGTCGAGGCCCAGGAAGGCCTCGATGTTCTTCTCCACCGCCACCCGGCCTACCGACAGGAAGATCGGGCGCGGCAGGCCCTCGAAGATGTCGGGTTCGTCTGCACGCTTGGGATGGAACATCTCGGTGTCCACCCCGCGTGACCAGACCGAGATATTGCCGAAGCCGTGGCGTTCCAGCTCGTCCTTCATGGTCGGGGTGGTGACCATCATCCGGCCCGACGGCTTGTGGAACCACTTCATGTAGGCGTAGCCCGCCGCCAACGGCAAAGGCAGCCGGGCCGAGACATATTCCGGGAACCGGGTGTGGTAGCTGGTGGTGAACGGCAGCTTCCATTCCACGCAGATGCGCCGGGCGGCCAGGCCCAGCGGCCCCTCGGTGGCGATATGGATGGCCTCGGGCTCGAAGGCCTTGAAGCGCTCCTGCACCGGCTCGTGGGCCGCGATGGCGACCTTGATCTCCGGATAGGTCGGCAGCGGGAAGGTCTTGAACTGATCGGGGCTGATCACCTCCACCGAATGGCCCAGGACCTTCAACTCGGCGATCACCCGCGACAGGGTCTGCACCACGCCGTTCACCTGTGGCGCCCAGGCGTCGGTGACCAGCAGGATGCGCATGGGCCTCTGGCCGTCGACCCGCGGCGCGGTGATCGCCTCTCGGATGCGCGTCGCCGGGCGGGTGGTGGTCAGAGCCTGGCTCTGCAGCCACGCCCAGAAGGCGCCCAGCAGCGCTTCCTTGGTGGGGAAATGCCGATAGACGGTGCGCTCGCCCACCTCCGCCTCCGCGGCGATCTCGGCGAAGCTGAGATCCTCCAGCGGTCCGGATTCCAGCTTGCGGGCCACCGCATGCATGATCTGGTCCTGGGTCGCCTGCTTCTGGCGATCGCGCAGGTTGGAGGTGTACCGGTTGGGCGGGATCATGACAGCCGCACTGTCGTCAAAACAGCTCCACTGTCAATGAACCGGTTCAGGCCGCGAGGCGCGCCTCCGGCGCGCGGCGCGTGCGGTCGATGGCCGACCAGGAGCGCAGCTTGGCCCACTCCAGGATCTCCAGCCGACCATCGTTATGCTCGACCAGCGCCGAGCAGCTCTCCACCCAGTCGCCGTCATTGATATAGGCGATGCCGTCGATGTCGCGCATCTCGGCCTTGTGGATGTGGCCGCAGATCACCCCGTCCACCCCGCGGCGGCGGGCCTCGTCGGCCACCGCGGCCTCGAAGTTCTCGACGAACTGAAGGGCGTTCTTGACCCGGGTCTTGAGGAAGGCCGAGAAGCTCCAATAGCCGAAGCCCAGCCGGCGGCGGACGCGATTGAACAGGGTGTTGGCGGTGAGTAGCAGCCGGTAGGAATAGTCGCCCACGAAGGCCAGCCAACGGGCGTGCTGCACCACCCCGTCGAACTCGTCGCCGTGCACCACCAGGAAGCGCTTGCCGTCGGCGGTCTCGTGGATGGCGTCTCGCGCCACGATCACCCCGCCGAAATGGACGCCGACGAAGTCGCGCACCCCCTCGTCGTGATTTCCGGGGACATAGATGACCTTCACGCCCTTGCGCGCCATGCGCAGGATCTTCTGGACCACGTCGTTGTGGCTTTGCGGCCAGTGCCACCCGGAGCGCAGCTTCCAGCCGTCGACGATGTCACCTACGAGATAGAGGGTATCGCACTCGATGTGGCGGATGAAATCCAGCAACAGCTCCGCCTGGCACCCCTTGGTGCCCAGGTGGATGTCGGAAATGAACACGGTCCGATAACTGCGGACTCCCGGATCACCCATAGATGTCCCCCGGAGCCCAAGCGGGCTCCAACATGAAAAGTTTGAGGGCGATGGCCGCCGAAACCGGCTTCCACTTTCGGCTATCGCCCTCAAGCATGCGGCCGATTGCCCATCCGCTAGGCTGATTGCGTGTCAGTCTCATGAAACCGACGTCGGCCCTTTTGTCGCCCCGCCTTTCATCGTAAGGATTCCGTAAGGCCGACCCTCCCCAGGTCTTCCGCAAACAAGGTCCTATGGACGCCCGAACCTATCCTGCGAAGGAGACGCCGAAATCTCGGCGGACCCGAGCGCGCATCCTTGACGCCGCCATGCGGCTGTTCGCCGAGGTCGGCTACCACGCCGCGACCAATGCGATGATCGCCGACGCCGCGAACCTGACGCGCGGCGCCATGCTCTATCATTTCGCCAGCCGCGAAGAGCTGGTGGAGGCGGCCGTGACCTTTATCGAGGTGGAGCGCGCGCGCCTGTTCGAGCAGGCGGCCTCGGCGCCGCCGGCGCCCGGCGTGGACGCCGCCGAGCACGCCATCGACGCCTATTGGGCCCTGCTGCACGAGACGCCCTTCGTGGCCTTCGGCGAGCTGGAGTCCGCGGCGCGGACCGACCCGATGCTGCGCGTGCGCCTGGCCGGCGCCCAGAGCGCCTTCGACCACAACCAGGTCGGCGACCGGTTCCTGGCGCTCGCCTCGGCCGGCGAGGACCCCCGCTTCCAGACCAGCCGCGACCTCGGCCGCTTCCTGCTGGAGGGCTTGGCCAAGGGCGCCATGACCTATGACGAGACCGCCCGCAAGGAGCGCCTGCTGACCGTGGTCAAGCGCGCCGTCCGGGTTCTCAACCGCAAGGGCGACGTCCAGGAACTCTGGCCGGAATAGGCTCCCCAAGTTGCTCCCCCTCTGGGGGAGCTGTCAGCGAAGCTGACTGAGGGGGACTTTGACTCGCTTCAGCGGGCTTCAAACCCCCTCCGTCACGTCGCCGAAGCGGGCGACGCGCCACCTCCCCCAAACCGCGCTGCGCGCTTGGGGAGGATCTGGGAGCGGCCTACAGCGCCCGGTAGGCCGGCAGGGTCAGGAACTCCTCGAACCCTTCCGACAGGCTCATCTCGGTGAAGATCGCGATGGCCTCGGCGAAGCGGCCGGTCTCGAAGGCGCCGCCGGGGAGGGTGGCCTTCAGCGCGGCCATCTCCTCGTCCAGCAAGGCGCGGAACAGGGCCTCGTCGACCACGCGGCCGTCGTCCAGGGTGGCGGCCTGCTTGATCCATTGCCAGATCTGGGCGCGGCTGATCTCGGCGGTCGCGGCGTCTTCCATCAGGTTGTAGAGCGGCACCGCGCCCTTACCGCGCAGCCAGGCCTCGATGTACTGGACGCCGACGCGGATGTTCTCGCGCAGGCCGTGCTCGGTGCGCGCGCCCTCGTGGACCTTGAGCAGGTCCTCGCGGGTGACCGTCACGTCCTCGCGCATCTTGCCGAGCTGGTTCGGGGTTGGCATGACCCGGTCGAAGACCTCCATGGCCACGGGGACCAGGTCAGGGTGGGCCACCCAGGTGCCGTCGTGGCCGTTATTGGCCTCGCGCTCCTTGTCGGCGCGGACCTTGGCGAAGGCCGCCTGGTTGGCGGCGTCGTCGCCCTTGACCGGAATCTGCGCGGCCATGCCGCCCATGGCGAAGGCCCCGCGCCGGTGGCAGGTCTGGATCAGCTTCAGGGAATAGGCGGCCAGGAAGGCGGAACCCATGCCCATGACTGCGCGGTCGGGGGTGAGCGCCTGCGGCTGGCGGCCCAGGCGCTTGATGTAGGAGAAGATGTAGTCCCAGCGGCCGCAGTTGAGCCCCGCCATGTGCTCGCGCAGTTCGTAGAGGATCTCGTCCATCTCGAAGGCGGCGGGCAGGGTCTCGATCAGCACCGTGACCTTGATGGTCCCTTGCGACACGCCCAGCGCATCCTGGGCGTAGATGAAGACATCGTTCCAGAGGCGGGCCTCCAGATGGCTCTCCATCTTCGGCAGGTAGAAGGCTGGTGTGGCGCCGGCGGCGATCTGGGCCTTGGCGTTGTGGAAGAAGTAGAGGCCGAAGTCGAACAGGCCGCCGCTCAACTCCTCGCCGTTCACCAGGGCGTGAGCCTCGGGCAGGTGCCAGCCGCGGGGGCGGACCATCAGGGTCGCGACCTTGTCTTTCAGGGCGTAGGCCTTGCCCGTCGTGGCGTCGGTGAAGCCGATCTTGCCGGCCCAGCGGTCCATCAGATTGACCTGGCCCTCGACCATGTTCTGCCAGGTGGGGGACGAGGCGTCCTCGAAGTCGGCCATGAACACCTTGGCCCCGGAATTGAGCGCGTTGATGATCATCTTGCGGTCGACCGGACCGGTGATCTCCACCCGGCGGTCCTGCAGGTCGGCGGGGATGGTCGCGACCTTCCAGTCGCCGTCGCGCACGGCCTTGGTCTGCGCCAGGAAGTCCGGCTGCTCGCCGGCGTCGAAGCGCTTCTGGCGGGTGGCGCGGGCGGCCAGCAGTTCCAGGCGGCGGGGATTGAAGCGGGTGTGCAGCTCGACGAGGAAGGCCTGGGCCTCCGGCGTCAGCACTTCGGCCGCGCGGCCTTCCACGGCGCCTTTGAGTTCAAGGCCAGGGCGGGCGGCGACATCGACGGTCATGGCGGGCTTCCTCGTTTCCGGCTTGGGCCGGGAGCTTAGTCGATAAAAAGAGAGCCCGCCTCGACCCAAGGGCCGGGACGAGCTCTAGGAGAGACAACTGGGCGCTTTAGCGGCCCATGACGTTCAGGCCGGCAGTACGAGCTGTTCCGAGGCGATGGCGAAGCGGGTGGTCGCGCCGCTGCGGGTTTCCCGCGAGATCCGCTTCCACACTTCGCTGGCCTCTTCCCTGGTCTCGTAAGGGCCCAGCACCTTCGGGCCTTCGCCCTTCAGGGACTTGAACGCCATGCAGCTGTATTCGCCGCCGACAACCCAATACCGTTCCGTGGTCATGGTCCTTGCTCCCCCGGCCGTGGCCGGATCTCGATAACTCTAGGCGAACTGGCCCATCGTGTTGTGGACGCCGCCGGCCTTCAGGGCAGCCTCGCCGGCGAAGTATTCCTTGTGATCGTCGCCGATGTCGGAGCCCGACATGTTCTGGTGCTTCACACAGGCGATGCCCTGGCGGATTTCCTGGCGCTGGACGCCGAGGACGTAGCCGAGCATGCCGGCCGCGCCGAAGTATTCCTTGGCCAGGTTGTCCGTGCTGAGCGCGGCGGTGTGGTAGGTCGGCAGGGTGATCAGGTGGTGGAAGATGCCGGCCCGCTTGGCGCCGTCCGCCTGGAAGGTGCGGATGCGCTCGTCGGCCTCGACGGCCAGTTCGGTGCCGTCGTAGTCGACGCTCATCAGCTTTTCGCGGTCATAGGCCGAGACGTCCTTGCCCGCCGCCTTGTAGGCGTCGAACACCTGCTGGCGGAAGTTCAGGGTCCAGTTGAAGGACGGGCTGTTGTTGTAGACCAGCTTGGCGTTGGGGATGACCTCGCGGATGCGGTCCATCATGCCGGCGATCTGGCTGACGTGGGGCTTCTCGGTCTCGATCCACAGCAGGTCGGCGCCGTTCTGCAACGAGGTGATGCTGTCGAGGACGCAGCGGTCCTCGCCGGTGCCTTCGCGGAACTGGAACAGGTTGGACGGCAGGCGCTTGGGACGCAGCAGCTTGCCGTTGCGGTTCAGGACCACGTCGCCGTTGTTGGCGTTCTCGGGCGTGATCTCCTCGCAGTCGAGGAAGCTGTTGTACTGGTCGCCCAGGTCGCCCGGCGCGTTGCTGACGGCGATCTGCTTGGTGAGGCCGGCGCCCAGCGAGTCGGTGCGGGTGACGATAATGCCGTTCTCGACGCCCAGCTCCAGGAAGGCGTAGCGGCAGGCGCGGACCTTCTGCAGGAAGTCCTCGTGCGGCACGGTGACCTTGCCGTCCTGGTGGCCGCACTGCTTCTCGTCGGAGACCTGGTTCTCGATCTGCAGGGCGCAGGCCCCAGCCTCGATCATCTTCTTGGCCAGCAGGTAGGTCGCCTCGGCGTTGCCGAAGCCGGCGTCGATGTCGGCGATGATCGGAACGACGTGGGTCTGGAAGTTGTCGACGGCGTCGAGCAGCTTTTCTTCCTTGGCCTTGTCGCCCGCGGCGCGGGCCGCGTCGAGGTCGCGGAACAGGCCGCCCAGCTCACGGGCGTCGGCCTGGCGCAGGAAGGTGTACAGCTCTTCGATCAGGGCCGGCACCGAGGTCTTCTCGTGCATCGACTGGTCGGGCAGCGGGCCGAAGTCGGAACGCAGCGCCGCGACCATCCAGCCCGACAGGTAGAGGTACTTCCGGTCGGTGGTGCCGAAGTGCTTCTTGATGGCGATCATCTTCTGCTGGCCGATGAAGCCGTGCCAGCAGCCCAGCGACTGGGTGTAGTTGGCCGAGTCCGCGTCGTAGGCCGCCATGTCCTTGCGCATGATGTCGGCGGTGTAGCGGGCGATCTCCAGGCCGGTCTTGAAGCGGTTCTGCAGGCGCATACGGGCCACGGACTCGGCGTTGATGCCGTCCCAGGTGCCGTTCTTGCTCTTGATGAGCTGGCCCATCTCGATGATGTGGTCTTGGTATGCCATCTGTCTCTTCCGCGATTGCCGTGGCCGTCACTTGTGACAAGCCGTTGCAGCCCTCTAACGCTTATGACGCACGGCGCGAAGAGTTAACGCGGAGGCAAAAGGCGCACATGTCACAGTGCGACCTTGTAAATCTTGTAAATCTGTGACAATCAGACTCATGGCCGTCGCGACCACAGACCGGAAACTGTTCCTGGGCGCCCGCATGAAGCGTCTGCGCCGTGAGCTGGGTCTGACCCAGACCCGCATGGCCGAGGATCTCGGCGTCTCGCCGAGCTATCTCAACCTTCTGGAACGCAATCAGAGGCCGGTGACCGCCCAGGTGCTGCTTCGCCTGGCCGAGGCCTATGACCTCGACCTGAAGAGCCTGTCGTCGGACCCGGACTCGGCCGGCGCCACCGGACTGTCCGAGGTGTTCTCCGACCAGATGTTCCGCGACCTGGGCGTGGCGCGCCACGAGATCGCCGAGGTGGCCGATTCCGCCCCCGGGGTGGCGGAGGCCATCGTACGGCTCTACCGATCCTACCTGGACCAGCGCCGGCTCACCGACCTGGGCGCCATCGGGCGGCCGGAGGAGGGCGGGGCCTCATCGTCGTCGGTGATCCCGTCGGACTGGGTGCGCGACTTCATCCAGGACCAGAAGAACTATTTCGCAGAGCTGGAGGAGGCCGCCGACGAGTTGGTGGCCGAGCTGGCCTACGAGCCGCAGGAGTTCCACAACGCGGCCCGCGAGCGGCTGGCCAAGCGCCACGGCATCCAGGTCCGGGTGGTGCCGCTCGACGTCTTGCCGGAGTCAGTCCGCCGCTACGACCATCACCGCAAGCGGCTGTTCCTGTCGGAGGTGCTGACCGGCGCGGGGCGTTCCTTCTCGCTCGCCTACCAGCTGGCGATCCTGGAATACGGCCCGATGCTGGACGCCATGGCCGACCGTTCCGGTCCGCCCGACCGCCCGACCCGCGCGCTGCTGAAGGTGAGCCTCACCAACTACCTGGCCGCCGCCCTGATGATGCCGTACGCGGCGTTCCACGAGGCCGCCGAGCGCACGGCCTATGACATCGAGCTGGTCCGCGCCCGTTTCGGCGTGTCGTTTGAACAGGCCTGCCACCGCCTGACCACCCTGTCGCGGCCCGGCGCGCGCGGTGTGCCGTTCTTCATGCTGCGGGTGGATTCGGCGGGCAATATCTCCAAGCGGTTCGCCGGGGCGACCTTCCCCTTCTCGCGGTTCGGCGGCACCTGCCCGCGCTGGAACATCCACACCAGCTTCCGCACCCCATCGCGCATCGTCACCCAGATCGTCGAGACCCCTGACGGCCAGCGCTACTTCACCTTGTCGCGAACCGTCAGCCGTATCGCCACGCCCTATGCCGGCGACGACTCCGAACTGGCCATCGGCATGGGCTGCGAGCTGAAGTTCGCCGAACGACTGGTCTATTCCCGCGGCATCGACCTGCGCGACCCCGTGGCCACGGCCATCGGCCCCGCGTGCCGGATCTGCGAGCGGCCCGCCTGTCCGCAACGGGCGGCCGAACCCATCAACCGCACCCTGACGGTGGACGACTTCACCAAGTCGATCTCGCCCTATCCGTTCGCCGCCGGTTGACGGAGCGGCATGCTGGCGTCTTGCGCCGGAAAGGCCTTGCGATACTAGAGGGTGGGGATCGCCGGGGAGCGGTCCGCGACGGGGGAGCTTCCGGGGTCATGGCTGAGCGCAACGGCGGCCGATCGACCGACCGTTTCGCGCGCAAGCGCGAAGCGATCCTGGACGCCTCGACCCTGATCCTCAACCAGAAGGGCGTGAAGGGCCTGACCCTGGGCGTGGCCGCCGCGGCAGTCGGTCTCTCCACCACCAGCGTCACCTACTATTTCAAGCGCAAGGACGACCTGGCCGCCGCCTGCATGATGCGCGGGATCGCCTGGTTGCAGGGCGCCGCCGACCAGGCCATGGGCCAGTCCACGCCGGCGGCCCGCCTGCGCATGCTGCTGGAGCTTTATCTGGAACGCCTGCGGCTGACCGCCGTGGGCGAGGCGCCGCCCCTGCCGGCGCTCTCCGATATCCGGGCCCTGAACAATCCGCGCCGCGCCGAGGTCAGCGAGGCCTTCCTGAAGCTGTTCCGCAAGGTGCGCGGGGTGTTCGACACCCCAGACCTCGCCTGGCTGGGCCGCGGTCGCCGCACGGCGCGCACCCACATGCTCATGGAGCAGATCTTCTGGGCCGCGGCCTGGCTTCCGAAATACGACGCCGAGGACTATCCGCGTATCTGCGAGCGCATGCTGGACATCCTGACGGGCGGCCTGGCCGTGGCGGGCGCCGAATGGGCGCCGGCTCAGATCCCGCTCGCCGACCTGGCGGCCCGCGACGGCCAGGAGATGAGCCGCGAGACCTTCCTGCTGGCCGCCACGCGGCTGGTCAATTCGCGCGGCTATCGCGGCGCCTCGGTGGACAAGATCTCGGCCGCGCTCAACGTCACCAAGGGCTCGTTCTACCACCACAACGACGCCAAGGAGGATCTGGTGGTCGCCTGCTTCGACCGCACCTTCGAGGTGATGCGCCGGGTCCAGCGCCTGGCCATGGGCCTGGCCGGCGACCAGTGGCTGAAGCTGACCAGCGCCGCGGCCGCGCTGGCCGAATACCAGCTCTCGGAGTACGGGCCGCTGCTGCGCACCACGGCCCTGTCGGCCCTGCCCGAGGCCATCCGCGAGGAGCAGGTGGCCCATTCCAACCGGGTGTCCGACCGTTTCGCCTCGATGATCTCGGACGGGATCTCGGAGGGGTCGGTCCGCCCGGTCGATCCGTTCATCGCCGCACAGATGCTGAACGCCACCCTCAACGCCGGAGCGGAGCTCGGGGTCTGGGTCCACGGCGTCACCCAGAAGGCCGCGCCCTCGGTGTTCGCCCGGCCGCTGCTGATGGGAATCTTTTCGAAGTAGCTCCCGCCTAGGCGCTCAGCGCCACCGGCCCGGCGGCCGCGCCGTTGGACCGCTCCGTCCAAACCTGTTCGACCACGTGCAGCAGGCGTTCGGCGGTGACCGGCTTGGTTACGTGACCGTCGGCGCCCGCGGCCGACGAGGCCTGTGCGTGCTCCGGCATGGCGTTGGCGGTGAGAGTGTAGATCGGGGTGCGCGGCTCGTTGTTGCGCGCCTCGCGGCGGCGGATGGCCTTGATGGCGGTCAGGCCGTCCATCACCGGCATCTGCATGTCCATGAGGATCAGGTCGAAGCGCGAGCGGGCGGCTTCGTCCACCGCCTCGGCGCCGTTCTCGACGCTGATCAGGTCGACCCCGGCCGCGCCCAGGATCAGCTCCACCACCCGCCGGTTGGTCGGATGATCCTCGGCCAGCAGGACGCGCATGGTGTCCAACTCGGCTTCCTCGGTCTGGTGGGTCTCGTGCTCGCCCCACATCTCCACGGTGCCCTCGCGGCGCGGGAGCTCCAGGGACAGGTAGAAGGTCGCGCCCTTGCCCGGGGTGGCCTCGGCGGTCAGGTCGCCGCCCATGGCCTCGGCCAGGGAGCGGGAGATGGCCAGGCCCAGGCCCGTGCCCCCGTACTTGCGGGTGATCGAGCCGTCGGCCTGTTGGAAACGGCCGAACAGCCGCTGGCGGGTCTTTTCGTCGAAGCCGATGCCGGTGTCGGAGACCGCGAAGGTGAGGTGAGTGGTGGTCTCGTCGCGGCGGGCGCGGACCGAGAGCTTCACCTCGCCGCCGGAGGTGAACTTCACCGCATTGCCCAGCAGGTTGGTGAGGACCTGGCGGATGCGCGGAGCATCGCCCTCGAACATGCCCTGGGCGTAGGGCTCCAGCTCGACTTTCAGCTCGATGTCCTTGGCCTGGGCCGAGGCCTCGAACAGGGCCGCGCAGGCGTTGACCGAGGTGGTCAGGTCGAAGGGCTCGGGCCGGATCTCCATTCGCCCGGCCTCGATGCGGGCCAGGTCCAGGATGTCGGTGAGCAGGGCTTCCAGGGTCTGGGCCGAGGTCTCGATCAGCTCGACCATCTCGGCCTGACTTCCACACAGCTCGGTGCGGGCCAGGGCGCCGGCGATGCCCATCACCCCGTTCAAGGGGGTGCGGATCTCGTGGCTCATATTGGCCAGGAATTCGCTCTTGGCCTTGTTGGCCGCCTCGGCCTCGTCCTTGGCCTTCAGCAGTTCCAGCTCGCCGCGCTTCTGATTGTCGATGTTGCGCAGCACGCCGATGGCGCGGATCACCCGCCCCTGCTCGTCCTTGGTGGCCTCGCACGCCGAGTAGTGCCACTGATGCGGCCCGTCCTTCTGCAGGACCCGATAGGTCTCGCGGAAGGGGACCCCGTGGGTCACGTGATCCTCCCAAGCGCGCTGGGCGCCGGCGCGGTCGTCGCGATGGATGCCGAACCACATGTCGGCCATCATCAGGTCGAAGGTCGGCTCCATGCCGAGCTCCGTATAGTCGAACCCCACGGTGCTGAGCGAGCCGCGCTGATAGTCCATCTCCCACATGCGGACCTCGCCGATCTCCAGGGCGAGCTTGACCCGCTCTTCCGAACGGCGGGCCTCCTGGGCGGCCTTGACCAGGTCGCGCTGGGCCTGGTGGCGGGAGCATTCGTTGGCGGCGATGGCGGCGAGGTCGATCAGGTAGTCGGCGAGCTCCGGGTCATAGGCGCGGGGCTCGTGGTGGGCGACGCAGACCACGCCGATGCGCTGTCCGCCCAGGCGGATGGCGGCGCCAGCGTAGAATCGCACGCCCTCAGAACCCGTGACATGTGGGTGCGACGCGAAGCGGCTGTCCTTGCGGGTGTCGGCCACCCACAGGACCTCGTCGCTTTCGACCGCAACCTGTGAGAACGACTGGTCCTCGCTGACCTGTTCGTCGGTCCAGTCCGGTCCGATGCTGGCGTGCCAGGTGCGCTTGGCGCCCACCAGGACCACGTCGCCCAGCTGCACGCGGGAAAAGGCGCGGGCCAGCCGGCCGATCCGCTCGAAGGTCGGCTTCAGCTCGTCCAAATCAAGGGTCGCGATGGCGGCGAGGCGCTGGGCCTCGGCCTGCAAAGCCGGTCCTTCCTCGGACATCTTCTCCCCCGAACCACGTTTGCGGCCGGAGACTGGGTGGTCTGGGTTAAATTTCCGTCTTTATCCGAACGGTGTTCGGCAACCTTCACTAGAAAGCTGTGGAGCGATTGCGAGCGCCTGAAGAGGCGGAGGGACTTTCAAGGTGAAGCTCAAAGCCCAGGGGACTCAAGGACTTCTAAAGCAGCTTGATCTCGCGCAGCCGCTCCTGAAGGAAGGCGTCGGCGGTGATCGGCGGCAGTCCCTGGTCGGGGTGCGCACCGTCGACGCAACCAGGCAGGGTGACGATCTCGTAGTCCGGATTGAAGTGCAGGAAGAAGGGCGTCGAATAGCGCGCGAAGCCCCGCCGCTCGGGCGCGGGATTGACCACCCGGTGGGTGGTCGAGGGCAGCACCTTGTTGGTCAGCCGCTGCAGCATGTCGCCGATATTGCACACCACCGAGCCGGGCGGCGGATTGATCGCCAGCCATCGGCCATCGCGGTCGAGGACCTCCAGCCCGGCCTCCTCCGCGCCGAGCAGCAGGGTGATGACATTGATGTCCTCATGCGCCCCGGCGCGGATGTTGGGGCCGTCCTTCGGCACCGGCGGATAGTGCAGCAGGCGCAGGATCGAATTGCCCTGGTCGACGGTGGCGTCGAAGAAATGGCGGTCGAGCTTCAGGTAGGCGGCGATGGCCTCCAGGACCTTGCGGCCGAGCGCGTCCAGGGTCTCGAACAGCCAGGCGATCTCGGCGCGGAACTCGGGGACTTCGGCCGGCCAGACATTGTCGGGCATGGAGGCACGGTAGGGATGGCCCGCCGGCAGGTCCCGGCCCATGTGCCAGAACTCCTTCAGGTCGAAGTGCTGGGCGTCCTTGGCGGTCTCGATGCCGAAGGGGGTGTAGCCCCTTTGTCCGCCCACCCCGACGTACTTCTTCTTCACATCCTCGGGCAGGGCGAAGAAGGTCTTGGCCGCGGCGATGGCGCGGTCGATGCGGTCCTGGGGCAGGCCGTGGTCGGAGATCACCGCGAAGCCGTAGCGGGCGAACGAGCCGCCCAGGTCGCGGGCGAAGCCGTCGAAATCGCGTCCGAAATCCTGGAACGACACGGGCTGAATGGAGGGTGTCATCGCGCTTTCCCCTCTGTCGAGTATACGACGCATCCGGGAACCTTGGCCTTGGCGCCGCGTTCCGACGGCTGGTTCCACACGAAAGTCATTTAATGCGCACCTGGTCAGCCCTTGGGGCATGTTTGTTCGGCGCGGGCGCCTTGGCCGCCTGCACCACCGTCGACCCCTACACCGGACAGACCGTTCGGAACAACACCGGCACGGGGGCCATCGCCGGCGCCCTGGGCGGCGCGGCGTTGGGCTACCTCACCAACACCAATCGCAGCGAGCAGGGGCGCAAGAACGCCCTCATCGGCGCGGGGATCGGCGCCCTCGGCGGCGCGGCGGTGGGCAATTACATGGATCGGCAGCAGGCCGACCTGCGGCGCGATCTGGCCGGCAGCGGCGTCAACGTCGTGCGTCAGGGCGACAATATCGTTCTGCAGATGCCCAGCGACGTGACTTTCGGCGTCGATCGCTCCGACATCCAGCCGCAGTTCTTCGGCGTCTTGGATAGTGTCGCCCGCACCCTGAACGGCTATCCCCAGACCCTGGTGGACGTGGTCGGCCACGCCGACGCCACAGGCCCTGACGACTACAACCAGGCCCTGTCCGAGCGGCGCGCCGCCTCGGTGGCCGCCTATCTCGTGTCCCCCGGCCGAGTCCTCCAGGACCGCCTGTTCGTCGCCGGCCGTGGCGAAAGCGCGCCGACCGCCTCCAACGCCACGGATGCGGGCCGCGCGCAGAACCGTCGGGTCGAGATCGTCCTGCAGCCCTATACGGGCTGATTCTCCTTGGTGGAGGCCAGGGCGGCGGCTCGCCGTTCCTGGTCCTCCTCCTCGGCGGCGCGGCGCATCTCGGCGGCCAGCAGCCTGTCCATGGTGTCGCGTGAATCGCGGGCGGCCATGATGAAGTTCTCCTCCTCGCCCGAAATCGGGGCGAGCTCGTCGAACAGCTTCTTGTCCAGCTTCCGGAAGAAGGTGGCCGCGCGGGTGGCCCGGTAGTCGCTGAAGCCCAGCGTCACCAGGGCGCGGCGGCCCATGGCCAGCGCACCCTCGAACGTCTCGCGCTCCACATCGTCGGCGCCGTTGCGCAGCAGGTCGTAGGCGTGCCGCCGATCCCAGGCGCGTGCGAGGATCTTGAGGTGCGGGAAGGCCTGACGCGCGGCCTCCACCAGCTCGGCGGCCTTGTCCTGGTCGTCGATGGCCACGATCAGCAGCGCGGCCTTCTCGATGCCCGCGGTGCGCAGCAGGTCCAGTCGCGCGGCGTCGCCATAGTGCACCTTCCGGCCGAAGCGGCGCAGGGTCTCGATCTGCTCGATGCTGGAATCCAGGGTCACCACGTTGAAGTCGTTGGCCATCAGCAGGCGCGCCGAGATCTGGCCGACCCGACCGAAGCCCGCGACGATCACGTGCGGCTCGCCCTCGTCGAAAGGCTGCTGCTCGGGCTTTGGCCCCTCGGCCATGGGGCGGCTCAGGATCAGGCGCTCGTGCGCGAGCATGGCCAGGGGCGTGGCGGCCATGGAGAGCGCCACGGTGGCGGTCATCAGCTTGGCGAGCTCAGGATCGATGACTCCGGCCCCAACTGTGAAAGTCAGCAGCACGAAGGCGAACTCCCCGCCCTGGGCCAGGGCCACGGCCGTGGTGCCGGCCGCCAGCGGCGGGATGCGGAAGATCCGGGCCGCGCCGTACATGGCCACGGCCTTGAAGATCATCAGTCCGATCACCAGCCCCGCCAGCAGCAGGGGCTGGGCCAGGATCACGCCGAAGTCCAGCGCCGCGCCGACCGTGATGAAGAACAGCCCCAGCAGCAGGCCGCGGAAGGGCTCGATGTCGGTCTCCAGCTCGCGGCGGAACTCGCTCTCGGCCAGCACCACCCCGGCCAGGAAGGCGCCCAGCGCCGGCGACAGGCCGACGGTCTGCATCAGGGCCGCGACGCTGATGACCAGCAGCAGGGCGAAGGCGGTGAATATCTCACGCAGCCGGGCGGCGGCGATGAACCGGAAGATCGGCTGGGTCAGGTACTTGCCGCCGACCACCACCGCTCCGACCGCCCCCATGATGGCCAGCGCCCGCGCCCAGCCCGGCAGGTCGCCCAGCAAGTCGCCGCCATGTCCGCCGGCCTGGGCCGCGGCGTCGGGGGCGATGGTGGCCAGGAAGGGCAGCAGGGCGAAGAGCGGGATCACCGCCAGGTCCTGGAACAGCAGCACGCCGAAGGCCGCCTCGCCGACGGCGCCCTGACGCAGGCCGCGCTCCTCGAGACTGGCCAGCACGATGGCGGTGGAGGACATCGACAGGGTGAGCCCGACCGCCAGGGCCATCTGCCACGGAAGGCCCAGCAACAGGGCCGCGCCGCCGGTCAGGGCCGTGGTGAAGGCCACCTGGCCCCCGCCCAGGCCGAAGATCGCCGTGCGCATCCGCCACAGCAGCGCGGGGCGGACCTCCAGCCCGATCAGGAACAGCAGGATGACCACGCCGAACTCGGCGAACTTCATCACGTCTCCGGCTTCGCCGACCAGGTCGAGCACGAAGGGGCCCACCAGCACGCCGGCGATCAGGTACCCCAGCACCGAGCCCAGTCCCAGGCGCTTGGCGATCGGGACCGAGATCACGCCCGCGGCCAGATAGACCAGGGCCTGGATCAGAAGTCCGTCGCCATGCATGCTCTGATCTCGCCCTCGTCTTGGAGCCCCGACTATGGCCCGATGCGGCGGCATATGCGCATCGGAATCTAATTCACCAACTGTTGATATTCTCGACGTCGTGACCTAAGGGAACCGCATGGCGAACAAGGTTCAAAAAGACGCGGTCGAGGCCCTGGCGGGCCTGCTGTTCGACGGCATGACGATCATGGCCGGGGGCTTCGGCCTCTGCGGCATCCCGGAAAACCTCATCGCGGCGATCCGCGAGGCTGGGACCAAGGACCTGACCGTGGTCTCCAACAATTGCGGGATCGACGGCTTCGGCCTGGGCGTCCTGCTGGAGAGCGGCCAGATCCGCAAGATGATCTCGTCCTATGTGGGCGAGAACAAGCTGTTCGAGCAGCTCTACCTCTCGGGGGATCTTGAGCTGGAGTTCAACCCGCAGGGCACCCTGGCCGAGCGCATCCGCGCCGGCGGGGCCGGCATCCCGGCCTTCTTCACCAAGACCGGGGTCGGCACCCTGGTGGCGGAGGGCAAGGAGGTCCGCGAGTTCGACGGCGAGCTCTATGTCATGGAGCGCGGCCTGATGGCCGACCTCTCCATCGTCAAGGCCTATGCCGGCGACGCCGAGGGCAACCTCGTCTACCGAAAGACCGCGCGGAACTTCAATCCGATGATGGCCACCGCGGGCAAGGCCTGCGTCGCCGAGGTCGAGAAGCTGGTGGAGATCGGGGCCCTGGACAAGGACAACATCCACACCCCAGGCATCTATGTGGACCGCATCGTGGCCGGCGCGAAGTACGAGAAGCGCATCGAGCGCGTCACGACGCGGCCGCGAGAAGACAAGGTGAGCGCTTAAGATGGCCTGGACCCGCGAACAGATGGCGGCCCGCGCCGCCATGGAGCTGCGCGACGGCTTCTATGTGAACCTCGGAATCGGCATCCCGACCCTGGTGGCCAACTACATCCCGGCCGGCATGCACGTGACCCTGCAGAGCGAGAACGGCATGCTGGGCATGGGCCCCTTTCCCTATGAGGGGGAAGAGGACGCCGACCTGATCAACGCCGGCAAGCAGACCATCACCGAGCTGGACTCGTCGTCCTATTTCTCCAGCGCCGACTCGTTCGCCATGATCCGCGGCGGCCACATCGCGCTCTCCATCCTGGGCGGCATGCAGGTTTCCGAGAAGGGCGACCTGGCCAACTGGATGGTGCCCGGAAAGGTGGTCAAGGGCATGGGTGGGGCCATGGATCTGGTGGCCGGCGTCAAGCGCGTGGTCGTGGTCATGGACCACATCGAGAAGTCCGGCGCGCCCAAGCTGCTCAAGGCCTGCACCCTGCCGCTGACCGGCGCCGGCGTGGTCGACCTGCTGATCACCGATCTGGGCGTGTTCGACATCAGCCGAGGCAAGTCGCCCCTGACGCTCACGGCCCTGGCCGACGGCGTCACCCTGGACGAGGTCAAGGCCAAGACGGAAGCCGACTTCGCCGTCGCCATCTAGCATCCGGCTCGGCGATCTATCCGTATCTCATCGGCGAAACGGCGGTTTGTCCCGCCGGCGCATGGTGAGATGCTTGGCCCTATGAAACCGACCCTGACCGCCGTGGCCCTGGCCGCTGTCTTCGGCCTCTCGGCCGCCGCCCCGGCGAGCGCGCCGGCCTGGGCCGCCGGCCCGCTCAAGACCGCGGTCTTCGCCGGCGGCTGCTTCTGGTCCGTCGAAAAGGCCATGGAGGGCATGCCCGGCGTCACCGAGGCCGTCTCCGGCTATTCCGGCGGCGCCCTGCGAAACCCCGACTACCGGAACCACGAAGGCCACCTGGAGTCGGTGAAGGTCACCTACGACCCCGCCCGGATCAGCTATGCGGAGCTGGTGGACGGCTTCTTCCACAATATCGACCCGATCGATTCCGGCGGGCAGATCTGCGACCGCGGGCACGCCTACACCACCGCGGTGTTCGTCACGACCGAGGCCGAGCGGGCCACGGCGCTGGAGGTCAAGGCCCGGGTGGCCAAGACTCTCGGCAGGTCGGTGGCGACCAGGGTGCTGCGCAAGTCGCCCTTCTGGCCGGCGGAGGCCTACCACCAGGACTACGCCAAGAAGAACCCCGCCGCCTACAACCGCTACCGGATCGGCTGCGGCCGCGACCGGGCGCTCAAGGCCGTATGGGGATCGGCGCACCGCTGACCGGGTCGCGCGGCCTGGGCGCGAAGCCCTCGGCGATGAAGATCTCAGCACGGCGGCGGCGCTTCCTGTCCAGCCGGACACTGACGATCTCGCGGTCCTGGACGGTCTTGAAGTCGGCCGCCATCTCGTCGCGATAGACCTGCTCCAGGCTGACGGCCAGGACCCGCCGGCCTACCTGGGCCGTCAGCGGGGCGGTGGTCTCGGCCTGGTTCTGCGGATGGGCCTCGCGCAGCCACATGACCAGAGGCGCCTGGCCGGGCAGGGCGAGGAAGTCGCGCCCGTAATAGGCCGCGGCGTTGAACAGGAACCGGTCGTTCACCGCGATGGCCGAGAGCTCGCCCGGCCCCTCGCGCAGGGCGCGCTCGACCATCTTCTCGGTGATCTGCTCCCAGCCCTTGGCGCGCTTGAAGGAATTGGCCAGGCCCACCTTGTCGGCGAAGGGCGGGTTGAGCACGCAGGCCAGGAACAGCACCGCGGCCGCCGCCTGGAAGGCGATGGCGGCGATCAGCCAGCCGCGCGCCCGCCACCGGACCAGCCAGGCGCCCACCAGGATCGAGGCCGCCACATAGCCGGCCCCGGACCAGTTGGCGTTGGCCCGGCTGATGAACGACTGGCCGGTGACGATCAGGAAGGGCGGGATGGCGAAGCAGAGCAGCAGCAGGTCGGCCTCCGTCAGCCGCCGGCGCCAGGCCAGCAGCACCGCGCCGCCCACCAGCACCGCGAACGGAATCGGTCCGAACACCCCGAACTGCGAGACCAGGAAGTCGCCGAGCTCCGCGAAGTTGAACAGCTTGCGTCCGCCCCAGGCGGCGTTGGCGGCCGTATGCTGGACGGTGGCGAAACCGTGGGCGGCGTTCCAGGCGACATTGGGCGCCAGCACGAGCAGGAAGGCCGCTAGGGCGGCCGTCGCGGCCCCCGGGGACCAGGCGGCGCGGCCCTGCCTGGAAAGCCCCAGGTGCAGGGCGAGCGCGATCAGCACGTAGACCGCCGCGTATTTGGCCAGGAAGGCCAGGCCCACCGCCGCGCCGAAGGCCAGCGCCAGAAGCAGGCGCCGCCGTCCCTCGGCCCCGGCCAGGTTCACATAGGCCACGAGCGCCAGGCCGATGAAGAACAGCAGCGGCGCGTCGGTCGAGGCGATCAGCGACGAGAGCTGCACCCCGGGCATCAGCAGGTAGAGCGCCGCCCCGGCCAGGGCCGCGTGCGGACCATACAGTTTCCGCCCCACCGCATAGACGCAGAGCGTGGTCCCGGCGTGGAAGAGCGGTGAGGCCAGCCGCACCCAGGCCTCGGAATCGCCCCCGAGCGCCGTGGTGGCCCAGATGGTCCAGGCGACCATCGGAGGTTTGGAGAAATAGCCCCAGTCCAGGGTCCTCGACCAAAGCCAATACTGGGCCTCGTCCGGGTAGAGCTCCAAGGGGGTCGCGAACAGCGCCGCCAGGCGCACGGCGGTCAGGGCCGCCGTGATCAGCAGGACGGCGCGCCATTCGGCGTCAAATCCGTGGTCGGATAAAGCGTTGCGGGCCACCTGGGTCTCCTCGGGCGGCGGGAAGGTTGCGCGCGGCGGCGTGTCTGTAAAGCGACAGGCGCCGCCTTTCCGGGCGACCGCCCCGCGACGAGGCGTGGTCGTAACAAATCCGTCACCCACACCGACAAATTCCGCGCTATAGGACCGCTCAAGACTGGGGGGCTGGGGCTACCCCATTCGCGATGGATAGGGGATTCCAAATGAACAAGATTTTGAGCCGCGCCCTGTGCGCGACTACGGCGCTGGCTACGGGCCTGTTGGTCTCCAACGCCGCCATGGCCCAATCGACCGGTACGGCGATCGTCGAGGAACTGGTGGTCACCGGCGTCAGCGGGCCCCGGCAGCTGGACGGCGTGGTCGCTGTCGAGGTACCGAAGTCGCGCTCGGCCCTGACGGCTGAGTTCATCGCCAAGCAGACCCCGGGTCAGACGATCCTGGACACCATCAACATCCTGCCGGGCGTGAACTTCACCGCCAACGACGCCTTCGGTTCGTCCGGCGGCGACATCACCCTGCGCGGCTTCGACAGCGCCCGCGTGGCCCTGCTGCAGGACGGCGTGCCGCTCAACGACAGCGGCAACTACGCCATCTATCCGAACCAGCAGCTGGACTCGGACCTGATCAGCCGCGTCGACGTGAACCTGGGCACCACCGACGTGGACAGCCCGACGGCGGCGGCGGCCGGCGGCACCATCAACTACACGACCCGCACGCCGTCCGACGAGATGGGCGGCCGCTTCGAGGTCGGTCTCGGTTCCGAGAACTTCCAGCGCTATTATGGCACCCTGGAATCGGGCGCCTTCGGCCCCTGGGGCACCAAGGCCTGGGTCAGCGGCCTCTACACCACCAACGACATCTTCACCGGCACCGGCAAGATCAAGAAGCAGCAGTACAACGCCCGGATCTACCAGCCGCTGGGCGACAACGGCGACTTTGTCAGCCTGATCGCGCACTACAACGAGAACCGCAACGCCTTCATCCGCCGCATCAATCTCGGCCAGTTCGAGCGTAACGGGGTGACCACGGCGAACCTGCCGGACACCACGCTCACCTACGACGCCGCCTGCGTCCGCCCGGCGCCCAACGCCGGCACCGTGCAGAACGAAGCCACCAGCGCCACCGGCTTCACCGCCTCCTGCGCCAACTATGTCGGCAACAACATCAATCCGTCCAACACCGGCAACCTGCGCGGCCAGGGCAGCTTCCACCTGACGGACAACCTGATCCTGACGGTCGACCCTTCGTTCCAGTACACGATCGCCAATGGCGGTGGCCGGGCGATCTTCCAGGAGAACGATCCGCAGTTCCGCACGCCGACCGACCTGAACGGCGACGGCGACGCCCTCGACCGCGTGCTGCTGTACTGGCCCAACACGACCAACACCCGCCGCTACAGCCTGACCTCCTCGATCATCTGGAAGTTCGCGGACAACCAGAGCCTGCGCGGCGCCTACACCATCGACTACGCGCGTCACCGCCAGACCGGCCAGGCCACCCGCTTCGACCAGAACGGCGATCCGCTGGACGTGTTCGGCGGCAAGGACGGCTACGGCCCGCCGGTCGTACTGTCGGACGGCACGATCCTGCGCCGCCGCGACCGCTTCTCGATCGCCACCTTGAACCAGTTCTCGATCGAGTATCGCGGCCGGTTCATGGAAGACCGCCTGCTGCTGAACGCCGGCCTGCGGGCGCCGTTCTTCAAGCGTGACCTGAACAACTATTGCTACCAGCGCGACACGTTCAACGCCTACTGCACCACCCAGAGCCCGACGGTTGTCGCCGGTACGGATGACGGCCAGGGCCGTCCCCTGGTCGTCTTCCCGACGGCGGGCAGCAGCCAGAACTCCAGCTCGGCCAACCGCTTCGCCCTGCCGCGGTCCTTCCAGGTCAAGTTCGACGATGTCCTGCCGAACGTGGGCGTGAGCTACGAGCTGACGGAAAATCACTCGATCTACGCCAGCTACGCCGAGACCCTGTCGGCGCCGCGCACCGACGATCTCTACGGCCAGAAGCTCTCGGACGTCGGGCCGGAAATCGGCAAGGCCATTGACCTCGGCTGGCGCTACCAGTCGCCGACCCTGTTGCTGACCGCCGCGGCCTGGCGCAACGACTTCTCGAACCGCATCGAACGCGCCTTCGACGAAGCCGCCGGCATCGCCTTCTCGCTCAATGTCGGCGACGTGAAGCTCTGGGGCGTCGACGGCCAGGTGAAGTGGCAGCCGGAAGACTATCTCTCGTTCTTCGCTTCGGCCTCGTACATCGAATCCGAAATCCAGAGCAACATCCCCGGCGAGAGCTTCGGGACGGTTCTCCAAACCAAGGGCAAGTCGCTCTACGAAACGCCCAAGCTGCAAGGCGCGGTGCGGGTCGACTGGGATCCGACCGAGTGGCTGAGCCTGGGCGTGCAAGGCAAGTTCGTCGGCGATCGTTGGACGAACCTGGTCAACACCGAAAAGGCGCCGGGCTATTCCCTCTGGGACCTCGACGCCCGCTTCAAGCTGCCGGTCTTCGAGATGGAGCAGACCTATCTCCAGCTCAACGTGAAGAACCTGTTCGACGAGCGTTATATCGGCGACCTCACCGGCAACCCCACCGGGACCAGCGTGTTCCAGCCGGGTTATTCGCGGACCTTCGTCGCGACCCTCCACGTCGAGTTCTAGACCTCACAAAGGGTTTGAGAGATCGGGGCGGCCGCAGCGATGCGGCCGCCCTTTTCTTTGGCGACGCTTGACGCGCGCGCCTGCTCCGCCCATCTGCGCGCGTCCGATAGCCACAGGAAGACCATGACCCTGCTCGTCCCCGCCGAATGGGCTCGCCACCGCGCCATGTGGCTGGGTTTCCCCAGCCATGCGGAGCTGTGGGAGGAGGACTTGCCCCAGGCCCAGGCCGAGGTGGCCGCCCTGGCCCGCGCCCTGGCCGGACCCGGCGCCGAGCGCGTGCGCCTGCTCACCGGATCGCCGGCCGGCGAGGCCGAGGCCCGGCGCCTGTTGGGCCAGGTGGCGGGGGTCGAGATCGTTTCCGGTCGGTTCGGCGATATCTGGCTGCGCGACACCGGGCCGATCTTCGCCAAGGAGCAGGACCGCGACACGGCCCGCGGCTTCCGCTTCAACGGCTGGGGCGGCAGCTACGAGCTGGAGCACGACGACGAGGTGGCCGGCCAGATCGCCGCGGCCTCCGGTGTTCCGCTCACGGAGCACGACTTCATCCTGGAGGGCGGCGCCGTCGACCACGACGGGATCGGCACGGTGCTGACCACCGGCCAGTGCGTGCTCAATCCCAACCGCAATCCCGGCTGGACGGAAGCCGTCGCCGAGGCCGCCTTCGCCCGGGCGCTGGGCGCGCGCAAGGTGCTGTGGCTGGGCGAGGGCCTGGCCAACGACCACACCGACGGCCATGTGGACAACCTGGCGCGCTTCGTCGCCCCGGGCGTCGTGGTCTGCCCCGTCGCCTTCGGCCGGGGCGACGTGAACGGCGGGGCCTATGACGACGCCGCGCGCCGCTTGGCCGGCATGACCGACGCCGACGGCCGCCCGCTGCAGGTGGTCCGCGTGCCCTCTCCGGGCTGGATCGAGAGCCATGAGGGCGGAGCGGCCCCGGCCAGCCACATGAACTTCATCATCGCCAACGGGGCGGTGATCATGCCCACCTACAAGCCGGGCCGCGCCGCGGACTTCGCCCTGGAGGCCCTGAAGAGCGTGTTCCCCGACCGCGAGGTCATCGGCCTGCCGTCCAACGCCATCCTGACCGGCGGCGGGTCGTTCCACTGCATCACCCAGCAGGAGCCCGCCTGATGGCCCGCACGATCAATGTCGCCGCGATCCAGACCGCCTACGGGACGGACCTCGCCGCCAATATCGCCAAGACGCAGGACTTCATCCGCCAGGCCGCGGCGAACGGCGCCCAGGTGATCCTGCCGTCGGAACTGTTCCAGGGCCCCTATTTCTGCGTCGCCCAGGAGGAGCGCTGGTTTGCAGAGGCCCATCCGTGGCGGGAGCATCCCTGCGTCACCGCGCTCGCGCCGCTGGCCGCCGAACTGGGCGTGGTCCTGCCGATCTCGATCTTCGAGCGCGAGGGCCCGCACTATTTCAACAGCCTGGTGATGGTCGACGCCGACGGTTCGCTGATGGGCGTCTACCGCAAGAGCCATATCCCCGACGGCCCGGGCTATATGGAGAAGTACTATTTCCGGCCCGGCGACACCGGCTTCAAGGTCTGGGACACCCGCTTCGGCCGGCTGGGCGTCGGCATCTGCTGGGACCAGTGGTACCCGGAGGCCGCGCGCGCCATGGCGCTGATGGGCGCCGAGGTGCTGTTCTATCCCACCGCCATCGGCTCGGAGCCGCACGACGCCACCCTCGACACCGCCGCCCCCTGGCGGCGCGCCATGCAGGGCCACGCGGTCTCCAACGTGATCCCGGTGGTGGGCGCCAACCGCATCGGCTTCGAGCCCTGGGACAACTACCCCAACGGCGGCCAAGCCTTCTACGGCAGCTCCTTCATCGCCGACCATCGCGGCGACCTGGTCTCGGCCCTGGGGCGGGACGACGAAGGCCTGGTCCAGGCCAGTTTCGACCTCGACTTCCTCGCCGCCCACCGCGCCGCCTGGGGCTTCTTCCGCGACCGCCGCACCGACCTATACGGCGCGTTGACGGCGCCGCGTCCGGCCTGATTGGACCCAGGCATGATCGAGACGCCCCGCCTCATCCTGCGCGCCTTCCGCGACGACGACCGCGAGGCGTTCGCCGCGATGAACGCCGACCCGCGCGTGGGCGAATGGCTGGGCGGCGTCCGCACGCGTGCGGAGAGCGACCAGACCATTGACCGGATCAATACTCACATCGCACAGCGCGGCTATGACTTCTGGGCGGCCGCGCGGCGGTCCGACGATCAGCTCGTCGGCATGATCGGCGTGCGCTTCCATGAGCAGAGCCCGCCAGGACCCTGCATTGAGATGGGTTGGCGACTGTCGTCGGCCGTTCAGGGTCAGGGGCTGGCCACCGAAGGGGCGAGGGCGGCCTTGGCGTGGGGGTTCGCCAACATCGACACGCCCGAGATCATCGCCTTCACCGCGGCGACCAACCTCAAGTCCCAGGCCGTGATGACCCGCATCGGCATGATCGCTGACCCGTCCCGCGACTTCGACCATCCCGCGCTGGCGGAGGACCATCCCCTGCGCCGCCACGTCGTCTATGCGGTGCGCCGGCCCTAGGCGCCGCAGCCGCTCGGCGCGGTCCTGGCGCGGGCGACCTCGGCGCGGGCCTTGCGCATGTCGGCCTGGAACTCCGGGTCGCCGTGCAGGGTGGCGACCATGGCCGCGCCCAGGGTCCGGCCGGCCTCGATGTCGCTGGGATAGTGCACGCCGCAGATGGCCCGGCTGTCGCCCACCGACTTGCCAACCGCAAGCAGGCCGTCGGTCTTGGCCGGCATGAGCTCGGCCAGGATCAGCGCCCAGACCCAGCCGGTCATGGCGTGGCCGGAAGGATAGGAGGCGTTGGTCTTCATCCAGGCCTCGCGCGGAACGCAGATGGCCCGGTCGTCCCCGACCATCGGCCGCGGGCGGTTGTAGTGGTCCTTGGCCGGCTTGCCGACCGTGCGCACGTCCAGCTCCACCCGCTCCAGCACCCGCAGGGTGGACGGGGTCTGCCTGGCGTCGATCGCGACGCCCATCTTGCACGCGTACTGCTTCAGCGCCCCGCCGCCCCACAGGTCGTTGTCCACCTTGGCTTGCGCCCAGCGGGCGCTGCCCTCCAGGGATCGGGTCTCGAGATAGCGCGCCCGGTCGGCCTGGCCGCGCAGGCTGTCGGGCGCCGGCGGCGGGCCCAGCAGGGCGGTTCCGTCGATGGCGCCGGCGGCGAGATAGCCGGTCAGGGTGGTCGGGATGGGATGGGCGACCAGGCTCTCGTCCACGGGCGCCACGGCGGCCGGCGTGTTTGGGAGCGTCAGGCTGGAACAGGCGGCGAGGGCGACGGCCAGGGCCGCGCTGGCGAGGAGCTTGGGCGTGCGGAACATCGCCCCTCTCTAGAACGGCTCCCAAAAATTGGGAATGCGCCTCGGCCAGACCTTACCTGCCCCTCTCCACCCGCCTTCGGGGGGAGAGGTTGGGTGAGGGGGGCTTCGCCGCCGCACTGAACAGGTCGATGGACCGGACAGCGCCGCTTCGCGACGCATCCCCTCACCCTGCCTCTCCCCTTGAAAGGGGAGAGGAGGAGACGCCGGCTACCGCAGGACGGTCAGGCCGTTCTTGATCACCGTGGCGCCGCGTTCCTTCACGCGGGCCTCGAAGGAGATGTTCTTGCCGTCCTTCCAGAGGTCGACGGTGATGGTGTCGCCCGGGAAGACCGGGGCGGAGAACCGCGCCTGGTGGCTGAGGATCTGGTCGGGGTCGAAGTCGGTGATGGCCTGCAGCACGGCGCGGCAGGTGATGCCGTAGGTGCAC